>DATLME010000164.1:0-2295 GCA_035537395.1 Sphingomonas sp. | reverse complement strand
ACCGGTGCACACACCCTGTGCGTTGGTGCCCGAGGTCTCGCAGGTCTGCGGCCGGACGAAGCTGACGTCGGGAAGGTCCTTGCCGTTGAGCCGGATTGCCGCGTCCTGGTAGGTCGTGCCCCACAACGTGTTGTCGACGATGTTGCCGCGCGATTCGACATGGTCGTAATCGAAGACCAGCCCGATCCGGTCGGTGACGTCCCATTTGAAGTTGAAGCCGTAATCGTCGGTGACGCTCTGCTCGAGATGCTCGCGGAACTGGTTGTTCGATTGCAGGCCGAAGGCCGGCGTGCGGGTGCCCGCCAATGCCGCGCCCGTTCCGGGTGGGGTCTGCTGGTCGGCGCGCCAGCCGGTCGGGCCGGTGATCAGGCCTTCCGAAAACAGCGCGTCGTCGTCGAAGCTGATCGACGTGCCCGCACGCGCGCGGCTGTCGCCCGCAGCGGTGACGTTGTCGGTCGCGATCTCGATGGTGTTCTCGGTCCAGGCCTGGCGCGCGTCGGAGCGCAGGAACTGGAATGCCGCTTCCATCGACCCGTCGGGCGAGCGCCATTGCAGCGCCGCCGAATAGCCGTAGCGTTCGCGCTCGAACTCCTGGCTGCCCTGGACCGCGCCGCGCGGGAAGAGCCCGCTGCCACGTTCCGTCGCGCCAGTGAAGGGGACGACGTCGGTGCGCGTGCCGTCGGAATAGATCGGGCGATTACGGAAGCTCGAGACCTGCAACCGGTCGTTGCGGGTGAACAGCTGCGAATAGACCGCGCTGCCGAGGATGCCGATCTCGCCGATGCCGGTGTCCCAGCGCGTGCTCGCCAGGAACGAGACCGTCGGGCCGGACTTCTTGACGAAATCGCCGTAATTGTTCTCGACCGTGCCCGCGAGATAGGTGCCCTGCGAATCGAACGGCTTGCGCGTGCGCAGGTTGACGATGCCGGAGATCCCGCCCTCGATCCGATCCGCGGTCGGCGACTTGAACACGTCGACGCCGCCGAGCAGCTCGGACGGGACGTCCTGGAAGCCGAGCGAGCGCCCGTTGAGCGCGGAAAACGCTTCACGGCCGTTGAATTCGGACCGCACATAGGTCAGCCCGCGGACCGTGGCGCCCGAGCCTTCCACCGAAAAGTGGTCCGGATCCACACCGGCGGCGAACCGACTGATCGACACCCCCGGAATACGCTGCAACGTCTCCACTACCGAACGATCAGGAAGCGCACCAATGTCCTCGGCGCTCACCGAATCGACGATCGCGTCGGAATTGCGCTTGATCGACTGGGCGCTCTGCAGCGACTGCCGGTAGCCGGTGACCACGATGTCGCCGTCGGTCTCCGTCGGCGTGGTCTGTGCTTCCTCGGTGGTGCCCGCGACATTGTCGATCGGCGTCCCTGCGCCGTCGGGGCTCGAAGATTGCGCGGTGTTCGTCGCGGCTGGGCGCGTTACCGTCGGCGCACTGCCATTGTTCGGCTGCGCCTGGGCGCCCGCGGGGGTGGAGGTCTGCTGCGCCACTACCGGCGTCGCGACCAGCACCGCAGCGACCGCGATCGCGGAAGAGCCTGCGCCCAGTCGGCGCGAAGCGAGCACCCGAGACGTGGTTGCACCGGCTGCCTTGATCATTCCCATAGATTCCCCTCCCGTGATACTGGTAGCGCTAACATACGATGTGCTGCGCTATCTATGGTGGTAGCGCTACCTTATGCTTTTCGGGATGGCAAGCGCCGTTCGCGCGGGTTGATCGACCTCAACTCGAATTGTCTGCTTGCCCGTGACCCGACCTTGTCGACTAAGCATGTCGATACGGATCCAGTTTGCCAGGGCCGGTCCAGCGCGAACCAGCTCACTGCGATCGCATGCTCCATTGGGCCGCGTCTTGAACGCTCTAGAGGGGGGGCGCGTGTCGCATGCTCCATAAGGGGCAGTGTATCGCATGCACTATAAGGGGCGGCATAAGGAGGTGCGCACCGCGTCACACAGGCCGTAAGCTGCGAAGCCTAACGGTCGCGGTCCCGAGCCGGTTGGAGATAATCCGTCAAAAAGTCGCATAAAACTGTTGACGGCTGCAAACGCCCCTCCTAAATGAGCTCCACGCAGCGACGAGCCGAACCGGCCTGCCGCAGCGAACTGATTGAAACGAGGCGCTTACCGATAGCCAGATGGTTACGGTGTGCGTCGCTGTTTTGCGCTCTTTGACATTGTAATTTAGATGAAGGGACATGTGGGCGGCGGCTTGCGGGTTCTGGCGTTATCAAGGCGTCGGACACTCGTTTAAAGCTAAGTCGTTCTCATATGTCCTTCACGTATCCATAC
>DATLME010000163.1:0-2388 GCA_035537395.1 Sphingomonas sp. | reverse complement strand
GAGGTTGTCCGAAGTCTCGTAGAACTTTGAACGGCGGTCCCTCCCGCCCTGTCCGCTCCTGTTGGGAGCGTTCGGGGCGCTAACCAAGTCCGAGAGGACAGGAGAGACCGCCATGAAGAACGTATCGTCACCGAAGGTCGTCGCGGCGCTGGAGGCGGCCGAGAGTCCGCTTCCTCCGCAGATTCAAGAAGCGCTCGGCGAGCTCGTCGGCGCGGCGAGGGAGGGACTGCTCGCGCTGAGCGTCGGCGTCGGGCTACGTGTCGTGCATGAGCTGATGGAAGCCGAAGTCGATGAGGTCGTGGGTCCGAAGGGGAAGTGGAACGCAGAGCGGACCGCGAGCCGCCACGGCCATGAGACGGGATCGATGACGCTCGGCGGGCGGCGTGTGCCGGTCAGCCGTCCGCGGGTGCGGTCGGTCGATGGCAAGGAGTTGCCGGTCGCGACCTACGAGTACTTCGCCGATCGCGACCCGTTGCAGCGAGCGGTGATGGACCGGATGCTCGCCGGGGTGTCGACGCGGAAGTTCGCGCGGGTCGGGGAGCCGATCGGCACCGACATCGAGCGGACTGCGGTCTCGAAGGCCAAGAGCACGGTGTCGGAGATGTTCATCGAGAAGACTCGCACCGCGCTCAGCGAGCTGATGGCCCGCCGGCTGGAGGACATGCGCCTGGCGGTGATGATGCTCGACGGCCTGGAGATCGCCGGCCGGGTTCACGTCGTCGCGCTGGGGATCACCACCGAGGGGGTGAAAGTCCCGCTGGGCCTGTGGGAAGGCAGCACGGAGAACGCGACGCTCGCCCGGTCGCTGCTGGCCGATCTCGTCGACCGCGGCCTCGATCCCGGGCAGGCGATCCTGTTCGTCCTGGACGGCGGCAAGGCGCTGCGGCGGGCGATCAAGGACGTCTTCGGTGAGCACGCGCTGGTGCATCGCTGCCATCGCCACAAGGAGAGAAATGTGTGCGATCTGCTGCCCGAACGCGACCGGCCGAGGATCCTCGCCCGCATCCGCGGTGCGTGGGCGCTGACAGACGCCAAGGAGGCCGAGCAGCAACTCGAACGGCTCGCCGCGGAGCTGGAGCGCTCGTGGCCGGACGCCGCCGGCTCGCTGCGCGAAGGCCTCTCGGAGACGCTCACGCTGATGGCGCTCGGGATCACCGGCAAGCTCGCCAAGACGCTCGCATCGACGAACCCGATCGAGTCGATGATCGAGATCGTCCGCAACACCCAGCGCAACGTCAAGCGCTGGCACGACGGCGACATGCGCAAGCGCTGGAGCGCCGCCGGGATGCTCCAAGCCGAGCAGCAGTTCCGACGGATCATCGGCTACAGCGACCTCGCGAAGCTCGTGACCGCGATCGAACGACGACACCTCACCCTGCAAACCACCGAGCACCCGACGCCGATTGCGGACGCCGAGTCCGCCGTGACGCTCGCTACCGTCTGACCATCACAATCCCGGTGGGATCGCCGTCAAGTTCCACGACGAACCGGGCAACCTCGGGTCGAAGCTGGATCCGTTTAGGGAGTGGATCTGCGATCAGCTGCGAGCGGATCCTCGGATCCAGTCGCAGCGGTTGCGAGAGATGGCCGGGGAGATCGGCTATGAGGGCGGCAAGTCGATCTTCGACGACTTCGTCCGTGAGGTCAGGCCGCGGTTCGTGGTGCCGAGAATGTTTCAGCGGACGATCTACCGGCCGGGGGAGCTTGTGCAGTGGGAGCCGCGGGAGCTGATCTCGGTCGGGCACGGTCAGCATCGCCGTGGCTGGGTCGTGACCTGCGAGGTGTGCTGGTCGCGCGCGATCGCCGGCGCGCTGATCTTCGCCAAGGAGGCACCGGACATCCTGTGGGGCCTGGGCCGCAACCTCTCGCGGCTCGGGGCGTTGCCCGAGAAGTTGGTGTGGGATCGGGAGTCGGCGATCGCGGCGGGTGGTCGGCCGACGGAGCCGTTCGCCGCGTTCTGCGGGCAGCTGGAGCTTGGATGGGTGATTCTGGAGGCTCGCGATCCGCAGGCGAAGGGCGCGCTCGAGCGTTCGCACCGGTTCATGCGTTCGAACTTCGAGCCGGGGCGGGTGTTCGCGAACCATCTCGATTTCCAGGATCGCCTCGACGCGTGGACGGAGAAGGCCAACCGGCGCAAGCACCGCACGACTCGGGCGATACCGGCCGAGCGCCTTGCCGAGGAGACGCAGAAGATGCGCCCGCTGCCAGCCACGTTGCCGGAGACCGACCGCCGTCATGTGATCAGGGTGCCGGCGCAGCCGTTCGTCCGCGTCGATCGCAACGACTACTCGATCGATCCGCGGTTCGCTGGCCGGCGCGTCGAGGTGCGTGTCTCTCAGATCGAGATCACCGCGGTGGTGTTGGACACGGGCGAGCTTGCCGCTCGGC
>DATLME010000162.1:0-9676 GCA_035537395.1 Sphingomonas sp. | reverse complement strand
CGACGCACTCACCCCCAAGGCCATCGTCGCGGCGCTCGATGCGCATATCATCGGGCAGCAGGAGGCCAAGCGGGCGGTCGCGGTGGCGATGCGCAATCGCTGGCGCCGCCAGCAGCTGTCGGCGGATCTTCGTGACGAGGTCACGCCCAAGAACATCCTGATGATCGGGCCGACCGGCTGCGGCAAGACCGAGATCAGCCGCCGGCTTGCCAAGCTTGCCGACGCGCCGTTCGTCAAGGTCGAGGCGACCAAGTTCACCGAGGTCGGCTATGTCGGCCGCGACGTCGAACAGATCGCGCGCGATCTCGTCGAGGAAGCGATCCGGCTCGAGAAGGAGCGCCGCCGCGTCGCGGTGAAAGACAAGGCGGAAGAGGCCGCCATGGAGCGGTTGCTCGACGCGCTGACCGGCAAGGGATCCAGCCAGGCGACCCGCGAAAGCTTCCGCCAGCGCTTCGCCGATGGCCATCTCGACTCGGCCGAAGTCGAGATCGATGTCGAGCAGGCGCCGCAAATGCCGTTCGATATCCCGGGCGGCGCGCCTCAGATGATCAATCTGGGCGAGATGATGAAGTCGCTGGGCGGCGGGCAGCAGCTCAAGCGGCGCAAGCTCGGCGTTCGTGCCGCCTGGGACAAGCTGGTCGAGGAAGAGGCCGACAAGCGGCTCGACCAGGACGAGGTCAGCCGGGTCGCGCTGGCCGATGCGGAGGCCAACGGCATCGTCTTCCTCGACGAGATCGACAAGATCGCGGTCAGCGACGTCCGCGGCGGCTCGGTCAGCCGCGAGGGGGTCCAGCGCGACTTGCTGCCGTTGATCGAAGGCACCACGGTGTCGACGAAATACGGGCCGATGAAGACCGATCACATCCTCTTCATCGCGTCCGGCGCATTCCACGTCGCCAAGCCGTCCGACCTGCTACCCGAGTTGCAGGGACGGCTGCCGATCCGGGTCGAGCTGAAGGCGCTCACCGAAGCGGACTTCGTGTCGATCCTGTCGGACACCAAGGCGTCGCTGCCGCTCCAGTACAAGGCGCTGATCGCGACCGAGGGCGTCGACGTGTCATTCACGACCGACGGCATCGCCGCGATCGCGCGGATTGCCGCGGAAGTGAACGGCCAGGTCGAGAATATCGGCGCCCGCCGCTTGCAGACGGTGATGGAGAAACTGCTCGAGGAAGTCAGCTTCGATGCCGAGGACCGCAAGGATCCGGTGGTCGTCGACGCGGCCTATGTCGATGGTCAGCTGAAAGAGATCGCGCGCAACACCGACCTCAGCCGCTTCGTACTGTGATGCGCTCCTCCACCGTTCGTCGCGAGTAAGGATCGAGCCCCTCGACTTCGCTCGGGAGAGCCTTGTCGAAGGACCGTATCGAGAGACAATGCCGGAGGGTAATCTCTCGATAAGCCTTCTCGACAAGCTCGAAGGCAACTCGAGACGAACGGATCCAGGAGGGTTCCTACGATTTGTCCCACGGTACGAATTCGCCGAAGCGGCAAGCAGCCGACGGGATCGTCGCGCCCGGTTCGAGAACGCGGAAGCGGTCGTTGCGACACAATTGGCTGCCGAAGCGCTCGATGATCAGCGTCGTGAACGGCCGCAGCATCGGGCAATGCCCGACCGGCGTACTCACCCAAAGCCGTTTGGCGGTCCCGCGATAGATGATCGTTCCTTGGTCGGTGATCTGCGGGCTGCTGGCGAGATTCGGGTCGATGCATGGCTGGGGCGGACCCGCGGTGCGTCGGGCCAGCGGATCGTCCGCGGCTGCGACAAGCGCGAGCATGAGCGCGGGCAGGAGGGCCGCCTTCACGATGCCTTCCGATACGGTACGAAGTCGGAAAAGGAGCAGCTGCCAGTGGGGAAGCGCGATACCGGATCGATCGTCTGGCCGATGTCGCCGCGGCAGAGCCGTCCGGAATAGCTTCGTGTCACCAGGATGTCGCCGCGCGCAATCCGTTCACAGCCACCGGCGGTGTCGCTGCGAAATTTCAGGCTTCCGCTGACCTTGTAGATCACCGTGGCGCCAAAACCTTTCAATTGTTGCGAGCCGAACCGATCGAGACAGGCTTGCGGCTTGCCTGGAACCAGGCCCGCCAGTTCCTTCTCCAGCGCTGCCCGCGTCGCTACGCCGGCCTGCGCCGCGGCAGCAGTTTCCGCCGGGGTTTGCGCGCAACCGGTGACCGCGGCAAGGATCGCTATAATCAGCAAGTTACGCATGATCATCTCCTCCACGTTCAACGCGCGAGCCGCGATTTAGCCGCGAAAATTGTCCTTGGCCTCGCGGTAGGCTGCGAGCTGTTCAGCCGATCGCGAGCGAAGGAACGGATTGGTGGCACGTTCGAGCCCGATCGTGGTCGGGATCGTCGGCTCGCCGTTCGCGCGGGCGGCGTCGACCAGCGTCATCCGCTCCGCAATTGCACGGTTGTCGGGCTCGGCGACCAGCGCGTATCGGCCGTTCGACTGGGTATATTCGTGGCCGCAATAGACCAACGTGTCGTCGCTCAGCGTCGCATAGCGTTGCATGTTCGCGAACATATCGGCGGCGCTGCCTTCAAACAGCCGGCCACAGCCCATCGCAAACAGCGTGTCGCCGGTAAAGATCGCGCGGTCGTCGGCAAGGAAGAAGGCGACGTGCCCCGCGGTGTGGCCGGGCACGGTCATCACCGTGGCCGAATGGGCACCGATGCGGACGACGTCGCCCTCGACGACGGTCGCATCCAGCGTCGGGATCTTCGCGGCCTCGGCCGCCGGGCCGGTAATCCGTGCGCCCGCCGCCTTCAGCTCGGCATTGCCGCCGGTGTGATCGGGGTGCCAATGGGTCGTCCAGACCTGATCGATCCGCCAGCCGCGCCGCGCCGCCTCGGCAAGCACCGGCGCCGCTTCGCCCGGATCGACGACGACCGTCTCGCCAGATTCGTCATCGTGGATCAGCCACGCATAATTGTCGCTGAGCACGGGTACGCGGACGATGTCGAGCGCGGGCATCTACCAGCTGCCGGTGTTCGGCATGGACAGCCAAGGCTCGGCGGGTTCGAGGATCCCGTCCTGCAGCAGCTCGATCGAGATGCCGTCGGGGGTCCGTACGAAGGCCATGTGGCCGTCCCGCGGCGGCCGGTTGATGACGTGCCCGGCGTTCATGATCCGCTGGCACGTCTCGTAGATATTATCGACGCGGTAGGCGAGATGGCCGAAGTTGCGCCCGCCCTCATAGGTCTGCGGGTCCCAGTTGTAGGTCAGTTCGACCTCCGCCTGGGCGCGCTCGCCCGGCGCGGCCATGTCTTCGGGCGCGGCGAGAAAGATCAGCGTGAAGCGGCCTTGCTCGCTTTCCATGCGGCGGACTTCCTTCAGCCCGACCAGTTCGAGAAAGGCGATCGTCGCGTCGGGATCGGTGACGCGGATCATCGTGTGCAGGTATTTCATGAGGCGCCGACTCCGCTGTGGATCGCAACCAGATAGGCACGGCACCGGAGCGATGCCAGCCCAGGCTATGGTGCGGGCGTGGGCGCGGGTACGTCGAACTGCCGCAATGCCTCGATCGCGGCGCGACCTTGCTCGCTCCCGGGCGCAATCCGTGCCGCCGCTGTCCAGGCCGCGCGGGCACCGGCTTCGTCACGCGCCGTCGCCGCGATGTTACCCGCTTCCAGTTGGACCGCGGCATCGTCCGCTGCGCGCTTCAGCGCTTCGGCGATGTCGGTACGGGCCCGGACGATATCCCCGCCGCGGCGTGCGAGCGTGGCCGACAGCAGCCAGGCGAGCGGATCCGCGGCGGCCGTCTTCAGCGCCAGATCGATGTCGCGCCGCGCCGCCTCGGGATCGTCGAGCGCGACCATCGCACGGGCATGGTCGAGCTGCGCCTCGCCGAGCGCGAGACCGGCGAGCGAACCCGCCAGCAAGGCATTGTCGAGCGCTGCGCGCGCCTTGGCTGCGTCGCCGGCGGCAAGCCACGCATTGCCGGCCTGAGCCCAATGAACCGCACGCCGCGGATCGGCCGGCGCGCTGATGAATTTGGCGGCCGCCTCGAAATCGCCTGCGGCCTCTGCCCAGCGCCGGTCGGCGGCGAAGGCGAGGCCGGTACACGCACGCTGCGCCGCCGCGTCGACCAGGCTCGCGCAACGCGGCAGGGCGGGCGGCGAAGCGGGTGGTACCGCGCGCGTCGCGGCCTGCACGGCGAGAGCGAGCAGCAATGTCATGGGGGCGTCGCCACGTCCTCGACCGCGCGGAGCAGCAGCGCGATGTCGCCGTCGCGCGACAGGCGGTGGTCGCCGTCCTTCACCAGCCAGGTCTGCACGTCGTTCGATCGGAGCAACTCGGCGAGGCGGCAGGTGCGGTGCCAGGGCACGTCCTTGTCCTTCTGGCCCTGGAGCAGGCGGATCGGACAATCGACCGCGATCTCGCCGAACATGATGCGGTTGGCCTCGCCCGACGAAAAGAATG
Organism: Sphingomonas sp.; assembly: GCA_035537395.1. Taxonomy (GTDB): domain Bacteria; phylum Pseudomonadota; class Alphaproteobacteria; order Sphingomonadales; family Sphingomonadaceae; genus Sphingomonas. Next base: position 5,247 of record DATLME010000162.1, on the reverse strand, counting down.
CCCTGGTATAGACGGTCGGCTCGGGGCCGTAGGGATTGGGGCGTTCCAGCCTTCCGTGGCTGAGGATCGCCATCTTCTCGTCGAGCGTGAACCCCCAGTCGGTGAAATCGGGTGCCGGTGCGATCCCGACCATGCCGACGACGCGATCGGCGCGCGCCCGTGCGGCGAGCAGCATCAGCCATCCGCCCATCGACGATCCGACGAGTACCACCGGCCCCGTCGCGACGTCGTCGATCATCGCGACGACATCGTCGCGCCAGCCCGCCAGCGTCTGTTCCTCGAACGACCCTTCGCTGCGCCCGCAGCCGGCATAGTCGAACCGCACGAACGATCGGCCGGTGCCAACCGCCCAGGCTTCGAGCGCCAGCGCCTTGGTACCCTGCATGTCGGAGGCATAGCCCGGCAGGAACAGGATCGTCGGGCCGGTTCCCGCGACATGATGATAGGCGAGTCGCGGGCGGGGAGGGGGCGTATCGGTCATCGTGGTGCCCTAGCTTAGCCGGGGCACCGGCGGAAAGCGCCGCGGCGACACGCTCAGCCGGTCCGTGCCAGCGCCGCGACCATGTCGGCGGCGAGCAGGCTCAGCGTGTCGTCGCGGGCGCCCATCACCACGATCCGGTCGCCGGCCCGTGCCTCGCCGACCAGCAGCGCCGCCGCCGCGGCGCGATCGGCGACATGGCGCGCATCGCGTCCGGCCGCGGCAATGCGGGTCGCGATGTCGCCGCTGGTGATCTCGCGAGTCACGGTGCCGCCCTGGTAGACCGGGTCGGGGAGCACCAGGACGTCGCCCGCCGCCATCCGATCAGCGAACATCGCGACCAGCTCGCCGCCCATGACCTTCACCGGGCCATAGCCGTGCGGCTGGAACAGCAGCAGCAGCCGGCCGGGAAAGGCGTGAAGCGTGTCGAGGGTGGCGGCGATCTTGTCGGGATTGTGCCCGAAATCGTCGATCACCATCACGCCGCGCGCCTCGCCGACGAGATCGAAGCGTCGTCGCAGCCCGGTGAACCCGGCGATCGCCGCGGTCGCGTCCGCGATCGGCACGCCCGAGGCGACCGCGGCGGCGATCGCGGCGAGCGCGTTGGCGACGTTGTGCCGCCCGGGAACGCCGAGCGTCACCGGCATCGGTGCGCCGCCCGCCACGATCAGGTCGAAGCGCGTCGCGAACGGTGCCTCGACGATCCGGCGCGCGACGAAATCGGCGTCGCGATCGAGTGCGAAGGTCGCGACCTGCTGGCGGGGCAGCGCCGCGGCGAGCGCGGCGGCCTCGGCATTGTCGATGTTGACGATCGCGCTTTCGGCCTTGGCGATGAAGCCCGCAAACAAAGTGCGGAGCTCCGCCATTTCCTTGTGATCGAGGCTGACGTTGTTGAGCACCGCGATCCGCGGCCGGTAATCGGCGATCGAGCCGTCGCTTTCGTCGACTTCGCTGACGAACGCGTCGCCGGTGCCGACCAGCGCGCTGGCGAAGGGGGCATCGGCGCTGGCGAAGTTCTTCATCACCGCGCCGTTCATGACCGTCGGGGCGTGGCCGCACGCGTGGAGGATCCACCCGATCATGCCGGTGACGGTCGATTTACCGCTCGTCCCGGCCACACCGATCGGGAGTTCGCTCGCGTTGAACAGCGCGCTCAGGATATCGGCGCGGGTGGCGCGTTCGCAGCCGAGCCGGGTCGCCGCGACCATGTCGGGCACGCTCGCCTCGACCGCGGCGGAGGCGATGACGAGCTGGTCGGGCGAAGTGACGCCGCTGCCGTCCTGCGGGAACAGCGCGACGCCACGCCGTTCCAGATCCGCGAACTTGGCCGGCACGCGGCCCTGATCGAGCGAGCGGTCCGATCCCGCGACCAGCGCGCCGCGGCCGCGCAGGATCATCGCCAGCGGCATCATCCCCGATCCGCCGATCCCGACGAAGAAACAGGATCTGCCCGAAAGGTTGCCGCGGTCCATCCCGGCGCGCTATCGGCAATTTCGCACCGACGGGCAAGGTCGCCGGCTGCCAGCGGGGGCTTTCCATGAAGATCGGCCAATGAAGATCGGCATCGTCTCGCCGGCAAATACGGGAAATCCCGACATGGTCGCCCCGCTCACCGCGTTCGCCGCGCTGGCCTATCCCGAAGTCGACCTGGTGTTTCATCCGCAATGCTTCGAGAGCGAAGGGCATTTCGCCGGATCGGACGCCCGCCGCGCCGATGCATTTCTCGAATTCGCGAACGATCCCGCCTTTGCCGCGATCTGGTTTGCGCGTGGCGGCTATGGCTCGAACCGGATCCTCGCGCGCGTGATGCCCGCGCTCGCGCCTGCGGCCCGGCACAAGGATTATGTGGGCTATTCGGACATGGGGTTCCTGCTCGGCGCGCTCTACGCCCGCGGCATCGGCCGGCCGGCGCACGGGCCGATGCCGACCGATATCGGGCGCAAGAACGGCGACGTCACCGTGGCGCGCTCGCTGGGCTGGATGGCGCGGCGTGAGACCGTCGGGCTCGAGCCGGGCCTCGCCGGACGACCCGCGGCCGCATTCAACCTGACGATCCTCGGCAACCTGATCGGCACGCCCTGGCTACCCGATCTTGCCGATCACGTGCTGATGATCGAGGAAGTGTCGGAACCGCTCTACAATGTCGATCGCCTGCTGTTCAACATGGCGAACGCGACCCAGCTGAAGGGCCTTGCCGGCGTCCGCCTCGGCGCGATCACCGCGGTCAAGCAGAACAACCCGCGCTGGAACGAGACGATCGAGACGATGATCGCGCGGTGGTGCCGCGACATGGCAGTCCCCTATATGGGTCGCGCCGAGATCGGGCATACGCAGACCAACCACGTCGTCCCGTTCGGGTTGGTCTGACGCAACCTTCCGACGCTTGCGTATCCACCTTCACCGACGGCATAAGCCGCCGCTCCAAGCAAGAAAGACCGCGCCCATCATGTCCGCCATGTTCCGCATCACGCTGCCCGACGGTTCCGTCCGCGAGGTAGCGCCGGGGACTACCCCCGCGGACGTCGCTGCCGCAATCGGACCGGGGCTCGCCAAGGCGGCGCTTGCGGCGCGGGTCGACGGGCAGGTCCGCGATCTTACGCGGCCGTTCGACGGCGACACCCAGCTCGCGCTGATCACCGCGCGCGACGAGGCCGATGCGCTCGAGCTCGTCCGCCACGATCTCGCGCACGTCATGGCCGAGGCGGTGCAGCATCTGTTCCCGGGCACGCAGATCACCTTCGGGCCTGCGACCGACGACGGCTTCTATTACGACTTCGCGCCGAAGGACCGGCCCTTCACCGAGGAGGATCTGCCCGCGATCGAGGCCGAGATGCGAGCGATCATCGCGCGCAACGAGCCGTTCGTGCGCGAGGTCTGGTCGCGCCAGCAGCTGATCGAGCGCTGGACCGAGCAGGGCGAGACCTTCAAGGCCGAATGGGCCGCCGAGCTTCCCGAGGGCGAGGAACTGACGATCTACCGCCAGGGCGAGTGGCTCGACATGTGCCGCGGCCCGCACATGGCGTCGACCGGCAAGCTCGATCCGCAGGCGTTCAAGCTGACGCGGGTGTCGGGCGCCTATTGGCGCGGCGACCAGAAGAACGCGATGCTGAGCCGGATCTACGGCACCGGCTGGCTCAACAAGAAGCAGCTCGACCAGCATCTCTTCCGGCTCGAGGAGGCGGGCAAGCGCGATCACCGCAAGATCGGGCAGGAGATGGACCTGTTCCACCTCCAGTCCGAGGCGCAGGGGTCGGTCTTCTGGCATCCCAAGGGCTTCATCCTGTGGCGCCAGCTCGAGGCCTATATGCGCCGGCGGCTCGACGCCGCCGACTATGAGGAGGTCAAGACGCCGCAGCTGATGGACGCGCGCCAATGGGAACAGTCGGGCCATTGGGGCAAGTATCGCGAGAACATGTTCGTCGTCCCCGACGAGATCCCGAATACCGAGGACGAGGGCGCAGTGCTGTCGGGCGAGGGCGACCTGATGGCGCTCAAGCCGATGAACTGCCCGGCGCACGTGCTGATCTTCAAGCAGGGAATCAAATCCTACCGCGACCTGCCGATCCGGATGGCGGAGTTCGGCTGCTGCCACCGCAACGAGCCGCATGGCGCGCTCCACGGGATCATGCGGGTACGCCAGTTCACCCAGGACGACGCGCACATCTTCGTTCGCGAGGACCAGCTGATCGACGAGGTTCGCAAGTTCTGCGACCTGCTCGATTCGGTCTACAAGGATCTCGGCTTCGACAGCTATGCGATCAAGCTCGCGCTGCGCCCGGAAAAGCGGTTCGGCTCCGAAGCGATGTGGGACTGGGCGGAACAGTCCTTGCGCGATGCGGTCGCCGCGACCGGACGCGACACCGCCGATTATGGCTGGGAGGAACTGCCGGGCGAGGGCGCGTTCTACGCACCGAAGCTCGAATTCCACCTGACCGACGCGATCGGACGGACGTGGCAGGTCGGCACGATCCAGACCGACACCGTGCTGCCGGAGCGACTCGACGCCAGCTATGTCGGCGAGGATGGCAACCGCCATCGCCCGGTGATGCTCCACCGCGCGATCCTCGGCACGTTCGAACGCTTCATCGGCATCCTGATAGAGCACCACGCCGGGCGCTTCCCGTTGTGGCTGGCGCCTGTGCAGGCGGTGGTCGCGACGATCGTGTCGGATGCGGACGATTACGCGCAGGAGGTTGCGGCGGCGCTGCGCAGGGCGGGGATCAGGGTGGAACTCGACCTGCGCAACGAGAAGATCAACTACAAGGTCCGCGAACATTCGCTCGCCAAGGTGCCCAACCTGTTCGTCGTCGGCAAGCGCGAAGCGGACGAGCGCACGGTGGCGATCCGGCGGCTCGGTAGCCAGGGGCAGGAGATCGCTGGACTGGATGCGGCGATCGCGGCGCTTGTGAACGAGGCACGCGCACCCGATATGTGATCGGTTCCCGCCGCACGCGCTTTGCGCTATGATGCGGCGGAGATCGACCCAGCAACGACGACAGGAGTCTACCCATACGTCCTCCCACGATGCGCCGGCCCAACCAGGCGCCGCCGATGAACGGCCCTCGCTTCAATGAGTGGATCCAGAGCCCCAAGGTTCGGGTGATCGACCATGAGGGTGAAAATCTCGGCGTGATGTACACCCGCGAAGCGATCGAGCAGGCAGCCGAAGTCGGTCTGGACCTGGTCGAGGTCTCGCCCAACGCGGATCCGCCCGTCGCGAAGTTCCTCGACGTCGGCAAGTTCAAGTACGAGGCGCAGAAGAAGGCGAA
>DATLME010000161.1:0-5419 GCA_035537395.1 Sphingomonas sp. | reverse complement strand
GGTGATCTGGCTGCGCAAGAGCCATCCGGAGATCCCGCGCGGTTTCAAGGTGCCGTTGTTCCCGATCCTGCCGGCGCTCGGCATCGTGTCGTGCATCGCGCTGATCTTCACGGTCGAGACCCGCGTGCTGGTGTTCTTCGGCTGGTACACGCTGGCGGCGGTGGTGCTGTATTTCGCATACGGCATGCACAACAGCCGGCTCTACAAGGGCCTCGACGCCGAGGGCGGCCCGCCGATGGGCGAGTATGTCGCGCCGGTGGGCGAACAGCCCTAGTCCGATAACGCTAGGTAAAAAGGCGGCCGGGGAGCGATCCCCGGCCGTGTTTCGTTCGAGCGCGCGCGTTTGGGCGAGAAGAGTATTTCGCGCGAAGGCGCAGAGGACGCTTAGTCCTTGCGGCGCGGCCGTCGATGGACTGCTGGGCTCATCCTCCGCGGGGCGGTTTTGCGCAGCGGCTGCACGGAAGACCTCCGTTCTCTGCGCCTCTGCGCGAAGCAACTTCATCGCGGCGCGCCAACCGAACCGCTTGCCCCCCCGCGAGGCGCAGGGAGGGGTGACGGATCAGAGCTTGCTTGCGGCGAGGGCCTTCAGGTCGACCACGGGGCGGGCGCCGACGTGGCTGATGATTTCCGCCGCGCACAGCGCGCCGAGCTTCAGCGAGGTTTCGAGGTCGCGGCCCTGGGCCTGGCCGTGAAGGAAGCCCGCGGCGAAGAGATCGCCCGCGCCGGTGGTGTCGACGACCCGCTCGATCGGCTCGGCGGGGACGCTGGCGCGGTCGGCGCCCTGCACCGCAATTGCGCCGGCGGCACCGCGGGTAACGACCAGCGTCGGTACCTGATCGGCGATCGCGGCGACGCCTGCGTCGAAGTCTTCGGTCCCCGCCAGCGCCGCGAGTTCGCCCTCGTTGGCGAACAGAATGTCGATTAGCCCGTCGGCGATCAGCTGGCGGAAATCGTCGCCATGGCGCGAGATGCAGAACACGTCGCTGAGCGTGAACGCGACCTTGCGGCCCGCCGCGCGGGCGGTGTCGATCGCGGCGCGCATCGCGGCGCGCGGCTCCTCCGGATCCCAGAGATAGCCCTCGAGATAGAGGATTGCGGCGTCGGCGATCATGTCGCGGTCGATCGCGCTCGCCGGCAGATACTGGCCCGCGCCGAGAAACGTGTTCATCGTGCGCTGGCCGTCGGGGGTCACGAAGATCAGGCAGCGACCCGTGGTCGGCTCGCCGGGGCGTGCCGGCGTGTCGAAGCGGACGCCCGCCGCGCGGATGTCGTGCGCGAACACCGCGCCGAGCTGGTCGTCGGCGACCTGGCCGAGGAACCCGCAGCGGCCGCCGAGCGCCGCGATGCCGGCAACGGTATTGGCAGCGGAACCGCCGGAGACTTCGCGGCCCGGACCCATCTTGGCGTACAGCGCCTCGGCATCCTCGGTCGAGAACATCAGCTGCATCGAACCCTTGGCGACGCCGATCTCGGTGATGAAATCGTCGGTCGCGGTGGCGAGGATGTCGACGATCGCGTTGCCGATCGCGACGACGTCATAGGTGGGATTGGACAAGACGGGGATCTCCGGAAGCACCGATCGGGCGACCGGCAAAGCGCGGGCGATACCGGTGCCGCCGAGGCCGCGCAACCGACGCGTTGACGGGGGCCGACCACGGACGGCATGGCGGTATGCGATGATCGCCGCCTTCTTCCTCTCCGTCGCGCAGCTCGCCGACCGCGCGTTCCTGGTGGTTCTCGCCAAGTCGCTCGCGCTGACGATCGCGCTGTTCGCGGTGCTCGGCGTCGGCGTCTGGTACGGCGTCGCCGCGGCCACGACGGCGTGGTTCGGCGCCGGCATCGGGGGACTTGCGGCGGCGTTCGCGATCTTCGTGACGGTGCTCGCGCTCTGGCTGCTGTTCCGCGTGGTCGCGATCGCAGTGATCGGGATGTTCGCGGACGAGATCGTCGCGGCCGTCGAGGCACGCCATTATCCTGCGGCACTCGCAAGCGCCCGCCCCGCCGGCATCGGCATGGGGATCGCGATGGGGTTGCGGTCGGGTGCGCGGGTGATCGTCGTCAATCTGCTGCTACTCCCCGTCTACATCACGCTGCTGGTCACCGGGATCGGCACCGCGGCGGCGTTCTTCCTGGTCAATGGCTGGCTGCTCGGACGCGATCTCGGCGACATGGTCGCGGTGCGTCACCTCGCCCCTGCGGCGATGCGAGACTGGCGCAAGGCGACTGCCGGGCGCCGCTTCGCGCTGGGGCTTGCCGCCACCGCCCTGTTCGTGGTTCCGGTGGTGAACCTTCTCGCCCCGCTGCTCGGTGCGGCGATGGCGACGCATCTGTTCCACGGGAGACGGCGATGAAACAGGCAATCAGCGGCGCGATCGCGGGCGGCGCGGCACTGGTGCTGTCCGCCTGCACCGCCACCAGCGCGCCGCCGCCGGTCTCGGCGAGCGCTGCGGTGGTACCCTATACCAAGCTCGGGCTGGAACGCGTGATCGGGCAGAACGCCGCCGGGCTGACCACATTGTTCGGCCAGCCCGACGCCGATGTTCGCGAAGGCACCGCGCGCAAGCTCCAGTTTGCAGGCCCGATCTGCGTGCTCGATGCGTATCTCTACCCCACCGACAGCGTCGAACCGAAGGTCACCTATCTGGACGCGCGCGAGCCCGATGGCAGCACGATCGACCGGGCGAGCTGCGTGGCGGCGCTGACCCGGCGCGACGGCGGGCGATAACGCTTCATTCCTCGCCGACACGGCGAGGAAGTTGGCCGAGCGCCCATTCGGCGGCCTCGCGCACTACAGCGTTCGGATCATGGCACAGACGTTCGAGGACCGGCACCAGAGCTAGTGCGCCGCTGTTGCCGGCCGCGATCGCGGCGTTCCGCACCATCCGGTCGCGGCCGATCCGCTTGATCGGCGAGCCTGCGAACACCTGCCGGAACGCCGCATCGTCCAGCGCCAGCAGGTCCGCCAGCGCCGGTGCGGTGAGCTCGGCGCGAGGCTGGAAAGCCAGGTTCGCGGCGGCCGTGGCGGCGAACTTGTTCCACGGGCACACCGCGAGGCAATCGTCGCAGCCGTAGATGCGGTTGCCGATCGCACGGCGGAACTCGTGCGGGATCGGCCCGGCATGCTCGATCGTCAGATACGAGATGCAGCGCCGGGCATCGAGCCGATAGGGAGACGGAAATGCCGCGGTCGGGCATGCGCGCTGGCAATTGTCGCACGAGCCGCACAGGTCTCGACCCGGCGCGTCGGCCGCGAGGTCGAGCGTCGTGTAGATCGCGCCGAGAAACAGCCAGCTGCCCTCGTCGCGGCTGACGAGATTGGTGTGCTTGCCCTGCCAGCCGATCCCGGCCGCCTCGGCGAGCGGCTTCTCCATCACCGGAGCGGTGTCGACGAACACCTTCAGGTCGCAACCCGCGTCCCCCGCCAGCCACCGGCCGAGCGCCTTCAGCTGGCGCTTGACGACGTCGTGATAGTCGCTGCCCTGTGCATAGACCGAGATCCGCCCGACCTCGCCCTCCCCCGCCAGCCGCAGCGGATCGGCTTTCGGGGCGTAGCTCATCCCGAGCGCGATCACGCTGCGCACCTCGGGCCAGAGCGACGCGGGTGCCTCGCGCTGGTGCGCGCGTTCCTCCATCCAGATCATGTCGCCGTGGCGCCCCTCGGCGATCCACTGGTGGAGCCGCTCGGCTGCACGCGGGGCGGCGTCGGCGCGTGCGATCCCGACGGCGGCGAAGCCGAGTTCGGCGGCCTTGGCCCGGATCCGGTCTTCTAGCTTGTCTTCGCGCACGTCCGCCCGCTACCACGCCGGCGCACGCTCGAGAGGAAAATTCGTGGGGTCAGAGCTGGCGGTGTCCGCCACCGGGTTGATGAAGAAGTTCGGCGATCGGCGGGTCGTCGACGGCGTCGACCTCGCGGTTCCGAAGGGCACGATCTACGGCGTGCTCGGGCCCAACGGCGCGGGCAAGACCACGACGCTGCGGATGCTGCTCGGCATCATCGAGCCCGACAGCGGCGTACGATCGGTGCTCGGCCATGCCAATCCGCGCGAGGCGAGCGACCATGTCGGCTACCTGCCCGAGGAACGCGGGCTGTATCCGGCGATGAAGGCGCGCGAGGCGATCGCGTTCATGGGCGCGCTGCGGGGGCTCGACTGGAAGACCGGGCGAGCACGCGCGGTGGAGCTGATGGAAGCCGCCGGGCTCGGCCATGCGGTCGACGAGAAGATCCGCAAATTGTCGAAAGGCATGGCGCAGCTCGTCCAGCTGCTCGGCTCGGTGGTCCACAAGCCCGACCTGCTGGTGCTCGACGAACCGTTCTCGGGGCTCGATCCCGTCAACCAGGAAAAGCTCGAGGCGCTGATCCTGGCCGAACGCGATCGCGGCGCCACCGTGCTGTTCTCCACCCACATCATGAGCCACGCCGAGCGCGTGTGTGACCGGCTCGCGATCATCGCCGGCGGCAAGTGCCGGTTCGAGGGCACTGTCGACGATGCGCGCGCGATGCTGCCGCAACGGGTCCATTATCTGCCGCACCACCGCGATCCCGCGATCGCCGGCGTCCTGCCGGACGACGCGGTCGAGAGCAGCAGCGGCTGGCGGTTCGAGCTGCCCAAACAGGGGATCGAGGGACTGCTGGTGACGCTGATCGACCGCGGCTACGGCATTTCCGGCCTGTCGATCGAGCGACCCGGCCTTCACGAGGCCTTTGTCCGCATCGTCGGCCCCGACGCGATCGGAGAAGCCGCGTGAACGCTAACCTGAAGCGCACGATCCGGCAGACGCTGACGATCGCGCGGCGCGATTTCATCGCCACGGTCTTCACCCCGATCTTCCTGTTGTTCCTGTTCGCCCCCGTGATCATGGGCTCGTTCGGGGCGATCGGCGGGATGGGCGCGGCGAGCGTCGCCGATGGCGCGAGCGACAAGATCCGCGTCGTCGCGATCGTCACGCGCGAACAGGCCCGACCGATCGCGCAGGCGGACGAACGCCTGCGCGGCATGTTCCGCCAGGAGGAGGCACCGCCCCAGCTCCTGACGCTCGCCCCGCAGCCGGACGTGGCGGCGCAAGCGCGCAAGGCGTTCGACAGCAAGGACTATGACGCGTCGGCGGTGCTTTACGGTCCGCTCGACAGGCCGCAGATCCTCTACGGCCCGCGCGGGAGCCGCGCCGCCGATTATCTCACGCTGCTCGCAGGCGAGACGCTCACCGCCGAACGGCTCGGCACCGCGCTGCCCCGCGTCGTGCCGACCAAGATCGCGCTGACCCGCCAGCGCGCCTCGGCGAGCGGCCAGCACCAGTCGGCCTTCTTCGCGGTGTTCGGGATCTTCTTCCTGACGCTGTTCCTGTCGGGCCAGGTCGTCGGCACCATGGCCGAGGAGCGCAACAACAAGGTGATCGAGGTGCTCGCCGCTGCGGTACCGCT
>DATLME010000160.1:0-2659 GCA_035537395.1 Sphingomonas sp. | reverse complement strand
CGCGTGCGGATGGCGAACCTCGCCTTTGCGGGGTCGCACAGCGTCAACGGCGTCGCCGCGCTGCATACCGAGCTGATGAAGAAGACGGTCTTCGCCGACTTCCACCGGCTCTATCCCGATCGGATCAACAACAAGACCAACGGCATCACCCCGCGACGGTGGTTGCAGCAGTGCAACCCCGGGCTGACCGCCCTGATCCGCGAGGCGATCGGGGATGGCTTCTGCGACGACGCCGAGAAATTGCCGGCGCTTGCCGCCCATGCCGAGGACGCATCATTCCGGGAGCGTTTCGCGGCGGTCAAGCGTTCGAACAAGGTGGCATTGGCGGGACACATCAAGGACAGCATGGGGCTGAGGCTCGACCCCGACGCGCTGTTCGACGTGCAGATCAAGCGCATCCACGAATATAAGCGGCAGCTGCTCAACATCGTCGAGACGGTGTCGCTCTACGACCAGATCCGCAGCCATCCCGAGCGCGACTGGACCCCGCGGGTCAAGCTGTTCGCGGGTAAGGCGGCGTCGAGCTATCACAATGCCAAACTGGTCATCAAACTGGCGAACGACGTGGCGCGGCGGATCAACGCGGACCCGTCGGTCGGCGACCTGCTGAAGGTCGCGTTCATACCCAACTACAACGTTTCGCTGGCGGAGAAGATCATCCCGGCGGCCGACCTGTCCGAACAGATCTCCACCGCGGGGATGGAAGCGTCGGGTACGGGCAACATGAAGTTCGCGCTCAACGGCGCGCTGACGATCGGAACACTCGACGGCGCCAATATCGAGATCAAGGACCGGGTCGGCGACGAGCACATCTTCATCTTCGGAATGACGGCGGACGAGGTGACCGCGAAGCGCGCAGACGGCTATCGCCCGCGCGACGTGATCGAAGCCTCGCCCGAATTGGCACAAGCGATCGCGGCGATCGCCTCGGGGGTATTCTCGCCCGACGATCCCCAGCGGTACGAAGGGCTGATGGCCGGGCTCTACGACCATGACTGGTTCATGGTCGCGGCGGATTTCGACGGCTATGCGGATGCGCAGCGCGCGGTGGATGCCCGCTGGAAGGACCGCGCGGCATGGACCCGGTCGACGATCCACAATGTCGCCAATGTCGGTTGGTTCTCGTCCGACCGGACGATCCGCGACTATGCGCGCGAGATCTGGGGCGTGATGTGAAGCCAGCCGAAGGCGCCCTGACGGCCTTGCTCGAGGGGCGTCACGACGACCCCTTCTCGCTGCTTGGGGTGTTTGCGGGACCAAGCGGTGCCTTTGCCCGGGCCTGGATCCCGGGCGCCGAGCGTGTCGAGGCGCATGACTTGGCAGGCGCATCGCTGGGAATGCTCGACCGGATCGACGGGCGCGGGCTGTTCGAGGGCGCGGTGACTGGCGAGGTGCAGCCGCTACGCTACCGCGCCGAAGGCGGCGGCGCCGAATGGTGGGTGACCGACGCCTATAGCTTCGGCCCCGTGCTCGGCCCTGTCGACGATGTGCTGATGGCGGAAGGGACGCACTACCGGCTCCACGACAAGCTCGGCGCGCATCGGATCGAGCATGAGGGCGCGAGCGGAATCCACTTCGCGGTGTGGGCACCAAACGCCCGGCGCGTGTCGGTTGTCGGCGAGTTCAACGACTGGGACGGGCGCCGCCACGCGATGCGCAAACGCGGCGACGTCGGTGTGTGGGAGATTTTCGTCCCCGACATCGGCGCTGGCCAGGCGTACAAGTTCGAGATTGTCGGCCCCGACGGCGTGGTCCAGCCGCTGAAGGCCGATCCCTTCGCCTTCGCGAGCGAGCTCCGCCCGGCGACGGCGTCGCGCACCACGGCCCCGCCTGCGCATGTCTGGGGCGACGACGATCACCGCAAGCATTGGGCGTCGGTCGATCCGCGGCGGGTGCCGATGAGCATCTACGAGGTCCATGCCGGATCGTGGGACCGCGACGAGAATGACTGGTTCCTGACCTGGGATGCGCTCGCGGACCGGCTGATCCCCTATGTCGTCGATCTGGGCTTCACGCACATCGAGTTCATGCCGGTCAGCGAGCATCCGTATGATCCGAGCTGGGGCTATCAGACCACTGGGCTCTACGCGCCGTCCGCGCGGTTCGGCGATCATGACGGGTTCGCGCGCTTCGTCGACGGCGCGCACCGTGCGGGGATCGGGGTGCTTCTCGATTGGGTGCCCGCGCATTTCCCGACCGACGCGTTCGGGCTCGCCAGGTTCGACGGCACCGCGCTCTACGAGCATGAGGATCCGCGGCTCGGCTTCCACCCCGACTGGAACACCGCGATCTACAATTTCGGGCGGCGTGAGGTGGAGAGCTTCCTCGTCAACAACGCGCTGTTCTGGCCCGAGCGCTATCATGTCGACGGGTTGCGGGTCGATGCGGTCGCGTCGATGCTCTACCGCGATTACAGCCGCAAGGCCGGCGAGTGGATCCCGAACGAGAGCGGCGGGCGCGAGAATTGGGAAGCCGTCGGTTTCCTGCGCGCGATGAACAAGGCGGTGTACCGCGAGCATCCCGGCGTGTTCACGATCGCCGAGGAATCGACCAGCTGGCCCGGGGTGTCGCGCCCCGCGCACGAGGATGGGCTGGGCTTCGGGTTCAAGTGGAACATGGGCTGGATGCACGACACGCTCCAGTATTTCGCGCGCGAGCC
>DATLME010000159.1:0-22812 GCA_035537395.1 Sphingomonas sp. | reverse complement strand
CGCGGATCCCCCGCCGGCAGCGCCACCACGAGCGACTCATGGAGCATCGGCGCGGTGTCGAATTCCTGGCGTGCGAGCGGCGGGCGCACGAAGCCGATGTCGATCAGCCCGGTGAGCAGCGCATCGACCTGGTCGGTCGTCACCATCTCGCGCAGTTCGAGATCGATGTTGGGCAGCGCGGCGCGCGCCTGCGCCACGATCTGCGGGACGAGATTGTAGCCCGAAACCGCGGTGAAGCCGATCGCGACCTTGCCGGCGTCGCCCTTGGCAACGCGCCGTGCCGACAGCTGCGCGCTTTCGGCGAGCCTGACGATGCGGCGCGCCTCGATCAGGAAGACGCGGCCCGCCGGCGTCAGCGCGACGTTGCGACTGGTGCGTTCGAGCAGGGTGACGTCGAGGATGCGTTCGAGCAGCTGGATCTGCCGGCTGAGCGGCGACTGCGTCATGTTGAGCCGCTGCGCCGCGCGGCCGAAATGGAGTTCCTCGGCGGCGGCGACGAAGCAGCGAAGCTGGCTGAGTTCGAACATGACCCAGCCTATCCCGGTCAGGCGGCGGCGGCGAGCGTCTTGGTACTCACGCGTTCGATCAGGACGCGCAGCTCTTCGTGCTCCGCGTCCGACAGGTCGGTCAGCGGCGAGCGTACCGGCCCGGCATCGCGGCCGACGACCCGGCAGCCCGCCTTCACGATCGACACGGCATAGCCGCGGCCCTTGTTGCGCAGGCTGATGTACGGCAGCACGAAATCGCGCAGCTGCTGCAATACCTCGGCGCGATCGTCGGCGCGGACCGATTTGTAGAAGGCGAGCGCCCATTCCGGCATGAAGTTGAAGATTGCCGAGGAATAGGTCGTCACCCCCATCGTCAGATACGGGATCGCGAACGTCTCGGCGGTCGGCAGGCCGCCGATATAGGTCAGGCGATCGCCCATCCGCGCGTAGATGCGCGTCATCAGCTCGATGTCGCCGACGCCGTCCTTGTAGCCGACCAGATTGGGGTTGCGATCGCACAGTCGCGCGAGCGTATCCTCGTCGATCACGGCATTGTCGCGATTGTAGACGATGACGCCGAGCCCGGTGGCGCGGCATACTGTCTCGATGTGGCGCTCGAGCCCTTCCTGCTTCGCACCGACCAGATAGGGCGGCAGCAGCAGCAGCCCGTCGGCACCCGCCGCCTCGGCATCGCGGGCGATGCCGGTGGCGATCGCGGTGCCGTAGCCGCAGCCCGAAATCACCGGCAGCCTGCCGGCCGCCTCGGCGACCGCGGCAGCGACGACGCGCGCGACTTCGGCCGGGGTCAGCGAAAAGAATTCGCCGGTTCCACCGGCAGCGAACAGGCCGGTCAGCTCATGATCGAGCATCCAGGCGCAATGTTCGCGATACGGTGCTTCGAGAAACTCGCCTTCGTCGTCGAAATGGGTGACCGGAAAGGAGAGCAGGCCGCCACCCAGGTGGCGCGCCATTGCTGTCGGGCTCATGTTCGTCACTGCGCTCTCCTGTCCCCCCGCGGCATCGATGCAGCGCCGGTCTTGTCGAGCGTGGTACGGCAGTCATCCGGGAGCGTCCAAACCAAAGCCGCAATCGATCGATGCTTGCCTTGGCTGGATCTCGCTTCGGGATCAGGCCGGAGGCGAGGTAGATCCGGCGACTGTTCCGCCTCGGCGTCAACGCGGCAGTTCGTTCACGCCTTCACTGCGCCGACGGGTGCCGTCGGTGCCAAGCTTGACGATGCGATCAACCACCGCGCCGTGGAGCGGCTGGGCGAAGCTAAGCCCGACCGCCTCGGCGGTGCTCCACCGGACCGTCGTGCCGATCGGCGCTAGCGTCGGGATCGTGATCACGAGGGTAGCGCCGGGGATGAATCGCGCGGACGTGCTGATCTTGCAGCCGGCGGACGAGATGTCGGTCAGCCAGACGACACGGCGGCCGACAACCGAGCTGCCGATCGCGCCGGCAAGGCTCACCGGGCACCGGATCCCGCGGCGGCCCTCGTGATTGTTCCGCAACAAGGCATGTAACGCGTCCATGCTAGCCGATCACTGCTTCATGCCGCCGGCGATGTAATCGACGATCGACGGGTCCAGCGGACTGTCGAATTGGAGACCGACAGCACATTCGGCCGACCAGGCGACCGTTGCTCTGATCGGCAGGAAGGTGGCGATGGTGAGAATGACCGCGCTACCTTGCGGCAGATGAACCGATTGTTCCAGCAGGCAGCCATGCTCGGAGATGTCGGTCATTTCGACAGACCGTTTGTTCACGGTCACGCTGCGAAGGAACACCGCGACGGGGGAACGCATCTCCCGGCGTTGATCGTGGAATGACGCTGCTGTCAGCATCGCCTTGTCGTGAGAGCTCTGCATGGCTCTTAACTTACATGCGAATCATCAACAAAGGATCAATTGGCTAAGTAACTACGTACCATGGGAAAAGCCTGAAGAGATGAGGGACTGTCTTCGCCTTCGATTGCTCGATCATCCTACTTGCGAGGGTGTGTTCGTCACCGCGCATGGCGGGTTGCGGTTCCTGTCGCCAAAGATTTCGCCTGGCTGGCCCGCGCGCTGCCCTGCAGTCCGTCCGCGCAATCCCGGTCTTCAGGAAGAAAGCACGGGTTGAGGGAAGCGGAGTCGACCAACAATCCCCCTGCGGGTTCTGGCAAGCTCCCGAGATCCGCGACGCCTTTAGGTTTGCGTTAACCAGTTAACCTTACCCCCGGTCACGCGCCGCCGAACCGCGGACCAGAGGGTGAAGCATGAATCACGTTGGAGCGATCGAGGCAGAGCGCGCACCCGGACTTGGCGCATGGGCGTCAAGGCTGGCATCGGCGTTCGACCAAACCGAGGCTCAAAGCCAGCAAGGCGCCGTCGCTCGGCTCCTGATGGCGAGTTTCCTGATGCTGTTCCTGGAGCTCGCGCTCATCAGGTGGCTCGGCGCGAATGTCGTGCACCTGGCCTATTTCTCCAATTTCGTCCTGCTGGGTTCGTTTCTGGGTATCGGATCGGGCTTTCTGATCAGTCGCAAGAGCTGGTCGATCTGGCCCGCGACCTTACCGTTGCTGGCTACCCTGGTGATCGGGGTCATGGCGTTTCCCGTCACGATCCAGCGCAGCGGCGCCGAAATCATCTATTTCACATCGCTGGAGGTGAATGGGCCGCCCGCGTGGCTGGCGCTTCCCATCGTCTTCATGCTGGTCGCCGTGATCCTGGCCGGACCGGCCGAACTGGTCGGCCGGTGCTTCGCCCGGCTGAGTCCGTTGACCGCCTATCGCTACGATCTGATCGGGTCGCTGCTCGGCATCGTTTCCTTTGCCGCCCTGAGCTTTCTTCATGCACCATCGCTGGTGTGGGGAGTGATCGTCGCGGCGCTGTGCCTGGTGCTGACCAAGACCGACCGCAGGCTCGTCACCGCGGGCTGGACAGCGGCGATGCTCGTGACGCTGACGCTGGAAACCTTCGCCCCCGGGGTGAGCTGGTCGCCCTACAACAAGGTAGCCATCGAGGAGATCGGACGGAAGGACGACGGCCTCCTGCTGATCCGCGCGAACGGCGTGCCACACCAGTTGATGGCGCCCGCGCAGTGGAAGCTCAATTTTGGCGAGCGCATCTACGAGACACCGTATCTGCGCCTGCCGACCAATGCGTTGCGCGACGTCCTGATCGTGGGCGCAGGCTCGGGCTCGGACGTGGCTATCGCGCTGTCCAAGGGTGCGGCGCGGGTCGACGCGGTCGATATCGATCCCCGGATCCTGGCGATCGGGGCCGAGTACAACATCGACCGGCCCTATGCGGACCGGCGAGTCACACGCCACGTCAACGACGGCCGCGCCTTTCTGGAAGGCAGCGATCGCAAATACGACCTGATCCTGTTCGCCCTGCCGGATTCATTGACCCTGGTCAGCGGCGCATCGCAGATCCGACTCGAATCCTTCCTCTTCACCAAGGAGGCGATGGACTCCATTCGACGGCACCTGAAGCCCGAAGGCGGGTTCGCGATGTACAATTACTATCGCGAGCCGTGGCTGATCAATCGTCTTGCCGGCACGGCCGCCGCAGCCTTCGGCCACTCGCCTTGCGTCGATACCTTCGCAGGTGCCCAGGCGGTGGTCAGCATCGGCGTAGCCCAGTCGAGCCAGCGCTGCAGATCGACCTGGTCGCCACCGGCGGAAACGATCGATCCGGCGACTGACGACGCGCCGTTCCTCTACTTCAGGGGCAACAGCTTTCCGCTGCTGTACACGATCACTTTGATCGCGATCATCGCAGCCTCGCTGGTCGCGGTGCGCTCGCTCGGCGGCCCGATCCGGAACATGCGCCCCTATGCCGACATGTTCTTCATGGGCGCGGCCTTCCTCCTGCTCGAGACCAAGAACGTCGCTACCTTCGCCCTGCTGTTCGGCACCACGTGGCTGGTCAACGCGATGGTGTTCGGCGGCGTGCTCATCGTCGTCCTCGCCGCTGTCGAAACGACCCGCAAGTTCCGCACGCCGCCATTGCCGGTGGTCTTCGCGGCGATCGCATTGTCGCTGATGCTCGCATGGCTCATCAAGCCTGCCATGCTGCTGCCGCTGCCGTTCTGGCCACGGCTGATCGCAGCGACACTGCTTGCATTCCTGCCGATCTACCTGGCCAACGTTGCCTTCGCAAAACGGTTTCGGGACTCCGCGGACACCCAGTCCGCCTTCGCGATCAACTTGCTCGGCACGATCATCGGCGGATGCTTCGAATATGCGGCGCTGTTCACCGGCTATGACAATCTGCTGATCGTGACAGGCCTGCTCTACCTCGCCGCGTTCCTGCTGATCCCGAAGGCGGCGACCACCCGGGCCTAGCCGACCGGCCGGCGGTGCGCGTGGTGGGCCGGGTCGAGCGGAGGATTGTGGCTGTTTCGTCGCGCGGATTTGTCCTACCCGTCAGCCGATCGCTAGACGGAGGCTGACCAATGGTGCGGGTGTTGGTCGGTTTGGTGGCCGCGCTCGCGCTGTCGATGCTGGCCGGCTGCGACCGCAACCGCGGCAAGCCGGTCCGCGCCGACGACGCGATCACCGTCGAACCGCAACCGTCGGTGCTGGCGGTTCCGGTCGACGTCGAGCTCGGCGAGCTCTCGCGGATGATCGAGCGCGAGGTACCGACAGAGCTCTGGCGGATCGACAAGCCCGGACAGACCTGCGCCGGGAGCAAGAAGGTCGATCTGGGTATCGCCACCATCAAGACGCCCGCGATCAAATGCCGCATCGTCGGATCGGCCACGAGGGGGAAGGTCACGCTCGCCGGCAACGGAAAAACCATCCTTCTGTCCTTTCCCCTTCACGCAGTGATCCGTGCCGAGGACATCGGCGGCGTGCTCAAGCGCGAGACCGCCACGGCGGACGCGATCGTAAAGGCGGCGGTGCGGATGACGCTGGCGAGCGACTGGACCCCGCGGGGAACGATCCGCCTCGACTATGACTGGACCGACGCCCCGCATATCGAGTTTCTGGGGCGGCGTATCGAGTTCGCCCAGCAAGCCGACAACGCGCTGCGTCCGATCCTTGCCCGGCTCGAACGTCGGCTGCCGGGCGAACTCGGCAAGCTCGGCATGCGCGACGCGGTCATCGGGGCCTGGAACTCCGCGTTCACGACCTTCTCGCTCAATCGCCAGAACCCGCCGGCGTGGATGCGCATCACGCCGCGCGAACTGCGCTATGGCGGCTATGCGATCGCGAATGGACGGCTGAACTTGAACCTCGAACTGCGGGCGACGACCACGACGCATGTCGGTCTTCGTCCCTCCCCTCCCCGTCCGACGCCGCTCCCGCCCTTGCGGCCGCTCGAAACCTCGGTCGGCAACCTGTCCTTCTTCATTCCGGTCTATGCGGATTACGACGTCCTCGAGCCGGTATTGATGAAGGCGTTGCGCAAACGATCGGAGCGCCCCTTCGAAGTCCCTGGGTTCGATCCCGTCCGCGCGCGGTTCGAACAGGTCGACATCTACGGAACCAGCAATGGCCGGATCGCGGTCGGCCTCACCTTCACCGCGCTGGAGGAAGGCGACGACAAGCCGACCCACGGCACCGTCTGGTTGACCGGAAAGCCGGTGACCCAGGACGATTCCCGCGCGGTCGGATTCGAGGATTTCGCGGTCAGCGGCACGACCGATATGACCGGCGGCGATCTGGTGCTGGACCTCGTCAACGCGCCGGGCGTCGCGCGCATGATCGCGACCATGCTCGCGCAGAACTTCGAGCGCGATTACGTCAAGCTCATCGACAAGGTGAGCCTTGCGATCGCCAACCGCCGGCAGGACCGGATCGTGGTCCGCGCCGATCTCAAGCGCGCGCGTACCGGCCAATTGCAGGCGGCGGGGCAAGGCCTCTACCTGCCGGTCTGGGCGGAAGGTACCGCCGCGATCAGCGTGACGCGGTGACGGAGCCGAGCCGCAGGAGTGGGTGGCCATCGGCGCAGCTCGCACCATCTGCCGCCGTCGGCGCTAAGCTGCCGTTCAGGCGCACCAGCGTACCACGAGCCATGATCAAGATCCTCCTCGCAGCAGCAGCCTTGGTCGCGACGCCGGCCGTCGCCGCCGATCGTGACGATCCGGACACCCAGCTGGCCAAGGCACTTGCCGGCCGGGTCGCAGGAACACCGACGAACTGCATCAGCTTGTCGGGCGCCAACTCGAGCCAGATCATCGACGGCAAGGCGATCATCTATCGGTCCGGTAGCACGCTCTATGTCAACGAACCGCGCTCGGGTGCCGAGTCGCTGGATGACGACGACATCCTCGTCACCCGCGTGTACGGATCACAATTGTGCAGCATCGATACGGTGAACCTGGTCGATCGCACCTCGCGCATGCAGCGCGGCTTCGTGATCCTGGGCAAGTTCGTGCCCTATAGCCGACCGGCCAAGGCACGCTGATCGGGTTGGCGGCCAATCCGAATAGGGCAGCCTGCTGCCAGCCGGCGTTCATTCGGCGTTGTCGAACTTCCTGATCTCGACGGTGCGTTCATCGAAGTCGTCGAGCAAGCGTGCGTTGATGCCCATCTTGCCGAAATCTTCTCCAAGCGACTGCCAGTGGGTTCCGCAACCGCAGACCGGGCAATGGTGGATGCCGATCATCCGATCGCCCCAGACATAGGCTGTCGTCTCGCCTGTGATGCACACCTGCTCGGGTGGGAAATACGCGACCCGCCAAGCGAGCCGCCGACATAGCGAGCAGTTACAATCTGCGACCCATTCGGGCTTGCTCGGCAGTTCGATCCGCACGTTGCCGCAGTGACAGCTTCCGTGAACGCCCATAGCCGCTTGTAACCACCGGTAAAGCGGCTCGGCAAGCGGCCACGGTGACCTTTGCGCGCTCGCAAAGCATCGCAACTGATCCGGCGGGCACAGCAAGTGTCGTTCCGGGATCTGCCGCGGTCGGGGTATGACGGTCGCATGCGATCCTTACCCCCCGCGACGATAACGATCCCCGCCGGCACCATCCAAGGCCGGCGCGAGGGCGACCTTACCGTGTACCGCGGCGTCCCCTACGCCGCCGCGCCCGTCGGCGAGCGGCGCTTCGCGGCGCCCCAACCGGTCCAGCCATGGCCCGGGACGCGCGAGGCGACAGAGGCCGGCGCGAGCGCTCCGCAGCGAACGCGGCAGGTGCCGGGGCTCGAGGCGGCGCCGCTGATCGGCCATGGCTGGGCGCAAGGCGACGAGTATCTGACGCTGGACGTCTGGCAGCCGGCGGGCGAGCAAACGGCGCTGCCGGTCATGGTGTTCATTCACGGCGGCGGGTTCGTCGTCGGCAGCAAGGATGCGGCGGTGCAGGACGGCGCGAGCTTCGCCCGCGACGGCATCCTCTACGTGGCGATGAACTATCGCATGGGCGTGGACGGCTTTCTGCCGATCCCGGGCGTGCCGACCAATCTGGGTTTGCGCGACATGATCGCTGGCCTGAGCTGGGTGCGCGACAACATCGCGGCGTTCGGCGGCGACCCCGCCAATGTCACCGTCTTCGGCGAAAGCGCGGGCGCGATGGCGATCGCGGACCTGATCGCCTCGCCGCTCGCCACCGGCCTGTTCAAACGTGCGATCGTGCAGAGCGGACATGGCAGCATGACCCGCGACGTCGGGGTCGCGCAAAGGCTGGTAGGCGCGCTTGCGAAGATACTCGGCATCACCCCGGATCGCGCGGGATATGAACGGGTCCTGCCGGGCGAGCGGTTGCTCGATGCGGTCGAGAAGGTCTCGCTGCCTACCACCCGGCTCGACCTGCGTGGTGCCGACGGCCGCGAACCCGTGTTCGGGATCAGCCGCTTCGTGCCCGTGCACGGCGACGACGTGTTGCCGATCGAGCCGCTCGAGGCGCTGAAGCAGGGCGCGGGCAGCGAGGTAGACCTGCTGATCGGCAGCAATGCCGAGGAGATGAACCTCTACCTCGTTCCCACCGGCGTCCGCGACAAGGTCGGCAAGCTGCTCGCCTGGTTCGTGCTGCGCAAGTCACAGCCCCGCGCCTGGGCGGTGCTGAAGGCCTATGGAATGGGCAAGGGCAGCGCGCCCGGCGCTGCGCTGACGAGGGCGATGACCGATCTGGTGTTCCGCTGGCCCGCTCGCCGCTTCGCCGAGGAGCATCGCGGGCGGACGCATGTCTACGAGTTCGACTGGCGCTCGCCGCGCTATGACGGACAGCTCGGTGCGGCGCACGGGATGGAACTGCCGTTCGTGTTCGACAGCCTCGCCACCTGCACCGGCGAGGAGGGAATCTGCGGCACGGCGCCGCCGCAGGAGCTTGCGACGCGCGTCCACCGGATCTGGGTCGACTTTGCGCGCGACGGATCGCTCCCCTGGGCGCCGTTCGATCGCAACACCCGCATCGTCTATCGGGTGGTGGGGGGCGAAGCCGCATTCGAGCCGCCGATGCCCGCCGCCGCCTTTCTCCCCTGACCGGAGGCGTCCCATGTATCTCGACCGCCTGCGCCTCGATGGGCGTACCGCCTTCGTCACCGGTGGCGCGCAGGGTATCGGCTATTGCTGCGCCGATGCGCTGGCGGAGGCCGGCGCGCGCGTGACGATCGCCGACCGCGATGCCGACGCGCTCGGCGGCGCGATCGAGACGCTCGGCGGCAAGGGGCATGCGATCGAGGGCGTGATCCTCGACGTGACCGATTCCGCTCGGGTCACCCAGGTCGCGGACCGGATCGGCGCGGTCGACATCCTCGTCAACAATGCCGGGATCGCGCGTAGCGAGACGCCTGCCGAGGACGTCGCCGACGAGCATTGGCTGAACGTCCTGGACGTCAATCTCAACGGCACCTTCTGGTGCGCGCGCGCCTTTGGCCGGCATATGCTCGCGGCAGGAAGAGGCAGCATCGTCAACATCGGGTCG
The DNA here is from genome assembly GCA_035537395.1 of Sphingomonas sp. Lineage (GTDB taxonomy): Bacteria > Pseudomonadota > Alphaproteobacteria > Sphingomonadales > Sphingomonadaceae > Sphingomonas. Next base: position 13,465 of record DATLME010000159.1, on the reverse strand, counting down.
ATGTCGGGGTTCATCGTCAACCGGCCCCAACCGCAAAGCTATTACAACGCGTCCAAGGCGGCGGTGCACCAGCTGACCAGGAGCCTCGCCGCCGAATGGGCGCCGCGCGGCGTTCGCGTCAACGCGGTCGCCCCGACCTATATCGCGACCCCGCTCAACGCCTTTGCCGACCAGCATGGTGAAATGTACCGGCGCTGGATCGACGGCACCCCGCAGGCACGGCTCGGCGAGCCGGAGGAGGTCGCCTCGATCGTGCATTTCCTGGCGTCGGACGCGGCCAGCCTGATGACGGGCAGCATCGTACTGGCGGATGGCGGCTATACCTGCTGGTGATCGGTCAATCATCCGAGCCGATCGGCATAGTTACGAACCTTTCGGATAGGTAAGCCAAAGCGCATAACCTTTCTGACAGGTGGGCAAAGACCCATCGCCCGTAGAGAGGATGACCGATGCGCCTTCGTACCCTGCTTGCCACGTCCACGGCGTTCGCGCTGAGCTTGCCCGCGAGCGCCTTCGCGCAGGTGGCGAATGCGCCCGACGTGACCGACGCGACCCCGCCGGGGCAGGCGGCGAGCGCCGCGCCGCAGACCGGCGACCAGGACATCATCGTCACCGCCCGCAAGCGTGCCGAGACGCTGCTCGACGTGCCGATCGCGGCGACCGCGATCAGCGGCAACACGCTGACCGAACGCGGCATCAATTCGGTTCGCGAAGCCGCCGCGCTGACCCCGGGGCTCAACATCGCGAGCGACGGTTCGGGCCGCGCCTTCGTGTCGATCCGCGGCGTCGGCGTGACGCTGGTGCAAAGCGTGCAGCCAGGCGTCGGACTGTTCATCAACGGCATCTACCAGCCCAACACGGCCTATCTGAACAACCCGCTGCTCGACGTCGACCGGATCGAAGTGCTCCGCGGCCCGCAAGGGACGCTTTACGGCAAGAACACGCTCGGCGGCGCGATCAATGTCATTACCCGCCAGCCGTCGAACGCGGTCGAGGCGCGCGGCAATTTCAGCTTTGCCGGGCCCGACGACAGCCTACTCGCCTCCGCTTCGGTGAGCGGCCCGATCATCAAGGACGTGTTGCAGGTCCGGCTGGCGGCGGGCCATCGCCAGCAGGACGGTTTCCTGCGCAATCCCCTGCTCGGCACCGACGCGAGCCCGTTCAAGACCGACTCGCTGAACGGCACGATCCGGTTTGTGCCGACGGGCAATGTCGTGCTGACGGTAAACGGCTACTACGACTGGGTGAATGGCGCGAACACGCCTTATGCACGTGTTACCGGCCCGACCGACTATTCGCGCGAGGTGCTGTTCAACACGCTCTCGCGGGTCAAGTATCGCTACCGCGGGATCAACGCGCGGCTGGAGGCACCCATCGACGCGATCGGATCGACCTTCACGCTGGTCGGCTCCTACGATGCGCGCAACGGCATCTCGCCCAACAGCGATGTCGATTTCGGCCCCGCCGACGTCGCCCGTGCCGCCGGTACCGACCAGCTGCGCACCAAGACGGTCGAGGCACGGCTGGACACCGAGATCAGCAGCACGCTGACCTCGCTCGTCGGATTATTCTACAGCCGGGAAACGACCGCCGCGACCGATATCACCCGGATCATTCCCCTGGGCGTGACGCGCGTCACCAACAACGCGACCGAGGCAGATACCTATGCCGCGTTCGGCACAATCTTCTGGAAGCCGACCACGGCGTGGGAAGTAGCACTAGGCCTTCGCTACGATCACGAGGATCGCCGATCGAACGGCGACGTGACGATCTCGGCCGGCGCGGTGACGCTGCCGACCACCTTCACCAACGCGGAACTCACGTCCGACCAGTTCGAGCCGCGGCTTTCGATCACGCGTCACTGGTCCGAGCAGTTGATGTCCTATGCCTCGGTCGCGCGCGGCTATCGCGGTGGCGGCTTCAATGCGCCGACGGCTCCGGTACGCCAGTACAAGGGCGATTCCGCCTGGACCTATGAAGTCGGATCGAAATACGTCTCGCCCGACCGTGCATTCAGCCTGTCGGGCAACGTCTTCTACAATGACTATTCGGATTACATCGGGCTGAATTCGATCGCGCCGGCGGCGGGCGGCGGTCTGGTCACGGTCGATCTCAACACCGGCGACGTCGAAAGCTACGGCGCGGAGCTGGAGGCCACGTTGCGCCCGGTGCCCAATTGGACGATCAACGGCAGCGTCACCTACATCCACGCACGGATCACCGACGCCTCGTCCTACACGCTGGTCACCGGGCGCACGCTGTCGTCCGACCGGCTCACCTTCCAGCCCGACTTCACCGGCAACATCTACAGCGACTACACCATCCCGCTCGGCGGCACCGACACGCTGACGCTGACCGGAGGCGTGGTCGCCAAGGGCAGCCGCCTTGCCGCGACGCTCAACCAGACGACGCCGACGGTCCTCAAGGGCTATGCGCTGGTCAACGCGGCGATCACGTACCGCACCGGCCCGTTCGAGATCGCCGCCTTTGCGAACAACATCTTCCAGAAGGATTATTTCGACTCCTACATCGAGAAGACCACGCTCCAGCTTGCGAACCTACCCGCGTCCGACCTCGGCATCGTCGGGGATCGCCGTCGCATCGGCGTGCGCCTCGGCTTCCGGTTCTGATCCGATGCACGTCGGCCCGCCCCCAGCGCGTCCGCTGCTCGACCCCCTGTTCGTCGGGCGGTTGCGGGATCGGTTCGGCGCCAGCCTGCATCTGTCCGATGCGATGCTGCGCCAGCACGGATCGAACGAAGCGCATTTCGACATCGTCCTGCCCGACGCGGTGGTCTTCGCGCGGTCGACCGACGACGTGGTCGATCTCGTCCGGCTGTGCGTCGACGCCGGGGTGCCGATCGTGCCGTTCGGTGCGGGCACCTCGATCGAGGGCAATGCGGTTCCGGTCCGTGGCGGCGTCAGCGTCAACCTCGGCGAGATGAGCGAGATCCTCGCGGTCAATGCCGAGGATTTCGACTGTACCGTCCAGGCGGGGTGCCGGCGCGAGCAGCTCAACGAGCATCTGCGCGACACCGGCCTCTTCTTCCCGATCGATCCTGGCGCCAATGCGACGATCGGGGGCATGGCGTCGACCCGGGCGAGCGGCACGAATGCGGTGCGCTACGGCACGATGCGCGAGGCGGTGCTGAGCCTGAAAGTCGTGACGCCCGACGGCAAGGTCATCACCACGGCGCGCCGGGCACGCAAATCGGCCGCGGGCTATGATCTCACGCGGTTGTACGTCGGCAGCGAAGGCACTCTCGGCATCATCACCGAGGTGACCTTGCGGTTGCATCCGATCCCCGAGACGATCTCCGCGGCGGTCTGCGGGTTCGAGACGCTGGAAGGCGCCGTCACGACGGTGGTCCAGTCGATCCAGGCCGGCGTTCCGCTGGCGCGGGTCGAGATCCTCGACGACATGCAGATCAGAGCGGTCAACGCCTGGTCGAAACTGGACCTGCCCGAGGTGACGACATTGTTCTTCGAGTTCCACGGTTCCCCCGCCGGAGTGGCCGAACAGGTCGAGATGGTCGGCATGCTCGCCGCGGAGAATGGCGGCGGATCGTTCGCCTGGTCGAACCTGCCGGAAGAGCGCGCGAAGCTGTGGAAGGCGCGACACGAAGCCTATTATGCGGCGGTGGCGCTGCGCCCGGGTGCGGTCGGCTGGGCGACCGACGTTTGCGTGCCGATCAGCCGCCTCCCTGAATGCATCACCGAGACGAAGCGTGACCTGGGCGACGCCACGATCCCGGCGACGATCCTCGGCCATGTCGGGGACGGCAATTTCCACGTCATCTTCGCGATGGACCCGGCGTCGGCGGACGAACTGGCCGAGGTGAAGGCGATCAACGCGCGGCTTATCAAACGCGCGCTGGCGATGGACGGCACCTGCACCGGCGAACACGGCATCGGCCTCGGCAAGCAGGACTGGCTGGTCGAGGAGCTCGGCGATGCGGTCGACGTGATGCGCGCGATCAAACGCGCGCTCGATCCGCGTGACCTTTTCAACCCGGGCAAGATCTTCAGCCTGTGACGACCGCGACCCCGCCGTTCGCGCGCTCGCTCCTGCCGCTCGTGGCGCTGGCGCTTGCGATGATGCTCGGCTTCGCGATGCTCGGCTCCTTCGGCACGGTGCAGGAGGGCGCCAAGGCGGAGATGGGGCTCAGCGACTATACGCTGAGCCTGATCCAGGGGCTGAGCGCGGCGCTGCCGCTCGCGCTGTTCTCGATCCCGATTGGCATCCTGGTGGATCGCCACAACCGGGTGCGGATCATGATCGTGCTCGTCGCGACCTTCGTGGCCGGCACGTTTCTGACCGCGCTGTCGAACAGCGTCTGGCTGCTGTTCGTCGCGCGGATGCTGACGGGGATCGGCACTACCGGCGCGCTGACCGCGGCATTGTCGCTCTGCGCGGATCTCTGCCCGCCGGCGCAACGGGGGCGCGCGCTGCTCGTCGTCAATCTCGGCAAGTCGCTCGGGCAGGCGATGGCGTTCGGTCTGACCGGCGCGTTGTTCGGCCTGTTCGTGCATGGCGGCGCGCCGGCGTGGTTCTGGCACGCCGCACCGTGGCGGAGCGCGCACCTGACGCTCGCGCTCCTAGGACTGGTCTTCATGATCCCGCTGCTGCTGCTGCGCGAGCCCGCGCGGCATGAAGTCGCCGCGGGCACCCACGCGCCCTTCCGGGTTGTCGCGGGCGAACTATGGGCGCGGCGGGCCTTTCTGTTGCCGCTGTTCATGGGGCAGGTCAGCGTCGTCATGGCGGACGCCGCTGCCGCGATCTGGGCCGCCCCGGTGCTGTCGCGCAGCTTCGGCCTGCAACCCCACCAGGCCGCGACATGGATGGGGCCGCTGATCTTTTTCGCCGGACTGATCGGCGCAGTGTTCGGCGGACTGTCCGCCGACTGGGGCCAGAAGAGCGGGCGGCAGGGCGGACTGCTGATCGGCGCGGTGGTCGCGGCCGCGGTCGGCATCCCTGCCGCGCTGTTCCCGATCGCGCCGTCGGTACCGCTGTTCGGCGCTGCGCTCGGCGTGCTGCTGCTGTGCGGCGCGGTGACCGGCGTGGTCACGTCGGTGGCACTCACCGTGCTGATACCCAACGAACTGCGTGGCCTGTGCATCGGCACATTCATCGCGATCGCGGGCCTGATCGGCTTCGGCGTCGCGCCTACTCTCGTCGCCGCGGCGAGCACCCTGTTCGGCGGCGAGCAGTATCTCGATCGGGGACTGGCCAGTGTCGGCGCGGCGACCAGCGCCTTGTCGCTGATCGCTTTCGCGATCGCGATGCGCCGTGCACCGGCATCCGCGACAGCACCTATCTGAAAGCTCTTGCGCAAGCTGTCAGATAGGTCCATCGTCGCGTGCAGCAGATTGGTGGCAGGGGAGCGACGATGAAAGCGCGGATCGAGGTATCGCCGGAGATGATCGCGTTCGTCGGCGACGGTCCCCTGCCCGCCGGCGACTGGCCGGAGCGATCGATCGGTTTCGGGTTTCGTCTGGGCTCGGCGACGATGGCGTTCGATCCGGAGCCTGCCACCGCACACGATCTTGCGGCTGCGGATATCGTGTTCGTCGTGATGCGCGACGCCTGCATCCGGATCTTCGAGACGGTGCCGACCGAGGCTGCGAAATGGCATCTTCCCAGCGAGATCCGCACGATAGCGCTCGCGGTGCGGGAGAGCCGGCTCGGCGGCATGGCGGGCACGACGCTGCGCGTGGCCAAGTGCATCGAGCTGCTGTGCATCACGTTCGAGAAGATGACCGCGGACAGCCTGATCCCCGCCGACGGCGCTGGCGCCTTGTCCGCGGCCGAGGCGCAGCGGATCGCCGCCGCGCGCCGGCTGATCGACGAGCATTGGCACGAGAAGCTGACGCTCGATTCGATCTCGCGCGCCTGCGGGATCAACCGCGCCAAGCTGACCCGCGGCTTCCGCTCGATGTTCGCGATGAGCGTCGCCGATGCGATCGCCGACCGGCGGCTCGGCGGCGCCCGGCAGCTGCTGCTGGCGACCGATCTGCCGGTCTCGTCGATCGGCTATCGCTGCGGCTATCTCAACAATGCGAGCTTCACTCGCGCCTTTTCGCGCCGGTTCGGGCAAGCGCCGACGCAGCTGCGCAACGGGCGGCTGGCGGCATGAGTGCGTCGCTTTCGGGCTCGCTGGTCGACCAGGCGGTGCGCAGCATCCGCAACCACATCCGCGAACGCGACCTGAAGGTCGGCGACAAGCTGCCGGCGGAGGGCAAGTTCGCCAGCGATCTGGGCGTAAGCCGCGCGGTGATGCGCGAAGCGTTCGGTGCGCTGGCTGCGCTGAGGCTGATCGACGTGGGCAACGGCCGCAAGGCGAGGGTCGGCGCGATCGACGGATCGGTGATGGCAGCCTCGATCGATCACGCGGTCGCCACGGCGCAGATCACGACCACCGAAGTCTGGGACGTGCGGCGCACGCTCGAACTGCGCACCGCGGCGCTGGCCGCCGAGCATCGCAGCGACGACGACGCGCGCGAGATCGGCCACCATGCAGAGCAGATGGCGCTGGCGGTGAACGACCTCGATCGGCTGATCGGGCACGATATCGCCTTTCACCAGGCGATCGCGCGGGCCGGCGGAAATGCGCTGTTCCACCAGATCGTCCGCTCGTTCGAGCAACTGATGCGCGTCGCGGTGCCGACCGCGTGGCAAACCCGCGAGACCCCGGCCCAACGCGACATCGTCTTCGCGGTCCACCGGGATCTCGCGAGCGCGATCGCCGACCGGGCGCCCGCCGCCGCGGTGGCATTGATGGAGGCGCATTTCGACAAGTCGATCAGCGACGTCTTCGCCAGTCGGCCCGCCCGGGCGGTGAACGACCCGGACTGAGCAGGCCTCGGCGGCCCCAATGGGCAGCGGGCGCGGCGTGGGAAGACGCCGCGCCCGCTCCTGTCCTTCCCGCGATCGACCCGCCGCGAGGGTCAGCTCACATGCAGCGAACCGTTCAAGCGCACGGGCCGGCTGATGTTGAAGTAATTGGGCGAGGTCGCCATCACCGCCTGGTGGATCTCGGCGAACTGCTGCGGGGTTCCGTTGCCGCTGATCCGGACGTCATAGTCGATCTCGCGATAGCCGGGCGGAACATCGTCCCCGAGGCCGAGAAAGCCGCGCAGGTCGAGTTCGCCTTTGGTCTCGATCTCGAGTTGCTCGAGCGTGATGCCGTGGGTGGCGGCACCGGCGACATACCCGACCATCATGCAGGCATTCACCGCCGCCATCAGCAGTTCCTGCGGATTGGGCGCGGTGTTGCTGCCGAGCAACTGATCCGGCTCGTCGGCAGCGATCGTGAACTGGCGCTCGATCCGTTCGCCGCCGAGCGTGATCGCCTCGACGGTGGTTTCGCTGCGGGTCTGGCCGCGCCAGCGGCTGGTGACATGAAACGCGACCTTCGCCTGTGACGGGTCTTGCTGGACCGCCTGGACGACCTCGCCGAGCGCGGTGAGATCGATGCCGTTGACGGTGTTGCGGTCGATGATGTCCAACATGGGAGTTCTCCTTTCCTGGGCTTCATTCGTAGCGGTCGGCGGTGGCGGCGACGCGGGCGCAGGCGGCGGGCGCGATCGCCCCGAGGGTCGCGGTGAAGGCCGCGTGTCGCATGCCCGTCCCCAGATACGTCCATCTCGCGGCCTGATGCTGCTGGGCAATCAGCGCGCCCGGTTCGGCGAGCGGCGCCCCGATGGCGGATGCCAGCGCGTCGAGGTTGAACTCGACCTGCTGCTGCAGGCCCGCGTCCAGAAACGCGACGATCTCGAGATATTCCTCGACGGCGGCCAGGACTCCTTGCTCGTTTCGGCCGTCCGCCAGCGCCTGCACCATCAGGGTGTCGAGCTTGGCGTGCTGCGCCTCCTCCATCCAATGATGGCGAAGGAGGCTCACGAAGCGCGGCTCGAGCGATCCATCGTCCCGGACGCTGTCCAGATAATGGCCCTGCGTCATCCATTCGACGTGGAGAATGGTGAGCGCGACCGCCAGCGGGTCATGCCGCAACACCTCGGCAGCGATCGCCTCGGCCGGGCCGATCACCCGACACGGCACCCCGAACCCGGCCGCAAACGCCTGCTGGAACCGGCGGAACAGCTGGATGTGCTTGGCTTCCTCGCCGGCGAACTGGAGCAAGGCGCGGACCCGATAGTCGTCGTCGTCGAGCAGCGGGCGGGCGTGATCGAGTACGAACGGAAGGATGAACTCCTCGATCAGGCCGAACAGGCTCAGATATTGATGCCCGCTGATCTGGTTGAGCGTCAGCCGTGCACGCGCGTCCAACCCGGGGGCGACATCGGTCCGTGCCAATGCTTCCGGCATGAACCGCAGGGCGAAGTCCAGCGTGTCATCCGGGGCAAGCACGTCATCCAGCCGCCAGTTGGCGCGTTCAGACGTTGCGAGCACCTTTTTGTAGGTAAAGTCGTGATACATTTTCTCTCTCCTCTACCGAGGTTAGCCGACGCCGAGCGGTGCCAGGGTAACGGCCAGCGCAGTACTGGTGCAGACGAAAGTGCAGAAGCAGATGATCATCTGTTTCCTGGTTTCTGCGGAAAGGGTTTTGAACACTTTGCAAGCTCCTTGGGTGTCGTGGTTTGTCGCCGCAACGATGCGACGGGAGGATGCGACCAATGCTTCTGCTTGTTGATGTCGTTAATATCGGAACCGGTTCGGCGGCTGAATGACCGCGCTGCCAAAAAAATTGATCCAAACGCCGAAAAGCGGCACAATGCGACATGGACGCGCTCGCGGACATATTGTCGTCGATGCGGCTGACCGGCGGCGTGGTGATCGATGCCGAACTGGCCGGCCCCGCCTGCCTCGTGTCCCAGTTCACGAAGGACCACTACGCCCACTTCTTCGCCGAACCCGCGCACGTGATCGCCTATCACTATGTCCGGGCGGGTCGGATCTGGGTCGAAGTTCCGGGCGAGGCGCCGGCGATGGCCGAGGCGGGCTGCACGATCGTGTTGCCGCGGAACGACAAGCACCTGGTCTATTCGGAGCCCGGCTTGCCGGCGATCGCGTCGGAAATGCTCATCGAAGCCGGGCCCAAGGGCGAGCCGGCGCGCATCCGCATCGCTGGCGATAGCGAGCCGACGATGCTCTATTGCGGCTTTCTCGGCAGCGCGACGCCGGAGAGCGCGCTGATCCAGAGCCTGCCGAGCGTGATGCTGGTGCACGCGCGCGACACGTCCTCTTCCGAATGGTTGCAGAGTTCGCTCCGGTTTGCCTCGGAGCAGATGCTGCGGGCGCCGCCCGCGGTAGTGGCGCGGTTGGCCGAACTCCTCTTCAGCGAGGCCGTTCGGCGCTATGTCGAGGAATTGCCCGAAGATGGCGGCGGGTGGCTGGCCGGCTTGCGCGACCCCGGGATCGCCAGGGCGCTGTCGATCATCCACAACCGCTATGCCGAACCGCTGAGCGTCGAGGCGTTGGCGCGTGACGTCGGAATGTCGCGGTCGGCGTTCGCGGACCGGTTCACTACGCTGATCGGCGAGACCCCGATGCGCTACTGCGCGCGCTGGCGGATGCGATTGGCGGGCAACCTGCTGCGTGACGGCAGATCGAGTAGCGGCAACGTGGCGTATGAGGTGGGCTTCAATTCCGAGGCCGCGTTCACGCGCGCGTTCAAGCGCGAATATGGCGAACCGCCGGCGACGTGGCGACGCAAGATCGAGATGCTCGGCGCGCCGGATGTTCCACTACCCACGCCCGGGCCGACGGCTCCCGAACAAGCGTTGAGCCACCACATCCAGCTCTGCACGTCGGACGACGGTGCGGAAATCGCCTGGTCGACCACCGGTAACGGGTTTCCGGTGCTGCAGCCGGCAGTCTGGTTTCACCAGATCGAGGACGACTGGAGCACGGTGGCATGGGCCCATTGGACCGCGCATCTGGCCCGCAATCGTCAATATGTCCGAACCGACATGCGCGGCGTCGGGCGATCCGCGCGCGATCCGCCGCGCTGGAGTTTCGAAGCGCTGGTCGAGGACTTCGAGGCGGTCGTCGACGCCGCGCAGGTCGAGCGCTTCGACTTGCTGGGGTTGTCGCATGGTGCGCTGGTCGCGATGGCCTATGCCGCCCGGCATCCCGAGCGAGTCCGCAAACTCCTGATCTACGGCGGCTATGCTGCCGGCTTCGAAGCGCGCGGCGACGCCGAAGAGATCCAGCGGCGAAAGACGTTGCTCAACATGGGCCGGCAGTATCGCGACGGCGGTCGCGAGGTCTTCAGCCGAATGCTCGGCGCCCTGTACTGGCCGAGCGCGCGCGGGACCATGATCGACTGGTTCAACGAGCGGCTCAGCACGATCATGGGCCTGAACGAGGAACTGCAGCACGTCTTTCGCTTCGTCGATCTTCGCGACGAGCTCGGCGCCATCGCCGCGGAAACGCTGGTCGCACACAGTGGCGGCGACCGCATCATTCCGTGTACCTGCGCCCGAGACATCGCCGAGAGGATCAGCGGGGCGCAGCTCGCATTGTTCGAAAGCGACAATCACATGTTGCTCGACGACGAGGCAGCATGGCCACTGTGCGCGGCGCAGGTCGAGCGCTTCCTCACGGTTTGACCAGGCACGCGATCCGCTCGTCAGGCTCAGGCTTGCGAGCGCGGCATCGACTGCGCCCGCGCGGTCGTCAAGCGAGCGAGGCTTTTTCCGGCATCGGGAAATAGCCGCGCAGCCGCTCGGCGAGCGCACGGTCTCCCTCGACCGTCAGGGTGCCGGCTGCCTCGAGCGCGGCGATCGGCACGTCGCCATAGACGAGGGCCGCAACCCCGCCCGGTTCCCCGGTGAAGACGATGTGCGGATCGTCGGGCAAGCCGCGCCCCAAGCGGATCACGCCGTGGTCGATCGCCCAGTGAAACTCCTCGTCGCCGAAGCGGAAACCCAGTCGCGCCACGAGATCGCCCGCGGCCTCGACGTCGATCATCGTCCTAAGCGACAACATCAGCGAAACCGGGCTGAACGGGCGGGTCGGATCGTGCAGCGGGCTGCGAGCCGCCCAGCGGCCCAGCGCCTGGAACACGACGCCAGCTTCCTGCCCCCACTGGGTGAGGCCATAGACCTGGACGCCGGCGGGCGGTGGCAGCTTGGCGCGGCGAACGATGCCGGCTTCCTCGAGGCCGTCGAGACGCTGGGTCAGCACGTTGGCACTGAGTGCGGGCAGGCTGCGGCGGAGTTCGCCGAAGCGGCGCGGGCCGAGCATCAGCTCGCGCATGATCGGCAATGCCCAGCGGTCGCCGATGATGTCGATGCCGTGGGTCGCGGCGCATGCATCGTCATACCGCCGCTTGATCGCGTCTGGACGCTTTTCAGTCACCTTTCATAACTTCTCAGTTGTCTTTTCTAACCATGCCGTCCAACTATGTCGTCATCGAGTCGCTTTCAAGGGAGTAGCGCGATGCCGCCGACGATTATTGCCAGCCCGCCACATCGTGTCCCCCGCCCGCTGTTCGTCATTCGACAGGGAGAAGCGTGATGTCGAACCCACATGGTACGCCGATCTGGTACGAGCTGCTGACGCCCGACGTCGCTGCGTCCAAGGCGTTCTACGACGACGTGATCGGCTGGACGATCAGCGGCAGGAGCGACCAGCCGGGAATGGATTACCGGATGATCGCAATCGATCCCGGCAGCTTCGTCGGTGGCGTGATGCCGCTGTCGGCCGAGATGATGTCGGGCGGCGCAAAGCCGACATGGCTGTTCTACATCGGTGTCGACGATGTCGATGCGACGGTTGCGAAGGTCGCCGCCGCGGGCGGCAGCATCAAGATGGCACCGTTCGACATCCCCGGTGCCGGCCGCGCCGCGATGGTCGCCGATCCGCAAGGCATCCCGTTCTACGTCATGCGGGGCGCGAGCGATGCCGCCAGCACCGCCTGGGACCGGACGGGCATGGGCAAGTGCAACTGGAACGAACTCAGCACCCCCGACCAGCAGGGCGCGCACGCGTTCTACGCCGCGGTATTCGGCTGGTCCTATCCCGATCGCATGTCGATGGGCGAGATGGGCGATTACGTGTTCATCGACGCCGCCGGCGAGACGATCGGCGCGACGATGGGCCGATCCGACGGCCAGCCGACCGGATGGCAATTCTATTTCCGCACGCCGGACATCGAGTCGGCAGCGGATCGGGTTCGTGCGGGCGGCGGCAGCGTTCACGCCGGGCCGATGGACGTGCCCGGCGGCGACCGCGTCATCGTGGCTAGCGACCCGCACGGCATCGGCTTTGGCGTGGTCGGGCCGGGTCGACATGGCGACGCGACGGTGGAGACGAGCAATGCGTAAGGTGACGGGCGCAGCGTTCGTCTCGCTGGACGGCGTCGTGCAGGCACCCGGCGGACCGACCGAGGACCCGACCGGCGGCTTCGACCAGGGCGGCTGGGTATTCGGCATCGGCGACGACGTGATCGATCCGGTGATCGGCGCGCTGTTCCAGCCGCCCTACGCATTGCTGCTCGGCCGGCGCACCTACGACATCTTCGCGTCCTATTGGCCGTTCGTCGAAGGCGAGATGGCCAGCATGGGCGACGCGCTGACCGCGGCCGACAAGTACGTCTTGACGCTCGGCGATCAGCCGCTCGCATGGGCCAACAGCCACCGCATCGACGGCATCGCCGCGGTTCGAGCGCTGAAGGACAGCGACGGCCCCGACCTGCTGATCCAGGGATCCTCGACGCTTTACCCGCCACTCCTCGCCGCCGGGCTGATCGATGAACTCGTCTTGATGACGTTCCCGATCACGCTCGGCACCGGCAAGCGCCTGTTCGGCGACGGTACGCCGCCGGGCGCATACCGCTTGCTCGACCAGCAGGTCGGCGCGAAGGGCGTGATCGTCACCCGCTGGGTTCCGGCGGGGCGCATCCCCACGGGCGACCACCCCCATCCGAGCACCAGTGCCGCGGAGGTCGAACGCCAGCGACGGATGAGCGAGGGCAGCTGGTAGGTTCGCCGCACGCATGGTGGCGCGCGCCTGGTCTGCTCGAATCTTTTCTTCTTTGAATTCATGCTCGCCTCGCGGCCACTCTCCGGCTCGCCCCGACGCTGCGGGACCAAGACGTCCGCGATCGCTGCATCCGGTTATCGAGGCTGATGGTTCGCACGACGGCCCACGATGCCTCGATAGGGCGCTGCTCGCGAAACGCCTTGTGCGGAGTGGCCCGACCGCCTCGTGCCACCCTGTCTCGCCGCGGCCTTGGGAACCGCCGATCATGATCTGCGTTAAGATTATGCTTGCAGCGCTCCTGCCCTTGCGGGGGTGAGGGCTGGACGCTCGCAGTGGGCGCGGCGTCGCAGGCTGCCGCGCCCACTTACTTCCGTTGCACGTTCGTCGGCGTCTCGCATCGGCCTGCCCCTGCTTGGCCACCCGTCGTTCAGTTGCGCTCGGGCTGCCCGACGCGTCCGGCTTCCACCGCACTGCCATCGGCATCGGCTTCTTCCGCATCCAGCCGGCGGGCGAT
>DATLME010000158.1:0-6797 GCA_035537395.1 Sphingomonas sp. | reverse complement strand
CGAGCCGCTCCCGATGGCGACCGGTACCAGCTTCGTGATGGCGCCCGACGACGCGAGCCGCCGGGTGACGGTGCGTGCCGCCGGCGGCGAGATCGCGCTCTACGACGGCCGCAACCAGGCACAGAATGGCTGGTTCGTGCTCCGCCAGCTGCTGCCCGCGGGACGGACCGGACGCGTGCTCGACTGGACGCTCGATGCCGCGGTCGCACCCGGCTGGTTGCGCACGCCGGTGATCGCGCATTCGCAGCTCGGCTATTCACCGGGCGAGCCCAAGATCGCGACGATCGAGCTCGATCGCGGCGACCGCACCCGCAAGCCGATCCGCCTCCTGAAGGTGACCGCCACCGGGACGCGCCCCGTTGCGAGCGGCACCGCCGTGACCTGGGGCGACTATCTGCGTTACCGCTACCTTCGTTACGATTTCAGCCAGGTGCGCGAGCCCGGCGTCTACCAGCTCGAATACGGCACCGTCCGCACCGCGCCGTTCCGCATCGCACCGGACCTGTACGCCGAGGCGTGGGCGCCGACGCTCGACGTCTACCTGCCGGTCGCGATGGATCATATGTTCGTCAACGAGGCCTATCGGGTGTGGCACGGCGACCCGCATCGCGACGACGCGCGGCAGGCACCGCTCAACCACGAGCATATCGATCTCTATCGTCAGGGTCCGACCACCGACACGCCCTATGCGCCCGGCGAGCATATCCCGGGTCTCGCCGTCGGTGGCTGGCTCGATGCCGGCGACTTCGACATCCGGACCCAGACCCAATATCAGGTGATCCGCTCGCTGGTCGACAGCTGGGAACAGTTCCGCCCGGACCGCGACACCACCACCGTCGATCAGGTCGCGCGCCGGGCCGAACTGCACGTCCCCGACGGCCGCCCGGACCTGCTCCAGCAGATCCGCCACGGCACCCTGCAACTCGTCGCGCAGGTCGACGCGGTCGGGCACGCCATCCACGGCATCGTCGAACCCGACGTCGGCCAATATTCCCATCTGGGCGACGCCACGACCAAGACCGACGGGCTCGTATACGACGCCAGGCTCGCCGGTCGCGAGGCCAAGGACGGACGCAGCGGCGTGCCCGACGATCGCTGGGCGTTCACCAGCAGAGCCTCGGCGCTCGATTATGGCTCGGCCGCAGGGATGGCTGCCGCCGCGCGCGCGCTGAAAGGCTTCGACGACCCGCTCGCCGCCAAGGCGCTTCGCCTCGCGGAACGGCTCTGGCGCGACGAGCAGGGCCGCGCGCCCAATGAATTCCGCCACGGCAACACCACTGGCGGCCCGCTCGCATCCGAGCGGATGGCCGCCGCAGTGGAGCTGCTGCTGGCGACCGGCGACAAGCGCTATGCCGATGCGGTCGCGGCACTCTGGCCCGAAGTCTTGCCCTCGTTCGACCGCGATGCGACGACGATGCTGAAGGCGCTGCCCCGCATGCCGGCAGGGTTTCGCACGCAACTCGAGCCCGCGGTGCGAGCCTGGGTCACCGCCGCGGATGCGCACCTGAAGGCAAATCCTTACGGCGTACCGATCACGACCGGCGGCTGGGCCGGCAATGCGGCGGTGCTGGATTACGGGCTGACCGCGTATGCGCTTCACCGCGCCTTCCCGGCGATCGTCGGACCAGAGGCCGTGTTTCGCAGCCTCGCCTATCTCCACGGCCACCATCCCGGCTCCGACATTTCCTTCGTATCGGGCGTGGGTACGCGGTCCAAGGAGGTCGCCTACGGCAACAACCGTGCGGACTTCAGCTACATCGCCGGCGGCGTCGTCCCGGGCGTGCTGGTGATCAAGCCCGATTTTCCCGAGAACAAGGAGGACTGGCCATTCTTCTGGGGTGAGAACGAGTATGTCGTCCCGGAGGCCGCCGCCTACATCCAGCTCGTCAACGCTGCCGCCGCGCTTGCCGGCAACCCGCAGCGTGATCGGTAAGCCTGGGTGGCCGGCGCGGTAAGCCTCAGCGGCTGAGCGCCGCATCGCCCCAGGTCGCGACCTGCGAACCTGCGCCGACACGTCCGCTTGCTCGCGCCACCAGCTCGACGATCTTCACCTTCGAGACGTCGGCGCTGAGTGGGCGGGCGGCCTCGCCGAACGCAGCCGCGCGCGAGCGGGCCAGCAGCTTGCCGTCGCCCCACACCTCGAACGTCACGGTGCCGCCGCCGCGGCGACCGGAGTCGTTGACCCCAACCTGCGCGTTGAACCGCGCGAAGCCGGCATTGCGAACCTCGAGCCTGCTGTTCGCAAATATGCCGATCCCGGTGTCGAACGCCGCCCCGGCGATGCGCAGCAGCTTGCCGCCGGGTGCCCGGTCGGCTTCGGCCCCGCCCCAGCCCCCATATTGGACATGCTCTCCGCCGCCGCGCGTCCCGGTCCATGGCGTGATCGAGTGATGGATCGCGGGTTCTGGCTCGGGAACCGAGACGCCGTCGATCGCGGGGTTGACCCTGCCGGTCTGCTCGGAAAGGTAGAGCCCGCCGGGCAGACGGCGCGTGCCGCTGGCACCGAACGCGAGCGTCGCATGCGGCGCCAGATCGAGCGCCAGTTCCTTGCGGAAGCGTCGCTCCTGCTTGCTCCATAGATCGACAAGCCGGACGTCCGCGGTCGGCAGCAGCTTCAGATGCTCCGCGGTCAGCACCGCCCGGACCGGACGTGCGGTGCGGTTGAACAGGGCGACGGCCTTGCTGCCATCGGCCAGCGTCTTGACGAAGATCTGGACCTGATCCGAGTCATAGGCGAGCACCGCCTGGTTGCCGGCCGGGTCCTGGTTGATCGCGGTCAGGCCGGCATTGCCGAAGATCGACAACAACTCGGGGGTGAGCTTGCGCAGGTCGTAGCCGATGATCAGCGGCGCGTTGAGCATCGCCCACAGGGTGAAATGCGATCGTGCCTCGACCAGGTGGTCGCGATCGAAATCACCGGTACCCACGAACAGCATGTCGGGGTCGTTCCACGATCCTGGATGCGCATAGAGCGCGCGGTGGGTGACTGTATCGAGGTTGGTCAGCAGCCGATCCCAGCTCGGCTGGATATCGTCGCTGGTCCGTGACATGTTGCCGACGTCCTTGCCCCAGGCGCGGACGTCGCCCGCGCCCCACAGGCATAGCGAGTAGACATAGTCCCGGTGGCCGGCATGCCGAACCAGCGCCGCGCCGACCGCCTCGTACAGCGAGCGAACGCCCGCGACGTCGGAGCCGCCCAGCGACTGCATGTCGACGAGCGGCGGAAGTGCGCGGTAGAGCCCAGAACGGACCCGCGGCGCATCGGCGGGAAGCCCGCGGATGCCGCAGCCATCGACCTTGATGAAGTCGAACCCCCAATCGGCGAAGAACAGGCGGATGTCGGCGTCGACATGGCCGTACAGCCCGATCTCGCGCTCGGCGACGCTGCCTTCCGGCTGGTTCTTGAAATCGGGCGTGTAGATCTGGCCACAGCTGTTGCGCCCGATGTCCGAATAGATGCCGGCCTTCAGCCCCATGGCGTGAAGCCGGTCGGTGAGCGGGCGGAAGCTCGGGTTGGCGCCGGTCGCGGCGGACGGGAACTGATCGGTGCGGATCAGCAGGCGGCCATCCGGCTGGCGACGCTTGAGCCACCAGCCATCGTCGATATTGACGTAGCGATAGCCGAGCCGCGCGAGCCCGGTGTCCACCAACGCCTGCGCCGATGCGAGCACCTTTGTCTCGTCGACGTCGCTGTTGAACGCGTTCCAAGAATTCCAGCCCATCGGCGGGGTGGGTGCGTGGCCGGCAAGGTTGGCGCTCCACCGCGCGGTCGGCGCCAGCGGGTCGGCCACGGCGGGCGTCGCCAGCGACGCGGCGAGCAAGCCGAGATGGCGAATATTCACTGTGCGCCTCCCGTCGCGGGCGCGACATCGATCTCGAACGTGCCCACCGGCAAGCGCGCATCGTCGACGAGGTTGGTCGCGGGCGCATCGGCCCAGGCGTAGCGGACACGCGACGCCGGGCGTCCGTCTCCGGCGAGAACGACCTCCGCCCCCGCGGCCTTGCCCGCTGCGTAGCGGCATGACCCGGGTGCGACGTCGCAATATTCGAAGCCGATCGCAGTCGCGGCGCTCTGCGGATGGAGTGCGCCGGCGACCCCGGTGAAGCGCAGTGTCACGCCTCCGTCCGGGTTGCGCCGTGCCGCTTCGATGGCCGGGCCCGCAGGTGCCACCGCCTCGCCATAGACCCGCGCGCGCATCACCTGTGCCAGGCGCCGGCCGACCTCGAGCTTCTGGGCCGGATGGATGTCGCGCGCATCGCCGAGGTCGAGGCTGATCGCCAGGCCACCATGCGGATCCGCCGCGGTGACGCGCCGCTGCGCATCGCGAACCGTCGCCCAGCCACTCTCGCGCGGTTCCGAGGCAGGTCCGCCGTAATTGGCCAGTTGCACCACCGCGAACGCCGCGGTCGCGCTGCCGAGCCGCTGCCGCCAATCGGCGATCATTGCCGCGAGCCGCCGGTCATACCCGGGCAGGCCGGTGTCGGATTCGCCCTGGTACCATGCGATGCCGGCCAGCGGCATACGTCCGAGCGGCGCGATCATCGCGTTGAACAGCGTACCCGCGCCGCTGATATCGTCCCAGGCAACGCGCGGGGCACCGGTCGCAGGACGCTTGGCGATGGCGAACTGCCAGCCGGTCGCGATCGCGGCGCTGCTGCCGTCGGCGAAGGTCAGCCGCATCGTCTCGGCCGGCCCGGTCATGCCGCCCAGGGCATAACCATCGTCGACGTTGACGATGATGACGTTGCGGCCGGGCTTCAGCGTGCCCGCCGCCAGCGCGTAGACGCGGGGCTGGCCCGCACGGCTGGTGCCGCCGACGCCGCGGCCGTTGACCCAGGTCCGATCGGCATCGTCGATCGCGCCCAGCGCGAGGATTGCCGGGCCGCTCGCCTGCGCCGCGCTGAGGGTGACCTCGCGCCGGAACCACAGCATGCCGTTGTAATCCGCCAGTTCGGGCACGCCCCAGCTCTCGAAATTGTCGATCCGCGGCACATCACGCCACGCCGAGTCCGCGGCCGGCTGCCACGGCTCGGCGCCCGCCGCATCGCCGGTGTCGCGACGCCACCAGCGCTCCCAGCTCGCCGATGCATTGCGGCTCGCGGCAGCGGGATCGCGGGCATAGAGCGCGATCTGGTCGGCATCGTCGGACAAGCCTGCCCTGCGCAGCGCCGCATCGCTCATCCAGGCGCTGATCCGGGAACCGCCCCAGCTTGCATGGATCGCACCGATCGGCACCTTGGCGGTGCGGCGCAGCGACTGCGCCATGTAGAAACACGCCGCCGAGAAGGACGGCACGCTCGCCGGCCCGGCAGGTGTCCATTGGGGCGCCGTGGCAAAGCGGGCTAGCGGGGTCGTCGCGGCCGCCTTGGCGACGGTGAGCAGGCGCAGCTGATCGTCGGGCAAGGGGTTCGCGTCGGGGATCAGGTCCTGGGTGCGGTCGACCGCCATCTCCATGTTACTCTGGCCCGAACACAGGAAAACGTCGCCCAACAGGAGGTCGCGGATCACGGCGCCGCCGCTCGGCGCGGCGATGGTAAGGTCATAAGGGCCGCCTGCGGGCATCGCTGGCAGACGCGCCTCGAACCGACCGTCGCGGCCGGCCTTCGCGACGACAGTGTGCCCAGCCATGCTGACGAGCACTGCCTCGCCCGGGACGGCGTCTCCGTTCAGCACGATCGGCACCCCGCGCTGGACAACGGCATGGTCGCTCAGGACGCCGTCGAGCCGGGGCGTTGCTGCCGCTGGCGCCGCGACGACGCAGGCGAGAACCGGGAGGACGATGCTGGCGGGTCTGAAGAACATTGGTACCGTCGATCCTCTTGATTCAGCCGGCGATCATCGTCGTCCGGCGCACTATAAGCCAAGCATCGGTCACTTCTTGGCAGTCGGCGGGGGTGCGGTGACGCCAGCCTCGGTCTGCACGACGGGCACCATCGTGCCGTCGGGCCGATACTGCAGATGCTCGACCGTCACCGCGCGACGTCCGATCGCGCCATTCAGGTCGCCGACCGCAAGCGTCGCATTGTGCAGGAACAGGTACCAGCGCTTCTTGAACTCGACGATGCCGGGATGGATGGTGAAGCTGTACTTGCCCGAACCGGTGAGCTCGCCGCGATAGGTCCACGGCCCGGTGATCGCGGTCGCCGTCGAATAGGAAACCCGCTCGTCGCGATGCTTGCTGCGATCGAGCGACGCATAGGTGAGGTAATAGAGGTTGCCGCGCTTGTGCAGCCATGGCCCCTCCTCGAAATGCGGCGGCGTGATCTCGCGGATCGGGCCGTCGATCTCGATCATGTTGGGCTTCAGCCTGGCGATGTAGCATTGGCGGTTGCCCCAGGCGATCCAGGTCGTGCCGTCGCTATCGGTGAACACGGTGGGATCGATGTCTTCCCAGCTGTGCGTGCCTTTTGGCGTCATCTGGTTGGTGATCAGCGCCGATCCGCGTGCGTCGACGAACGGCCCGGTCGGTGAATCCGACACTGCCACCGCGATCGCCTTGCCGGGGTGCGTCGCGTCATGCTCGACCGCGGCGTAGAGCCAGAATTTGCCGTTCTTCTCGATGGCCTGAGACGCCCAGGCGTCGGCCATAGCCCATTTGAAATCAGCGACGCGCATGATCGAACCGTGATCGGTCCAGTTCCGCATGTCGGTGGTTGAATAGACCAGCCACTCTCGCATGTTGAACATCTCGTCGCGCTGCGCCTGGTCGTGTCCGACATACAGGTACAGCCGATCGCCGACGACCAGCGGCGCAGGATCCGCGGTGAACTTGTCCCGGATGATCGGGTTCGATCCG
>DATLME010000157.1:0-5633 GCA_035537395.1 Sphingomonas sp. | reverse complement strand
GGGAGGATGGGCTCGCATTCAAATACGTCATGCCGGACTGGTTCCGGCATCCACCGTGCCGCGCCACCGATGGCGGCCCATTTGCGGGACCGTGGACCAAAACCGGGATGCCGAGATCGACGGGTTGGAAGAGCGCGCATCGCGGCGCCCTCCCCGCGGGTCCAACGATACCCGCGTCAGCGGGCGCCCGGGCGCACCGACAACAGGCTGGCGACGCGCGCCTTGAACGCGCGGAGATTCTCGCCGGAGAGCGTCGCGACGCTGGCGAAGGAGATCGAGCGCGGGTTGATCGCAGCGCCGTTCTTCCACACTTCCCAATGAAGGTGCGGGCCGGTCGAAATGCCGGTCGACCCGACATAGCCGATCACCTGCCCCTGGCGGACGCGCTGCCCCGGCGTCACCGCGATCCGGCTCATATGGCCATAGCCGCTGGCGAGCCCGGCCGGATGCGACAGCTTGACGAAATTGCCATAACCGCCCGAGCGGCCTGCAAAGGCGACCACTCCCTCGATCGCGGCGTATATCGGCGAGCCATAGGCGGCGCCAATATCCATGCCCTTGTGCATCCGCATGAAGCCGAGCAGCGGGTGCATGCGCAGCCCGAAGGTCGACGTGATACGGCCGGCGACGGGGGTGCCCATTGTGCCGCGACGCTCGGTCTGGCCGTTGGCGTCGAACCAGCTGCCGCCATCGTCCGAGCCGTTCTTGCCGCCCCAGCGCATCAACTGCACCTTGCGGCGGCCCTGGTCGATCCCGGCGAACATCAAGTTGCCGAGCCTGACTTCGCCGGTAGCGGCGCGTTCCTGCTGGACGATCAGGTCGAAGCTGTCGGCGGCGGTGACGTCGCGGCCGATCGACACGCGGGTGGCGATCGCCTTGATATAGGCTTCGACGATCTTGGCGGGGGCACCCGCGGCGCGCGCCGAGCGGTAGAGGCTCGAGCCGACCAGCCCCTGGATCCGCAACGGGGTAGCGTCGATCGCGATCGGCTGTCGCGTCATCGCCAGCGCACTGCCGGCACGATCGAGCGACACCGCGAGATCGAAGCGCGCCCGCAACGCCAGCTTTTCGAGGGGTCGCGCAACGGTTCGCGCAGGACGCCGACCGAGCGTGAGCGCGATCCGGGTGCCGGGCGCGATCGCATCGAGCGCAACCGCCTGCGACACCAATGCGGCGGCGGCGGCGGCATCCTTGCGCCCGACCCCGGCGCGTTCGAGCACGCGATCGAGGCCGTCGCCCTCGCCGAGCGTTGCCGACAGTTCGATCACGGGGCGCTCGGGCGCTTCGTTGAGCGGACGGACCAGATCGTTGGCGGCCATCCGCCGGCCGGTGGCGCTGCCCCAGGCCAGCGGCGCGATGCCCTGCGCGCGCGCCTCGTCCCATTCGGCGCCGGCGAGCGGTGCAGGCGCCGCGCCGACGAGCGGGCGCGCCCAGCCAGGGGAGAGCATATACGCCGCACCGCACAGCGCGGTGAGGGTCGCAAGACCCCGCCACCAGTCGCGCGTGCCGATCTGCGCGCCGAGATCGGGAACCCAGTCGATCCGGGCGGCATGGCTGCGCAGGCGTTCATAGGGACCGAGATCCGCCTGGAGGACCAGCGCGCGTCCGAAGGATCGCGTCGCGGTGCCCCC
This sequence comes from Sphingomonas sp., assembly GCA_035537395.1. Lineage (GTDB taxonomy): Bacteria > Pseudomonadota > Alphaproteobacteria > Sphingomonadales > Sphingomonadaceae > Sphingomonas. The sequence continues at coordinate 4,002 of DATLME010000157.1, read as the reverse complement.
CGCCATCTCCAGCCCTGGATCGTCGCGCAAGAACAAGACGGTGCCTCGAATAGCGCGCCGCATGCCCCCGGCGCAGGTCCAGGGGTTGTGCAGGCAACATGCTAAAGTCAAATTAACTGCGCCGGCCATGAGGGCGGGCTGCGACGAGGCGTGGTGCCCGCGCGCCCGGCAGCCACGAAGTATCGGATCCGGCGCGCGGCGGATGCGCTGGATCATTGCGCCGATGCCCCCGACCTACGATGTTGTCGCTCATGAACCCAGCCGTCACCGCGGTCCTCGGCCCCACCAATACCGGCAAGACGCATCTCGCGGTCGAGCGGATGTGCGCGCATTCGAGCGGGGTGATGGGCTTCCCGCTCCGCCTGCTCGCGCGCGAAGTCTATGACCGTGTCGTCGCGATCAAGGGCAAGGAACGGGTCGCGCTGGTCACCGGCGAAGAGAAGATCGTGCCGAAGGACGCGCGGTGGTTCCTGTGCACCGCCGAATCGATGCCCGACCACGATGCCGCGTTCGTCGCGCTCGACGAAGCGCAGCTCGGCGCGGATCCCGAACGCGGGCATGTCTTCACCGATCGCCTGCTGCGCCGACGTGGGCGCGAGGAGACGATGATCCTTGGCTCCGAAGCGCTCCGGCCGATGATCCGGACGCTGATCCCCGACGCCGAGATCGTCGCACGACCGCGCTTTTCGACGCTGACCTATGCCGGCGCCAAGAAGATCAGCCGGCTGCCGAAACGCTCCGCGATCGTCGCCTTCTCCGCCGAGGAAGTCTATGCCGTGGCCGAGATGCTGCGGCGGCTGCGCGGTGGCGCGGCGGTGGTGATGGGGGCGCTGAGCCCACGCACCCGCAACGCGCAGGTCGCGATGTTCCAGGCCGGCGAAGTCGACTATCTCGTCGCCACCGACGCGATCGGGATGGGGCTCAACATGGACGTCGCGCATGTCGCGTTCGCAGGGCTCAACAAGTTCGACGGACGACGCAGCCGGCGGCTGACCGTGGCGGAGATGGCGCAGATCGCTGGCCGCGCGGGGCGCCACCAGCGCGACGGCAGCTTCGGTGCGCTGGTCGACGAGGGGCCGGGCGCATTCCTGCCCGAGGAGGTGCTCGCGATCGAGGAGCACCGCTTCCCGCGGCTCGACCATCTGCATTGGCGAGAAGGCGATCCGGATCTGTCGAGCATCGATTCGCTGATCGCGGATCTCGAACGGCGCCCGCCGCCGGGCGTACTGCGCGCGGCGCCGCAATCGGTCGACCTTTCGGTGCTGAAACGGCTCGCCGAGGAGCATTGGGTCCGCGATCGTACCCGTCATCCGGCAATGGTCGCGCGGCTGTGGGCGGCGGCAGGGGTGCCCGATTTCGCCAAGCTGAGCCTCGATCCGCATGCGCGCTTCGTGTCGCGGCTGTTCGGCCATCTGAGCGAAGGCAACGGGCACATCCCGCACCAGTGGTTCGCCGACGAGATCGCGCGGCTCGACACCGTCGCCGGCGACGTCGAGACGCTCGCCGGCCGGATCGCCGCGATCCGCAGCTGGGCCTATATCGCCAACCGCCCCGACTGGCTGGCCGAGCCCGCGCATTGGGCGGACCGGACCCGCGCGATCGAGGAGCGGCTCTCGGACGCGCTCCACGCGAGTCTCACCCAGCGGTTCGTCGACAAGCGCACCACCGCCTTGATCCGCCAGATCGGCGCGGATTCATCGGTCCTGCCGGTGGTGATCGGCGCCGAGGGCGAGGTGATGGTCGAGGATCACGCGATCGGGCGACTCGACGGGTTCCGCTTCACCGTCGCCGCGGACGCGCGCGGCGCGGAAAAGCGGATGCTGCTCGCCGCGGCGGAGAAGCGGCTCGCGAGCGAGCGCGGGCGTCGGGCCGAGCTGCTGCTCGCGGCGGAGGACGCCGCCTTGAGCGTCGAGGGCGCGGCGCTGATGTGGGGCGGCAATGCGGTCGCGCAGCTTTCCGCCGGAGCGTCGGTGGCGAGGCCGCGGATCCTGCTCAGCCGGGATCTCGACTGCCTCGACAAGCGTCACCGCGATGCGGTGCTGGCGCGGCTGACCCGGTTCGTCGCGGCGACCTCCGCGCGGCTGACGCCGGCACTGGTGGCGCTCGCCGCCGCCGCACGGGATCCGGACGCGACCCCGGCGCTGCGCGTCGTCGCGGCGGCGATCGAGGCGGGTGGCGGCCTTGCCTCCAGGGCGCCGTTGCGCACGTCGCTCGACGCGCTGAGCAGCGAGGAGCGCAAGCGGGTGCGATCGATGGGGATCGCGATCGGCGCGATCGACCTGTTCGATGCGCGGCTGTTGAAGCCGCGCGCGGCACGGTGGCGCCAGGCGCTGCTCGCCGCGGCGGGGGCGCCGCTTGCGCTGCCGCCCGAAGGTGCGACGGTGCTGCCGCGCGGCGCGACGGAGGCGACGCTGGCCGCGGGGTTTCGCGGCTTCGCGCAACAGGCGGTGCGCATCGACCTGGTGGAGCGGCTGGCACGCGCGACGCACGATGCCCGGCAGGGGCGTGCGCCCTTTGCGCTCGACCCGGCGCTGGCGACCTCGATCGGGCTCGAGCCACCGACGATCGAGCGGTTGATGGCCGAACTCGGATTCCGCAGCAAGCAGACCGACGCCGGCGAGCGCTGGATCTGGCAGGGGCGCCGCCCGCCGCGGGCTGCCCCCGCGGTGGTCAACCCCACCGGCGCATTTGCCGCGCTGGCAGGACTCGTCCGGCATGGCTGAATCGATGCGGCTCGACCGCTTCCTGTGGTTCGCGCGGCTCGCCAAGTCCCGCGACACCGCCCGGGATATCGCGGTCGACGGGCATCTGCGCATCGACGGCCGCGCGATCGACCGGGCGCATGCGCCGGTGCGGATCGGCAATATCCTCACCTTCGCGCATGGCAGCCGCATTCGCGTGGTCAGGATCGAAGCGCTGCCGGCGCGGCGCGGTCCGGCACCCGAGGCGCAGGCCTGCTACCAGGAGCTGACGGTTGCGAACGTCTCGCAGCAAGCCCCGATCGATTGACGACGCCCGGAACGCGGCATAGCAGCGTCGCGTTCGATATCGGCGTGCTTCGCCCGAGAGGATGAGAGAATGACCTACGTCGTCACCGATGCCTGCATCCGCTGCAAGTACATGGACTGCGTCGAGGTCTGCCCGGTGGATTGCTTCTACGAGGGCGAGAACATGCTGGTGATCAATCCCAGCGAGTGCATCGATTGCGGCGTCTGCGAGCCGGAATGCCCCGCCGAGGCGATCCTGCCCGACACCGAAAGCGGGCTGGAGCAATGGCTCGAGATCAACAACAGCTTCTCGGCGCAATGGCCGAACGTGACCCGCAAGAGCGACCAGACGCCTGCCGACGCGGACGAGCACAAGGGCGAGACGGGCAAGTACGACAAGTATTTCTCGGCGGAGCCTGGCGCGGGCGACTGATCGCGATCAATACCGGGTGATTGCCCTGTCGCGGTGCCGCACGTGCCGCGACCGTAACGCTGTGGGCTGGTAATTTTATTACGAACCTGTTAAACGGGGGGACGCCGGACGCGATCCCATCGCGCCCAGTTCCGGAGATACTCGAACCGTCATTCCCGCAACCATCCCGTTCGGCGGTCGTTCCGCCCGGACGGTTCACGGCGAATGCGATCCAGAAAGGCCCCCTATGGCTGCCAAGGCTTTGTCCTTCGATGTCGGTGATTACGTCGTTTACCCCAAGCATGGCGTTGGCCGTGTGATCGAGCTGCAACGCTCGGAAATCGCGGGCATGGCCCTCGAGCTCTATGTGCTTCGGTTCGAGAAGGAGCGCATGACGCTCCGCGTGCCGACCAACAAGGCCGAAAGCGTCGGCATGCGCAAGCTGTCGTCGGACAAGACGATGCGCGAGGCAATGGACACGCTGAAGGGCAAGCCCAAGGTCAAGCGCACCATGTGGTCGCGCCGTGCGCAGGAATATGAGGCGAAGATCAATTCGGGCGACCTGGTGTCGATCGCCGAAGTGGTCCGCGACCTGTTCCGCGC
>DATLME010000156.1:0-4752 GCA_035537395.1 Sphingomonas sp. | reverse complement strand
CAAGCCGGCACATAGGTCGACATCGAGTTCTTCCACGCCCCGAACCACAGCACCACAAGCTTGAGGTCGTTGGCGCGCGCCGCCGTCAGCATCGTGTCGACCGAGGTCCAGTCGTATTGCCCCTCGACCGGCTCGATCAGCTCCCAGGATACAGGGGCCAGCACCGTGTTGAGGTGCATCGCCTTCAGCCGCGGCCAGTGCGGCGCCATATAAGCCGCGCTCGACGACGCCGAGTTGCTGAGTTCGCCGCCGATGATCAGGTGCGGCTTGCCGTTGACGATCAGCTGCGTCGCCCTGCCCTGTTTGCGCAGGCTCGGTGCATCGGCGAGAAGTGCGGCCGGCCATGCCAGCGCGGCTAGCGTCAGAAGTCCGTGTCGGAACATCAAGCGCCCACCCCCCCGCAGCCGATTATGGCAAGACCGCCACACCGTCATCAGGTAGCGCGGCGCGAACGGCGTGAACAGCACCAAGCCTAGCTAGCGTATCATGCGCATTCGCGATCAGGCCGAGACCGGCGCCGGCTTGCCGTCCTCCGCGAGCGACACATAGGTGAATACGCCCTCGGTGACCTTGTGCGGCCCCTTGCTCGCGCGCGCACGCGCCCAGACCTCAATCCTGACCGCAAGCGAGGTAGTCCCCTCATGCTCCAGCCGGCAAAAAACGCTGACATCGTCGCCGATCGACACCGGCTTGAGGAATTCGACCGCGTCGATCCGAACGGTGGCGACGCGTTTGCCCGAGTGCGCGCTGGCGAAGGTACCGCCGGCAAGGTCCATCTGCGACAGCGTCCAGCCGCCGAAGATGTCGCCGCTGGCGTTCGCGTCCCGCGGCAACGCGACGGTCCTGAGATGCGCGCCGCCACCGGGCTGAACGATATTGTCTCGCATATGTGTCTCGCTCGAATGAAGGCGCGGGTCGTGGTTGGTTTACTGCCCGCCGCTTAGCACAGTAATGGTGGGAGCATGTCGCCGAGATGACGTTTCGGCGACGGTTCGATAGGATGGCTGCAACGACTCGGGGCTGTGCACATGGCCGAGACCAAGACGAAAGCCACCGCGAAGAACGTCGACGACTTCATCGCGGGCATCGAGAAGCCGGTGCGTCGCACCGATGCCGAGGTCGTCCGTGCGATGATGGAACGCGTCACCGGAGAAGTCGCAGCGATGTGGGGCCCGTCGATCATCGGCTTCGGCACCTATCACTACCGCTACGCCAGCGGGCACGAGGGCGACATGTGCCGGGTGGGCTTTTCGCCACGGTCGGCTCACCTGGTGCTCTACGTGGGTGGCTTCGCGGAATTCGACGCGTTGCTGGCAAGTCTCGGCAAGTTCAAACGGTCGAAGGCGTGCCTGTACATCAACAAGCTCGCCGACGTGGACCTCGGCGTGCTCGAGGCGATCGTCCTGCGCACCTTCGAAGCAGCCCGGGACATAGACGGACATTCGCCGTGTTGACGATGCGGCGAAGCCCAAGTGTGCACTCGCACGAGAATTAGTTCGCGGTCGGAAGGTTGCGTATACGTGCGACCGGCCTGAGTTCTGATGCACTTTCCTGCAGTCGGCATCGCAAGATGATGCGCGTGCGGTGAAATGTCTGGCGATCGATCCGCAAACAAGCGATTGATGCAACGCTGCATCGCGGACGGTACGCAACGACCGACCGCGATGCGCTGATCTACGGGAGAGTTCCACGTTATGGTTCGAGCGAACTTCGTGCTTACGATGGTGTCCGGGCTCGCGCTCGCCGCCTGCAGCCAAAGCGATGGCGGGTCCAAGCCGGCAGAAGAGGGCGCCGCGGCGACGGCGAACGCCGCCACGGGGAGTGCGTCCGCTGCGAACGGATCCAGTTGGAACGGCGGCGCCGCCAAGCCGCTGGAGATCCAGGTCGCGCATCCCAACGGGGTCGTCCTGCAGGTCACGTCGATCCAGTCGCGGCCTACCGATACCGCGGTCGGCGTTCGCGTGATGAACGGGCGCACCCAGGAGGTCGATCTCAATCGCTTCCCCAACAATCGCAACAGCTTCCTGCTGCTCGAGAGCGGCGAACGGCTCTACCTGTCGCCACCGGTGAGCAACGCCCGCCTGACCGTCCCCGCGGGGCAGACCTTCGAAGGCGAACTCGTTTTTCTCGGCCGCCTGCCGCCGGTGCGTAGCGGGGTCATGGTGTTGAACGAACAGGCGTCCGGCGACTCGCAGTACAGCACGTCGCCCGGCTTCCGGATCGACCTTCCGCTTGCGGAGACGGCGAAGTGAGCTTGGTGCGCGGGATCGGCTTCGCGGTCGCCGGCGTCGCGAGCCTGAGCATGGCCGCGTGCGACAACGGTCTGGTGTCGATCGGCGGTGGCGATGGCGCCGTGGTCGATGCGCAGGTCGTACACCGCGGTTCTGCGGTGCTGCAGGTACAATCGGTGCGCGCGTCTGCCGAGCGGGCGCTGGTATCGGTGCGCGTCCTCAACGGGCGCGACCGCGACATGAAATTGGATGCGGGGACCGAGCACAGCTACATCGTCACCGACAGCGGCGAGAAGCTGATGCTGGTCAAATCGCCGACCAACGCCGATCTCGCGGTGCCGCCCGGCAAGATGATGGACGGTGCGCTCGTCTTCGCGGGAACGCTGCCGACATCGGGGCGGGCGACGTTGATCCTGAATTCGCACGACGGCACCGACAATGAATATACGCTCACCCCGCGGCTCGAGGTCTCGCTCCCGCTCGACGGCTCGCGCGGGGGCTCTGTGCCCGATGTCTCGACGCTGTCGAACATGCGCCCGGTACCGATGTCGACCTTCGCCCGTGCCGCGGGCGGCGGATCGACCTTCGGCGACGGCGGTCGCTCGACGAGCGACCTGCGCGCGGTCGAGAAGCTCCGCTCGGATCTGGGCGCGGTGGAAACCGATCGCGGGACAGTGGTGTCGCTGCCGGGCGACGTCACGTTCGATTTCGACAAGGCGACGATCCGCGACACCGCGCGCAGCACGCTCGATCAGTTGGCCGCGTTGATCGCGGCCGGCGGCGCGGGCGAGATCGCGATCGAAGGCCATACCGACGCTCGCGGTGACGATGCGTACAACAAGCGCCTGTCCGAACAGCGTGCCGAGGCGGTCAAGGCGTATCTGGCCGAGAAGGGCGTGAGCGCCGCACGTCTGCGCACGATCGGGCTTGGCGAACTGCGGCCGGTAGCGCCCAACATCAAGTCCGACGGTACCGACGATGAAACCGGTCGCCAGCGCAATCGCCGCGTCGAGGTGGTGCTGCCGAAGTCCCAGGCCGTCGCGCCGGCATCGACGCCCACACCAACGCCGCGTTAGGAGCTGCCGCCCCGGCGGTACCGGGCGTCGTCGCTCAGGAATATCGAAGATTTGGTCGGGGCGACAGGATTCGAACCTGCGACCCCCACACCCCCAGTGTGATGCGCTACCAGGCTGCGCTACGCCCCGACCGAGGATCCATACCGACGACGTCGATCCGGACCCGAGGCGCGGGGCTTTAGGCTTGCGCGTCCAGGGATGCAAGCGCTCCCGGACACGCGGTCGTCAATCGCCGATCAGGGTGCGCCAGAACTCGCCATTCCACGCCTTCACGCTGATCGCCTCGACGGTGAAGTCGCGCAGCGTGCGGCCGAACGCCTTCTGGTGTTCGGCCTGGCCGTGGGCGGCGAGCGCCTCGGGCGAGGCCCAGCGTTCGGCGATCCGGATCATGTCGGGATCGGCTGCGTCGAAGGCGAAGCTGTAATGATCGCAGCCTTCTTCCTGTGCGACCTGCGCCATGTGCGCGGCGAGGATGTCCTTCAGCCTGGCGCCTTCGCCCGTCGCGACCTTGATATGCCCCATCACCAGAATCATGCACGCTCTCCTCGGTTATGCCCGCGCGCTGTAGCACGACCCGTCGGTTGCGCGAGCCGCCTGCCGATGCTAGCTCGCGGCGCTTCATGCGGGGGCCTTCGCCCCCGCCGATCAGCCATGCATGGAACCGATGATCATCTCCCCAGCTTACGCTCAGGTCGCAAGCGGTGCCGCCCAGGACGGTGGCCTCGCCTCGTTCATCGGCCTCGCGCCGCTGTTCCTCATCTTCATCGTCTTCTATTTTCTGATGATCCGCCCCCAGCAGCAGCGCATGAAGAAGCTGCAGCAGTCGGTCGAAGCAGTGAAGAAGAACGATAGTGTAATAACTGCCGGCGGACTGGTCGGGAAGGTTACCAAGGTCGAGGAGCGCTTCGTCGAGGTCGAGATCGCGCCCAACGTCCGCGTCCGCGTGGTCAAGTCGACGATCGCCGAGGTGACCGGCGCCAATTCGAAGCCGGCGAACGACTGATGCTCGATTTCCCACGGTGGAAAGTCTGGTCGATCGTCGCCTTCCTGGCCGCCTTGTGCGCGCTGGCGGTGCCGAGTTTCCTGCCCGAACGCGTCACCGCCGGATGGCCGGTCAAGCCGCGGATCAACCTTGGCCTCGATCTCGCCGGCGGTAGCTATCTGCTGCTCGAAGCGGACACCAAGGATCTGGCGGGCACGCGGATCGACGCGATGCGCGAGCAGGTCGCGACCGAGATGCGCCGCAACACGCCGCGCATCGAGATCGGCGATATCTCGAGCCGCGACGGCCAGCTGACCTTCATGCTGCGCGACCCGCGCCAGGTCGATGCCGCACGCGAGCGGCTGCTGACCGTCACCGGCGGCGGCGCCGGGATGACCGGGCAGCGCGAGTGGGACATCAGCGTCGTCGACACCAGTCGCTTCGTCCTCAAGCCGACCGAGGC
>DATLME010000155.1:0-4526 GCA_035537395.1 Sphingomonas sp. | reverse complement strand
CTTTGGGCTCTTAACTGTCTCTACGGCATGGAATAGCCAAAGCGGATCAAGCCGTAGCTTGCATTCGCTCGGTACCGACGGCGCTCATTGTTGATTGCCTGCGTACGGCTTCCATCGGCACACGCGCGAAGCGCTCGAAGGCCTTGCATTGCTGAGGTGATCGGCTTGAACAATGCACCGACGGCAATGACTTAGCGCCACTGGCCTGAACATGGCCGCGTCGCGCCGCGCGAACCAAGGGCCACGGGTGACGATTTCGTCGAGAAGTGGCGGAGACGGAGGGATTCGAACCCTCGGTACGAGTAAACCCCGTACGGCGGTTTAGCAAACCGCTGGTTTCAGCCACTCACCCACGTCTCCGGCGATCAGCGAAGGCGGCTATAGCCGCGGTCGCGGGAGCAGGCAACCGCACATCGCGGTACCCGCCTCGTCAGCCGTTCGACAGCCTTCTCAGCAACCCGGCGTGAAATCGACTCGGACCGTCGCCTGTTCATTGCCGGGCAAGGCAGGATGCGGTTAACCTCCACAATCAGGTGGGTTTTCGGGGGTCGACATGCGCTTTCTCGCAATCGGATTGAGCATCGCCGCGGCGCTGGCGAGCGCCGGGTCCGCGCAGGTTCGCACGATCGATCCCAACCAGGCGATCGACGCCGATCTCTCCCGCGAGGCGCCACCTCCTTCGACACGGGCGGCGCCGCGCCGCGATCCGGCGCCGGCGGATCTTCCCCCGCGCAATTTGGAGCCGCTCCCGCCCCCCGTCGTCGCGGTCTCCCCCGAAGCACGTGCCGAAGCCACCACCGAAGTCGCCGATACCTATCCCCGTGAAGACCTGATGGCCGCGGGCGAGGGCGTGTTCGGCAAGGGCGCGGCGGGGCTCGGCGGCATTCTCGAGAAGATCTTGAAGGAGCAGGGCCGCCCCAACGCCTATATCGCGGGCCGCGAGGCCGCCGGGGCGTTCGTCGTCGGGCTGCGCTACGGCTCGGGGGTGATGAGCCACAAGGTCGAGGGCACCCAGCCGGTCTATTGGACCGGGCCGTCGGTCGGCTTCGACGTCGGTGGCGACGCCAACAAGGTGTTCGTGCTGGTCTACAATCTCCACGACACCGAGGAACTGTTCCATCGCTTTCCGGCGGCCGAGGGACGGCTATATTTCATCGGCGGCTTCGCGGCGACCTATCTGCGCCGCGGCAACATCGTGCTGATCCCGATCCGCCTCGGCGTCGGCTACCGCGCCGGGGTCAATGTCGGCTACATGAAGATCACCCACAAGGCGAAGTGGATGCCGTTTTAAGGCGCAGCGCGGAGAGCGGCTAAGACCGCTCCACTCGCGCAAGCCCGGCCGGCGGGCGCAGCCCGGCCGACGACATGGGCTTCGCCCATGTCCGCCAAATAGACGAACGCCCCCTCACCCCCCGTCATGCCGGACTTGTTCCGGCATCCACGTCACTGCGAGACAACTGGGCAGCGATGTGCGGCACGGTGGATGCCGGAACAAGTCCGGTGTGACGGAGCAAAAGGCTATCTCAGCCGAACTCCACCGCCTCGAACCGCACCGGCGCCCCCGTCGCGCGCTCGCCCAGCTCCCCGTCCCACATCGCCACGTCGCCGCGCACGATCGTCCCGATCGGCCGCCCGGTCAGCTCCATTCCCGTGAACGGCGACCATCCGCTCCGCGATGCGAGCCATTGCTCCTCCACCCGCCACCGCGCCTTCAGATCGACCACGGTGAAATCCGCATCATAGCCCGTCACGATCCGCCCTTTGCCGACGATCCCGAACAAGCGCTGCGCTCCCGCGCTGGTCAGCTCGATCACCCGCTGCAGCGTCAGCCGCCCCTGCGCAACATGATCGAGCAGCAGCGGCAGCAGCGTCTGTACCCCCGGCATGCCGCTCGGACTCCCAGGATAGGCCACCGCCTTTTCCTCGAGCGTGTGCGGCGCATGATCGGATCCGATCACATCGGGCACCCCCTGGTTGAGCCAATGCCACAGCCCGTCGCGGTGCGCGCCAGAGCGGATCGGCGGGTTCATCTGCGCCAGCGTCCCGAGCCGCGGATACGCCTCCTCGCCCGCGAGCGTAAGGTGCTGCGGCGTCACCTCGCACGACGCGATATCCTTGTTGGCGCCGAGCAGCTCCAGCTCCGCCGGCGTCGTCACGTGAAGCACATGGATCCGCCGCCGCGCCGCGCGCGCGAGTGCGAGGATCCGCCGCGTCGCCAGGATCGCGCTCTCGTCGTCGCGCCACACCGGGTGCGACGAGGGATCGCCGCTGATCCGCTCCCCCGCGCGCGCGTTCATCCGCGCCTCGTCCTCGGCATGGATCGCCACCCGGCGATGCCCGGAGGCCAGCACCTCGGCGAGCCGCGCATCCTCCGACACCAGCAGGTCGCCGGTCGACGCCCCCATGAAGATCTTGACCCCGGCGGTTCCCGGCAGCCGCTCCAGCTCCGCCAAGTCGCGCGCATTATGGTTGGTCGCGCCGACATAGAAGGCGTGGTCGCACCACATCCGGTCCTTCGCGCGCGCGATCTTGTCCGCAATCGCGTCGGCGCTGTCGGTGTTAGGCTTGGTGTTCGGCATTTCGAACACCGCCGTCACGCCGCCCATTACTGCCGCACGGCTGCCGCTCTCGAGATCTTCCTTGTGGACCAGCCCGGGCTCGCGGAAATGCACCTGCGTGTCGATCACGCCGGGCAGGATATCGAGCCCGCGGCAGTCGATCGTACGCCCGGCGTCGCCGGTTGCGCCGATCGCTGCGATGCGCCCGGCGGTCACTCCGATGTCGGCGGCTACGGGACCACCGGGAAGATGGACGATGCCGTTGATGAGCTTGAGATCGAAGGTCGCCACGTCTGCCCTTTCGCCGATGCCGTCGCACTCCTACCTTGGCAGCATGGCCGAAACCACCCCGGGAACGATGCTGGCGGACCGCGCGGTGCTGCGGCTGTCTGGCGAAGATGTGCGCGGCTTCCTCCAGGGTCTCGTCACCAGCGACACCGCCGGCACCCTGCCGGTCTGGGCCGCCCTGCTGTCGCCACAGGGTAAGGCGCTGTTCGATTTCATGCTCTGGGAGGACGCGGACGACCTGCTGATCGATTGCGAAGCCGACCAGGCCGACGCGCTGATGCGGCGCCTTACGCTCTACCGGCTGCGGCGCGCGATCACGATCGAACGGACCGGGCTCGCGGTGCATTGGTCGCGCGAGGCCGGCAACGGGGTTCCGGACCCACGCCTCGCCGCGCTGGGCGACCGCTGGCTCGCACCACCCGGCGCGCCCGCAACCGGCTGGCACGCGCATCGGCTGTCGTTAGGCGTTGCCGAGGGGGTCGCCGAACTCGGTGCTGGCGAGACGCTATGGCTCGAATGCAACGCACGCGAACTCAACGGCGTCAGCTTCACCAAGGGCTGCTATGTCGGCCAGGAGAACACCGCGCGCATGCACCACCGCGCCAAGGTCAACCGCCGGCTCGTCGTCGCGCCGCTCGGCCTGGCGGGAGACCGCACCCGGACCACTTATCCCGAACTCGGCCTGATGGTCGAGCATCGCCGCGCCGATGCGCTCGGCGACGCGCTGTTACCGGAATGGCTGGTCGCGGCGCTTGCGGAGGATCAGCGCCCGACCGCGGTATAGGCGAAGCCCGCCGCCTCGATCGCGTCGCGCCGATAGACGTTGCGCAGATCGACCAGCACCGGCGCGTTCATCACCTGCTTCAGCCGCTTGAGGTCGAGCGCGCGGAAGATATCCCATTCGGTGACGATCACCACCGCGTCCGCGCCGGTCGCTGCCTCGTACGCATCGCCGCAATACACCAGGTCCGGCATCATCCCGCGCGCTGCGTCGATCCCCTCGGGATCATAGGCGCGCACCGTCACGCCCGCATCCGCCAGCGCCAGCGCGATCGCTAGGCTAGGTGCGTCGCGCATGTCGTCGGTATTGGGCTTGAAGGTCAGCCCGAGCAGCGCGACCGTCTTGCCACGCGCTTCTTCGCCGAGCGCCTGGATCACCTTGCGTCCCATCGCGCGCTTGCGGCTGTCGTTCACCTTCACCACCGCCTCGACGATGTGAACCGGAGACTGATAGTCCTCCGCGGTCTTGAGCAGCGCCAGCGTGTCCTTGGGGAAGCACGATCCGCCATAGCCCGGCCCGGCATGGAGGAATTTCTTGCCGATGCGGTTGTCGAGTCCGATCCCGCGGCTGACGTCGCGCACGTCCGCGCCGACCGCCTCGCACAAGTCTGCAATCTCGTTGATGAAGGTGATCTTGGTCGCGAGAAACGCGTTGGCGGCATATTTGATCAGTTCGGACGACCGTCGGCTGGTGAACACGATCGGGCTCTCGCCGAGGTAGAGCGGCCGGTAGACGTCCCGCATCACCTGCATCGCCTGCTCGTCCTCGCTACCGATCACGATGCGGTCGGGACGCTTGAAGTCGCCGATTGCGGCGCCCTCGCGGAGGAATTCGGGATTGGAAACGACCGCGACCTGCACGTCGGGGCGCTGCTCGCGCAGGATCGCCTCGACCCGGTC
>DATLME010000154.1:0-3968 GCA_035537395.1 Sphingomonas sp. | reverse complement strand
ACACGCTGAAGGATGCGATGAACGAGGGCATGCGCGACTGGGTCGCGAACGTCCACGACACCTTCTACATCATCGGCACCGCGGCGGGCCCGCACCCCTATCCCGAGCTGGTCCGCGACTTCCAGTCGGTGATCGGCCGCGAGGCGCGCGAACAGATGCTGGCCCGCACCGGCTGCCTTCCCGACCTCCTCGTCGCCGCGATCGGCGGCGGATCGAACGCGATCGGCCTGTTCCATCCGTTCCTCGACGATCCCGACGTCGCGATGCTTGGCGTCGAAGCCGCCGGACACGGGCTCGACAAGCAGCACGCCGCGAGCCTCGCAGGCGGCTTTCCCGGCATCCTCCACGGGAACAAGACCTACCTGCTCCAGGACGACGACGGCCAGATCACCGAGGCGCACTCGATCTCCGCCGGGCTCGACTATCCCGGCATCGGCCCCGAGCACGCCTGGCTGCGCGACATCGGCCGTGTCGACTATGACAGCGCGACCGACACCGAAGCGCTCGATGCCTTTCAGCTGCTCTGCCGGACCGAGGGTATCATTCCCGCGCTCGAACCCTCGCACGCCATCGCAGCAGTCGCGCGCAAGGCACGAGAGATGCGGCAGGACCAGATCATCCTCGCCAATCTTTGTGGTCGCGGCGACAAGGACATCTTCACCGTGGCGGAAGCGCTCGGAGTGGCGATGTGATGCACGCCCTCGGTCCATACCCACGTCATCCTGACGAAAGTCAGGACCCAGAGCCACGCGAGTCGCGCTTGGTTACTCTGGGTCCCGGCATCAGCCGGGATGACGGTAGGGCTCAGACGAGCACCACCGCATGACCCGCCTCGCCGCCGCCTTCGCCAAGCCGCACCCCGCGCTCGTCACCTTCGTCACCGCGGGCGATCCAAATGCGGCGGCCACGCCCGCGATCCTCGACGCGCTGGTCGCCGGCGGCGCCGACGTGATCGAGCTCGGCATGCCCTTTACCGATCCGATGGCAGACGGCCCCGCGATCCAGGCCGCCAACCTGCGCAGCCTCGCGGCCGGCACGACCACTGCCGACATCCTGGCGATCGCCACCGCGTTCCGCGCCCGGCACCCGGCCGTACCGCTCGTCCTGATGGGATACGCCAATCCGATGCTCCGTCGCGGTGCCGAGTGGTTCGCCACCGCCGCTCGCGCGGCAGGGGTCGACGGGGTGATCTGTGTCGACGTCCCGCCCGAGGAAGACGACGCGCTCGGCCCCGCCCTCCGCGCCGTCGGGATCGACCTGATCCGTCTCGCCACCCCGACCACCGACGCCGCTCGACTGCCGCAGGTGCTCGATGGCGCCAGCGGCTTCCTCTATTACGTATCGGTCGCCGGGATCACCGGCCTGCAACAGGCCGAACAGGCCTCGATCGACGATGCCGTCGCGCGGCTGAAGGCCGCGACGGACATACCCGTCGTCGTCGGCTTCGGCGTCCGCACCCCCGATCAGGCGGCCGCGATCGCGCGAAGCGCGGATGGCGTCGTGGTCGGCTCGGCGATCGTCGAGCTGGTCGGCGCGCACGGTGCGGATGCACCCGCCGCGGTCCTCGCCTATATCCAGTCCCTCGCCGCAGCAGTCCGCGCGGCGCGAAAGGTCACCGCATGAGCTGGCTCCACAGCGTCCGCAACGCGCTTCCGTTCGTCGCCAAGAAGACGACCCCCGACAATCTCTGGCACAAGTGCAGGGGTTGCGGGCAGATGGTCTTCACCAAGGAGCTGGAGGAAAACCTCCATGTCTGCCCGCGCTGCGACCATCACGAGCGGATCGGCCCGAAGGTGCGGTTCGCGCAGCTGTTCGATGATGGCGGCTATGTCCAGCTCGCCCCCCCCAAGGTACCCGAGGACCCGCTCAAGTTCCGCGATTCGAAGCGCTATGTCGATCGGATCAAGGCGGCGCGTCTCGCCACCAGCGAATCCGATGCGTTGCTCAATGCGCGTGGCACGATCGACGGCCACAAGGTCGTCATCGGGGTGCAGGACTTCGCATTCATGGGCGGCTCGATGGGGCTTGCGGTCGGCGAAGCCTTCGTCCGCGGGGTCGAGGCCGCGATCGAGGATCGCGCGCCCTACATCATCTTTACCGCAGCCGGCGGCGCACGGATGCAGGAGGGGATTCTCAGCCTGATGCAGATGCCGCGCGCGACCGTCGCGATCGCGATGCTCCACGATGCCGGGCTGCCCTATATCGTCGTGCTTACCGATCCGACCACCGGTGGCGTCACCGCGAGCTACGCGATGCTCGGCGACATCCAGATTGCCGAGCCTAACGCGCTGATCGGGTTCGCCGGCCAGCGCGTGATCGAGCAGACCATCCGCGAAAAGCTGCCCGAGGGGTTCCAGCGCGCCGAATATCTGCTCGATCATGGCATGCTCGACATGGTCGTGCACCGCAAGAACCTCCGCGACACGCTGGCGTCGGTCAGCGCGTATCTGTCCGGCGTGCGCAAGGCGGCGTAGCTGGCCCAGCGCATGCCCGACCACGCGACATCGACCTCACCCGCCGTCCAGGCTCAGCTCGACCGGCTGACCCTGCTCTCCCCGGGCGCCGATGTCCTTGGTCTGGACCGGATCACGACCCTGCTCGCACGGCTCGGCGATCCGCACCGCGCGCTGCCGCCGGTGTTCCACGTCGCCGGCACCAACGGCAAGGGTTCGACCTGCGCCTTCCTCCGCGCCGCGATCGAGGCCGCAGGACACGACGTCCACGTCCATTCGAGCCCGCATCTGGTCCGCTTCAACGAACGGATTCGCGTCGCCGGGCGGCTGATCGACGACAACACTCTCGCCGCACTGCTCGCCGAGGTGCTCGACGTGGCGGACGATGTCGGCGCGAGCTTCTTCGAAGTCACTACCGCGGCGGCGTTCCTCGCCTTCGCGCGCACCCCCGCGGCGGCGTGCATCGTCGAGGTCGGGCTCGGTGGCCGGCTGGATGCGACCAACGTGATCGAGGCGCCCGCGGTCTGCGGCATCGCCGCGCTTGGGATGGATCACGAGGCGTTTCTCGGCACCGATCTCACCGTCATCGCCGCGGAAAAGGCGGGTATCGCCAAGCCCGGCGCGCCGCTCGTGACGATGGACTATCCAGCGGCGCTACAGGATCGCATCGTCGCGGTGGCGGCCGCAGCGGGCGCGCCGCTGATGATGCGCGGACGCGACTGGCACAGCGACCTTGCAAACGACGAACTCCGCTACGAACAGCCAGGCGTCGCGCTGGTCACACCGGGTCCGCGGCTGGTCGGTGCGCACCAGGCGCACAATCTAGCGCTCGCGATCGCGATGCTCCGTCACCAGCAAGCAGTGGCGGTGCCCGACGGCGCGATCCGCGACGCTGCCCGCACCGCGACCTGGCCTGCCCGAATGCAGCGGCTCGGCAGTGGACCGCTGGCCGATCGCCTGCGTGGTGGTGAGCTCTGGCTCGACGGCGCGCACAATCCATCGGCTGCACTGCCGGTCGCCCGCGCACTCGCGGCGGTCGCGTCGGGACGGCCCGTCGCTCTGGTCATCGGCCTGCTCGCCAACAAGGACGCTACTGGAGTCCTTGCCGCGTTGGCGCCCGCCGTTGCGCACGTCGTCGCTGTTCCGGTCGACGGTCATCCCCATCACGCGCCGGAGGCGCTCGCCGCAACGGCGGAGGCTTTAGGGCTGAGCGCCGGGTCCGCGCCGACGTTGTCCGCCGCGCTGAGCCAGATCGCCGATCGCGATGAAGGCGAGGTCGTGCTGATCGCAGGCTCCCTCTATCTGGCGGGCCAAGCGCTCGCGTCGAACGACGAGCCCCCAAGCTGAACGCTTATTGCTATTGACTTGCAATAACGGAGCGCCGATCGTCCGCGTGCTGCTGGAGACGCGCGACATGATCCCCGATGCCCTGACCATGACGATCCTGCCCCACGCGCTGCCCGGTTGCGCGAATGCGCGGGTGGCGCTGTTCGCGATCCGCAGGATGGGCGCCGC
>DATLME010000153.1:0-4777 GCA_035537395.1 Sphingomonas sp. | reverse complement strand
CGGCTGACGGTCACGCAGGGCGACAAGACCGTCGAGCTCGCCGCGCCGCACATCCTCGTCGCGACCGGCGCACGCGCCCGCGACCTGCCGTTCGCCAAGGCCGACGGCAAGCGCGTCTGGACCTATCGCCACGCGATGGTTCCCGCCGAGATGCCGACCAAGCTGCTGGTGATCGGGTCGGGCGCGATCGGGGTCGAGTTCGCGAGCTTCTACTACGACATGGGCGCCGAGGTGACGATCGTCGAAATGCTACCGCGGGTGCTCCCGGTCGAGGACGAGGAAGTCAGCGCCTTCATGGACAAGGCACTGACCAAGCAGGGGATCAGGCTCCTCACCGGTGCCGCGATCGAGAAGCTAGCCGTCGGCGACGCCGCGGTCACCGCCTCGATCAAGGGCAAGGACGGCACCGTCACCACCGAGGACTATAGCCACGTCATCGTCGCGATCGGGATCGTCCCCAACACCGAGAATATCGGCCTCGAGGCGCTCGGCGTCGAGACCGAGCGCGGCCATATCAAGGTCGACGGCTACGGCCGCACCAATGTCGAGGGCGTCTACGCGATCGGCGACGTCACCGGCGCGCCCTGGCTCGCGCACAAGGCCAGCCACGAGGGCGTGGTCTGCATCGAGAAGATCGCGGGCGGGAATCCGCACCCGTTCGAGACCTGGAACATCCCCGGCTGCACCTATTCGCGCCCGCAGGTCGCCTCGGTCGGCCTGACCGAGGCCAAGGCCAGGGAAGCCGGCTACGAGCTGAAGGTCGGCAAATTCCCCTTCATCGGCAACGGCAAGGCGATCGCGCTCGGCGAGGCGGAGGGCTTCGTCAAGACGGTGTTCGACGCCAAGACCGGCGAGCTGCTCGGCGCGCACATGATCGGCGCCGAGGTCACCGAGCTGATCCAGGGCTATGTCGTCGCCCGCCAGCTCGAAACCACCGAGGCCGAGCTGATGGAAACGATCTTCGCGCACCCGACACTCAGCGAGATGATGCACGAGAGCGTGCTCGGCGCCTATGGCCGCGCGATCCATTTCTAGGATATACCGAATTTCATACGTCGTTAACCAAATTATGGGATAAGCTCCCTCTGGCGTCCAAGGCGCGTCGGAGGGGGCGAGTTCATGACGAAGCGGTGGCCGCGCGCGGCGGCACAGGCATGGTTCGACGCACTGCCATGGCAGGTCGGCTGCAACTTCACGCCGTCCTACGCGATCAACCAGCTCGAGATGTGGCAGGCCGAGACCTTCGATCTCGCCATTATCGAACGCGAACTCTCGCTCGCATCCTCGCTCGGGATGAACGCGGTCCGGGTCTATCTCCACGACCTGCTCTGGGTCGAGGACGCCGAGCGCTTCCTCGCGCGGATCGACCGCTTCCTCGCCGCGGCGGACCGGAGCGGCATCCGCACGATGCTCGTGCTGTTCGATTCCTGCTGGGATCCCGAACCCGCGCTAGGGCCCCAACGTGCCCCGCGCGAAGGCGTCCATAATTCCGGCTGGGTGCAATCGCCCGGCATTCCCGCGCTCGTCGACGGCGACCAGCATGGCCGCCTGCGCGACTATGTCGAGGGGGTGGTCGGCCGCTTCGCCGATGATCCGCGGGTGCTCGCCTGGGACATCTGGAACGAGCCCGACAATGGCCCCGAGGTCGCGCTATGCGATCCCGCCGCGCTGCAGGCAAAGGCCGACCTCGTCGTGCCGCTGATGATCGCCGCGTTCGACTGGGCACGATCGCGCGCCCCGATCCAGCCACTGACCAGCGGGATCTGGCTCGGCGACTGGTCCGCACCGCACCTGCTCAGCCAGATCCAGCGCGCGCAGACCGGCCTGTCCGACGTGATCTCGTTCCACAATTACGGCACTGCCGAGGATTTCGTCACCCGCGTCAAATGGTTGAAGGCGCTCGGCCGGCCGTTGCTGTGCACCGAGTTCATGGCGCGCCCGGCCGGCAGCACCTTCCAGGCGATCCTTCCCTGCGCCAAGGAATATCGCGTCGGCACCTTCTGCTGGGGCCTGGTCCGCGGCAAGACCCAGACCCATCTGGCCTGGGACAATTGGCAGAGCCCGCTGGCCGAGGTGCCGCAGGACATGTGGTTCCACGACATCTTCGACGAATCCGGCGTGCCGCACGACGCGAACGAGGTCGAGTTCCTGCGCATGTTGAGCGCGATCTGAGCAGCCCGACCTGTCCTTCGAACCTGGTTCTCGGTACGCCGCTTAGCGCGGCCATTCGATCACCATCAAAACGGACGGTGTAGCAACGTCATCCCGGACTTGTTCCGGGATCCACGCTCCCGCAAACCAGCGGCCCCTGCGCACGCGGCGCGGTGGATCCCGGAACAAGTCCGGGATGACGGGGAACAGGGCAAACCACTGCCGGAGCCATTCCCACCGCCAGTAGGTACCGGGCAGAGACCGAGTAGCCCTCGCAGAGGGCGTACCGACGGCTCGTATCGATGCACGGGTGACGTCCACTCCCGGCCCGCACAGCCCTCCTAAGCCGCCTCGCTGAACTGCAAGCTCGCCAGTCGCGCATAGAGCCCGCTGCGCCCGATCAGGCTGGCATGGGTGCCTTCCTCGACGATGCGGCCCTCGTCCATCACGATGATCCGGTCGGCGGCGCGGACCGTTGCGAGGCGGTGCGCGATCACCAGCGTGGTGCGGCTCGTCATCAGTCGCTCGAGCGCTTCCTGCACCAGCCGTTCGCTTTCGGCATCGAGCGCGCTGGTCGCCTCGTCGAGCAACAGGATCGGCGCGTCGCGGAGCAGCGCGCGCGCGATCGTGATGCGCTGGCGCTGCCCGCCGGACAGCCTGGCGCCGCCTTCGCCCAGGAAGCTGTCGAGGCCACCCGGCAGGCGGCGGAGGAATTCGCCGGCATTGGCCGCCTCGGCCGCTGCCCAGAGCTCGTCGTCGCTGGCGTTCCAGTTGCCGTAGCGCAGATTGTCGCGCGCCGACGCGCCGAAGATCACGGTTTCCTGCGGCACCATCGCGATCCGCGCGCGGACCTCGGCTGGATCGGCGTCGCGCAGGTCGACACCGTCGATCAGGACCCGGCCCGCGTCCGGATCGTAGAACCGTTCGACCAGCTGGAAGAGCGTCGATTTGCCCGCGCCCGACGGCCCGACCACCGCGACCGTTTCGCCCGGGGCGACCGCGAGCGTGAAGTCGTTCAGCGCCGCGATTTCGGGCCGGGTCGGATAGTGGAAGCGGACACCGTCGAAGCTCACGCCCCCGCGCGAGGGCCGGGGCAGGGCGACCGGCGATGCCGGGGCAGCGATCTCGGGCTTTTCCTCGAGCAGTTCGGCAAGGCGGCTCGCCGCGCCCGCGCCGCGCAGCAGATCGCCATAGACCTCGGTCAGCGCGCCGAACGCGCCCGCGACGATCCCGCCGGTGAGCACAAAGGCGGCGATCGCGCCACCGCTGATCCGGCCGGCGGCGACATCGACCGCGCCTTCCCACAGCACCAGCGTGATCGACCCGAAGATCAGCGCGATCATGATCGCGGTCATTACCGCGCGCAGCACGATGCGGCGGCGCGCGGCGGCGAAGGTGGCGTCGACCGCGCCCGCGAACCGCGCCGCCTCGCGCTCTTCCTGGCCGAATGCCTGGACGATCTTCATCGCGCCGAGCGTCTCGGTCGCGATCGAGCCGACATCGGCGACGCGGTCCTGCGACGTGCGCGACAGGTTGCGCAGCCGCCGTCCGAGCACCGTGATCGGCAGGATGATCAGCGGGATACCGAGCAGCAGCATGCCGGCGAGCTTGGGCGAGATCGCGAACAGATAGATCATGCCGCCGACGCCGGTGAAGCTGTTGCGCAGCGCCACCGACACCGTGGTGCCGACGACCTGTTCGATCAGCGCGGTGTCCGAGGTTAGCCGCGAGGCGATCTCGGACGGGCGGTTCTCCTCGAAGAAGCGCGGCGCGAGGCGCAGCAGATGCGCCTGCACCCGCGTCCGCACGTCCGCAACGACGCGCTCCCCCAGCCACGAAACGAAGTAGAACCGGATCGCGGTCGCGATGGCGAGCACGACGACGATCATCAGCAGATAGTGGAACGAACTCGCGACCGACTCGCCCGCACCGGGGCCGAACCCACGGTCGATCACGCGTTTGAAGCCATAGGGGATCGCGATCGTCGCTGCCGATGTGGTCAGCAACGCCAGCAGCGCGAAGACGAGCTGGCGCGGATACCGGATGACGCTGTCCCACACCAGCCGGAGATCGCCGAGGCTGCGCCGGCTCGGGGCCCGCGGGGTGATGATGTCGGTCATTGCCGGTCTGCGTAGCAGCCGCACCGGCGTGGCTCAACGGCAACTACCTGCGCCTGTTGCGCGTTAGGTGTGTTGCAGTGCGGAAGCTTCGGTTGCCAGCGAGGTTATTTGCGTTACCACTCCAGCAACCCATTTAGGGTTATGGGATACCCGATGCTCTACAACGCCTATGAATTGCAGCGCTCCATGCTCGCCAACGCCAGCGCGATGGCGACGTTCGGTGCGGAATGGCTTCACAACCCGGCAAACCCGTTCGCCTATGTCGGCGGTGGTTCGGTGGTTGCGTCTGCCCTCGAAGTGTTCGCACATGCGGCAGCACCGCGTGGAAAGCCTGCGTTCGGGCTTGCGTCGACGATGATCGACGGGCGCGACGTCGCGGTGCGCGAGGAGATCGTCCTGCAAAAGCCGTTCGGACAGCTGAAGCGCTTCGTGCGCGACGGCGGCGAGGGCGCGCCCAAGCTGCTGATCGTCGCGCCGATGTCGGGCCATTTCGCGACCTTGCTGCG
>DATLME010000152.1:0-7453 GCA_035537395.1 Sphingomonas sp. | reverse complement strand
GCGCTCGGTACCGGGCGCGCGCTCGAGGATCCGATGTATCGTGGCGTTCTGCAGAACGGCTAACACTCGTTAACGGGGGAGCGGCGCATGGCGCCTGCCCGCGACCGCCGCACCGGGTTTTCGCGGCGGCGGCAATATTCGGCCTTTCTCGGCTACGTGCTGGCGGTAGCCGGTGCGGTGGTCGGCGCGGTGCTGCTCATCGTCTCGACCTTCAATCCGCCGGCGTTCGCCGCGTTGCGGATGACGGCGGCGAGCGTCACCGGGCCGGTCTCGTCGGTGCTCGACGGCACCGTCCGCGCGATCGTCGGCATCCCCGAGACGATCTCGACCTATTTCCGCGTCCATGGCGAAAATGCGGAACTGCGCGCCGAGGCGACGCGGATGCGTGCGCTCGTCACCCGCGCGCGCGTCGTCGCGTACGACAATCGGCGGCTGCAGCGGTTGCTCAGGCTGCGCGAGCGGTCGGCCGATACTATCGTGGCGGCCCGGCTGGTCAGCTCGACGGCGTCGAGCGGGCGGCGCTTTGCGCTCCTCAACGCCGGCCGCGCGCAGGGCGTGCGGTCGGGCATGGCGGTGCGGGGGCCCGACGGGCTGGTCGGGCGGATCATCGAAACCGGGCCGTTCGCCGCGCGGGTCCTGCTGGTGACCGATCCCGAAAGCCTGGTGCCGGTTCGCCGCGTCCGCGACGGCATTCCCGCGATCGCCGCGGGGCGCGGCGACGGCACGGTCGACATCCGCTCGGTCAACACCACCAACGTCAAGTTCCACCGCGGCGACATGTTCGTGACGTCGGGAACCGGAGGGCTCTACGCGCCGGGGATCCCGGTCGCGCAGGTCGCCACCCCAGCCGCCGACACCGCCAATGCGCGACCCTACGCCGCACCCGATTCGCTCGACTATGCGCTGGTGCAACGGCCGTTCATGCCGGTACCGCCACCCGCGCCGCGTCCGGGAGCCGGGGAACGGTGAGCGCGGGCGAGTACGATCCCTTTGCCCGGCATCTGCCCGAGGGCCGCGCGCGCGCGATCCCCTGGGCGACCGTGATGGCGGGCTCGCTGGTCACGATCATTCCGGTCGTCGCGAGCCTGCCGCTGCTCCCGCCGATGGGGCTGCTGATGCTGCTGGCGTGGCGCCTGCTCGCGCGCTTCGCGCTCCGCCCCTGGGCGGCGGCGCCGCTCGGGCTGTTCGACGATCTCGTGAGCGGACAGCCGCTCGGTTGTGCGGTGCTGCTCTGGTCGCTGTGCTTCCTGGCGATCGACCTGGTCGAGCACCGGCTGGTGTTTCGCGATTTCTGGCAGGACTGGCTGATCGCGAGCGGCGCGATCGCGTCGTGCCTCGCGGTCGGGCGATTGCTCGCACTGCCGATAAGCGCGCCGGTCGACACCGTGCTATTGGCGCAAGTCGTGATCTCGATAATGCTCTTCCCCTTCGCCGCGCGGATCGTCGCCTGGATCGACCGTAAGCGGGGACCCGCGTGAAGCGGCCGATGCGTCCGGTCACCGAGGCGATGCAGGCGTACAGCTTCTCGCGACGGGCCTGGATGCTCGGGATCGGGCAGGCTGCGTTCGGCGGGCTGCTCGCGGTGCGGATGGGCTGGCTGTCGATCGCGCAGAACGAGAAGTACAATCTTCTCGCGGAGAGCAATCGCGTCAACATGACGCTGGTACCACCCCGCCGCGGCTGGATCATCGACCGCAACGGCGTGCCGATCGCGAACAATCGAACCGATTTCCGGGTCGACATCATCCCCGACCGGCTCGAGGACGGCGAGCGGGTGCTTGCCACGCTCCAGCGCCTGCTCGCGCTGCCGCCCGAAGAGGTCGAGCGGATCCGCATCGACCTGAAGCAATCCGCGGGGTTCCAGCCGGTCCAGGTTGCCGAGAATATCGACTGGGATCATTTCGCGGCGGTCAACGTCCATCTACCCGAACTGCCCGGGGTCGCGCCCACGCGCGGCTTCTCGCGCCATTACCCGGCGGGCGCCGCGGTCGCGCATCTAACCGGCTATGTCGGTGCCGCGAACGCCGAACAGTACAAGGCGACCCGCGATCCGCTGCTCGTCACCCCGGGCTTCAAGCTCGGCAAGGACGGCCTCGAAAAGGTGCTCGAACCCAAGCTCCGCGGCCAGCCCGGCGCCAAGCGGGTCGAGGTCACCGCGCGCGGCAAGCTCGTCGCCGAGCTCGCAACCAAGCCCGACGTTCCCGGGCATGTCCAGCGCCTCACGATCGACGCCGGGCTGCAGGAATATGCGGCGCGGCGGCTCGGCACCAATTCGGGCTCGGCGGTAGTGATCGACTGCCGCACCGGCGAGATGCTCGCGATGGTGTCGATGCCGGCTTACGACCCGAACAGCTTTTCCGACGGCATCAGCCATCTCGAATGGAAGATGCTGTCGCAAAACGACCACGTTCCCCTGATGAACAAGACTTTGCAGGGGCTTTACCCGCCGGGATCCACGGTCAAGCCGATGAACGGGCTGGCGCTGCTCGCCGCCGGTGTCGATCCCAACGACCGGATCTCCTGCTCGGGCGCGCTGCGCGTCGGCAGCGGGGTGTTTCATTGCCACAAGCGCCGGGGTCATGGCCCGCTCGATCTCAAGAACGCAATTATGCAGAGCTGCGACATCTATTTTTACGAGATGATCCGGCGGCTCGGCTATGATCGCATCGCGCCGATCGCGCGAATGACCGGGCTCGGCGAGAAATTCGAGCTCCCGTTCACTACCCAGCGCTACGGCACCATCCCCGACAGCGCGTGGAAGCTGCGCAAGTACAAGGACGAATGGACCGTCGCGGATTCGCTCAACGCGTCGATCGGCCAGGGGTATGTGCTCGCCAATCCGCTCCAGCTCGCGGTGATGGCCGCGCGGCTTGCATCGGGACGCGCGCTGCGCCCGAGCATCCTCGCCGACAAGGTGTTCCGCGACGCCCCCGCCCTGCCCGTCCAGTCCGAACATCTCCAGATCATCCGCGAGGCGATGCTGGGGGTGGTCAATGGCGGCGGCACCGGCGGCGCGTCGCGGATGCAGGTTCCCGGCGTGCAGCTCGCGGCCAAGACCGGCACCGCGCAGGTCCGCCGCATCACCATGGCCGAACGCCGCTCGGGCGTGCTCGGCAACGGCCAGCTGCCCTTCAAGCTACGCGATCACGCGCTGTTCGTGTGCTTCGCGCCGGCCGACAATCCGCGCTACGCGGCATCGGTGGTGCTCGAACATAACGGCCACACCGTTCGCAACCTCGACACCCCGCTGATCGGGCGCGACATCATGACCTATCTGTTCGATCGCGAGCGCGCGATCGCTTCGCTAGCCGAGGTCGAGCCGACCTGGGGCGGCGACATCCCGACGCGGATGGCCGCAGAGGAGGCTGCGTACAAGGCCGCGCAGGCGCCTCCCCCGGCAGCGATCGCGACCAAGACAGACGCGGCGGTGCCGAGCGACTCCGCCGCGGTCGAGGCGGCCACCGCCGCCGCCAACCAGACCCAGGCCGCGCTGGTCACCGACGGTCCGACCGGCAACACCGTCGCCGAAGACGGCACTACGGAGCGAAGCAATTGAGCTCGTTCGGCGTCGTTCCCGAACCGCTGACCCGCCTGCCCTGGCGCGTGATCATACTCGTGTTGCTGATCGGCAGCTTCGGACTGGTGATCCTCTATTCCGCCGCGGGCGGCGCAATCCGGCCATGGGCGTTATCGCAAGGCGTGCGGTTCTACGCCTTCGTGCTCGGCGCGATCGCGTTGTCCTATATCCCCGAACGCGTGTGGCGGAACGGCGCACTGCCGGTCTACGCGCTGCTGGTGGTTGCGCTCGTACTCGTCGAGCTGCTCGGCGCGGTGCGTGGCGGCAGCCAGCGCTGGCTCGATCTCGGATTCATCCGGCTCCAGCCGTCCGAACTGATGAAGCCCGCGATCGTGCTCGCCTGCGCGCGTTTCTACGACATGCTGCCCCCCAACGAGACCAGGCGGTTCGGCGCGATCTGGCCCGCTGCGGTGCTGATCGGAATTCCCGCCGTACTGGTGATGCTGCAACCCGATCTCGGAACCGCGCTGATGATCTGCGCGGGTGGCGTGACGGTGATGTTCCTGGCCGGGGTGCCGCTCCGGCTTTTCGTCGGCGGGGCGGTCAGCTTCGCGGTCATCGCTCCGCTCGCGATCAGCATGTTGCACGACTATCAGCGCAACCGCATCCTGATCTTCCTCGATCCCGAGAGCGATCCGCTCGGCACCGGCTATCACATCACCCAGTCCAAGATCGCGATCGGCTCGGGCGGGATCTGGGGCAAGGGCTTCCTCAACGGTACCCAGAGCCATCTCGACTATCTCCCCGAGGGCCAGACCGATTTCGTGTTCGCGACGATGGCCGAGGAATGGGGCCTGGTCGGCGGGTGCCTGCTGATCCTCGCGTTCATGCTGGTGATCCGTTGGGGGATCAACGTCGGGCAGGCCGCCGGGACCAAGTTCGCGCGGCTGACCGCTGCCGGCCTCGCGACCACGATTTTCTTCTACGTCGCGATCAACCTGTCGATGGTGATGGGATTGGCACCCGTGGTCGGCATCCCGCTGCCGCTCGTCAGCTTCGGCGGTTCGGCGCAGATGACGGTTTTGCTGTGCCTGGGCATCCTGATGTCGATCGACCGGCAGAACCGCAGGACGGTGCGCTGGTAGGCGGAAGCCCGCGGGTCGACGCGAAAAGCGCGGGGCGGACGCGAAAAGGGTTTGCATCCCCCGCGGTGGATGCTAACGGCCCGCTTCCCGGTCGACAGGGGCGCCACCGCGCGCCATGCCAGACCGCCGGATGGACGCATAGCTCAGTTGGTAGAGCAGCTGACTCTTAATCAGCGGGTCCTTGGTTCGAGCCCAAGTGCGTCCACCATATCCTCGACGACCTAATCGCCGCGCCGCCCTTGTTTGAGGTCGAGCGCGACGTCGACGATCATGTCCTCCTGCCCGCCGACCATTCGCCGCCGGCCGAGTTCGACCAGGATCTCGCGGGTGTCGATGCCGTGATCGATGCTCGCCTTCTCGGCATGGCGCAGGAAGCTGGAATAGACCCCGGCATAGCCGAGCGAGAGCGTCTCGCGGTCGACCCGCACCGGCCGATCCTGCAGCGGGCGGACGATATCCTCGGCGGCGTCCATCAGCTTGTAGAGGTCGCAACCGTGGTTCCAGCCCTTGAGGTCGGCGGCGGCGATGAACACCTCCAGCGGCGCATTGCCCGCGCCCGCCCCCATGCCGGCGAGGCTCGCATCGACCCGGATCGCGCCCGTCTGCACCCCGACGATCGAGTTGGCGACGCCGAGCGACAGGTTGTGGTGCGCGTGGATGCCGCGCTGCGTCTCGGGCTTCAGCACCCGGTCATACGCCTCGCAGCGTGCGCGATAGCCGTCCATGTCGAGCGCACCGCCGCTGTCGGTGACGTAGACGCAGGTCGCGCCATAGCCTTCCATCAGCTTGGCCTGGGCGGCGAGCGCGTCGGGGTCGATCATGTGCCCCATCATCAGGAAGCCGATCGTATCCATGCCGAGATCGCGCGCGGCGGCGATATGCTGTCTCGACACGTCGGCCTCGGTACAATGCGTCGCGATGCGGACCGATCGAACGCCGAGATCATAGGCGTGTTTGAGGTCGTGCACGGTGCCGATGCCGGGCAGCAGCAGCGTCGTCAGCACGGCATGATCGAGCACGTCGGCGACTGCCTCGATCCACTCCCAATCGGTATGCGCGCCGAAACCGTAGTTGAAGCTGGAGCCGTTGAGGCCATCCCCATGCGCGACCTCGATCGCGTCGACCCCCGCCGCGTCGAGCGCACTGGCGATCCGCTGGACATGGTCGATGCCGTATTGGTGGCGGATCGCGTGCATGCCGTCGCGCAGCGTCACGTCCTGGATGTAGAGCTTGGTGCGGGTCGGGTCGAAGGTCATCGGCGATACTTCTCTCCGTCATGCCGGACGCGTTCCGGCATCCACCGTGCAACACGCAGCGGACGGGCAAGTGGAGGGTTGGACCCCGCAACAAGGTCGGGGTGGCGGGAAGAGGCGGCGACGGTCACGCCGCTGCCTTCATCAGCAGCCGGGCGGCGATCTTCTCGGCGGTCTTGAGGCCGGCCGACGTCATGATGTCGAGATTGCCGGCATAGGCGGGCAGGTAATGCGCCGCGCCCTCGACCTCGAGGAACACGGTGGTCTTGATCCCCGCGAAGCTGCCGATCCCGGGGATCCGCACCGGGTGGTTCGCCCCGAAGCGCTCGAACTGTACCTGCTGCTTCAGCCGATAGCCCGGCACATAGGCCCGAACCTTCGCGACCATCGCCTCGATCGACGCACGGATCGCCTCCTCGTCCGCGCCCGACGACAGCACGAACACGGTGTCGCGCATCATCATCGGGGGCTCGGCGGGGTTGAGGACGATGATCGCCTTTCCCTTCGCCGCGCCGCCGACCTGCTCGATCGCCAGCGACGTCGTTTCGGTGAATTCGTCGATATTGGCGCGCGTCCCCGGCCCTGCCGATTTCGATGCGATCGAGGCGACGATCTCGGCATAATGAACCGTTGCCACCGCCGACACCGCGGCGACGATCGGGATCGTCGCCTGCCCGCCGCAGGTCACCATGTTGACGTTCTGCGCGCCGAGATGCGCGTCGCCGTTGACGACCGGCACCACATAGGGCCCGATCGCCGCCGGGGTGAGATCGATCATCACCTTGCCCGCCGCGGCGCAAACCGCATTGTGGCGCTCATGCGCGCCAGCGGAAGTCGCGTCGAACACGATGCCGATCCGGTCCCAGCAGGGGAGCGCCTGGAGGCCTTCGATACCCTGATGCGTCACCGCAACGCCGAGCCGTTCGGCGCGTTTCAGACCGTCCGATTCGGGATCGATGCCGACGAACGCGGCCATCTCGAGAAGCTCCGAATGACGCATGATCTTGATCATCAGATCGGTGCCGATGTTCCCCGATCCGATGATCGCGCAGCCAATCTTGGTCATCTGGCGTCTCCGTAAGTGACGCTGCATGTTCCCAGGCCGCCAATTACCGCGCGGACATGATCGCCGGGCGCAAGCGCGACCATCGGCCCGAGCGCGCCGGTCAGCACGACGTCCCCCGCGCGCAACGGATCGCCCGCCGCCGCCAGCGTCCGCGCCAGCCAGGCGGCGGCGTTGAGCGGGTGGCCGAGGCACGCCGCACCCGCGCCGACCGACGCGACCGCACCATTGATCTCCAGCGCCATCCCGCAGGTGTAGAGATCGAGCCCGGCAAGCGGCATCCGCTCGTCGCCAAGCACGAAAAAGGCCGACGAGCCGTTGTCCGCGACGGTGTCGGCGAAGCTGATCTTCCACTCGGCGATGCGACTGTCGACGATCTCGATCGCCGCGACGGCATAGTCCGCCGCCGCCGCCACCACGTCCGGCGTAGCGCGGGGATCGTCAAGGTCCCTGCCCATGACGAGCGCTATCTCGG
>DATLME010000151.1:0-5953 GCA_035537395.1 Sphingomonas sp. | reverse complement strand
ACGTCGGCACGCTGGTTGCCCGCCTGGTTCGCGAGCTGGACGTTGCCGTTGATACCCCGGCCGGCGAAGCGGAGCGCACCCGCGAACGGGCCAGCGGCGGTCTGGACGACCCGGCCGGTCGCGGTGATGCCAGCGAAGAGCACGCGACGGATGTCGATCGCCAGCTGCGCACCCGGGCGGACCAGCACGTCGGCGGTGAACGGACCATAGTTGGTTCCGCCGGTCGCGTTGACCGCATAGGCGCCGCCGCGGCCGACGATGCGGGCGTTGAGCCCGACGAGACCGATCCCGACCCCCGGACGCGGCGCGCGCAGGACGACGACCGGGGCGGCCGCGCTGCCGGTCACGCGCGCCGACAAGGGGCCATATTGCGATGAATAGGCATCGGCGTTGACCAGCACGCTGCCCGTTGCCGGATCGAACCGCCCGTCGCCACGGGTGACGCGGAACAGCGGCGCGTTCATGCGCAGGTTGCGGAAGGTTGCGATGCCCTCCGCGCTATAGCCGACGTCGGCGCGAACCGTGGCGTTGCCGCCCAGGAATGTCCGCACGCCATCGTTGAACAATTGCCTGGTCTGCGCGACGACGCGGCCGGTGATGCCGAAGCCGCCATTGGCGCCGGGCACGAGCTTGGCATCGGTCTGCAGATCGAGAATGCCGATGCTCTCGACGCGGAAATTGTTGACCCGCCCCTTCAGCGCGCCGGTGTAGCGCCCGGTCTGGGTGTTCGCGACGACGATGGCGGTGGCATCGATGTTGTCGGAACGGATCCGCAGATTGTCGGACAGGATGTTCGGCATCGAAATCGCGAAATCGCCATCGATCGACACGTTGTTGGCAAGCCCGCCGATTGCGGCATTGAGCCCGGTAATGCGTCGCGCGCGTGCCTTGATCGGCACCAGGATGCGATCCGCGTTCACGCGGGCCAGCCCCTCGGCATAGACATTCTCGACCGTCGTGGTGCCGAAGCCGATCGAGGTCGCGCGCAGCTTGTAGTCGACCGTAGGAGTTGCGAACGCACCGTCGAGCACGACCCGCAAAAGGACGTCCCGCCCGCGTAGGTTGGGGGCGATCGCGCCCGGCGTGAGCAGAGCGGCGTCGACCGCGAAATTCCCGAAGCGGCTATTGGCAAGATCGATCAATCCGCCGGCGTCGACCGACAAGGCGGGCGAACGGAGCTTCATGCGCGTGTCGGCGCGACGTTCCTCCAGCGTGGTGTCGATCGCGATGTCGAGCCGCGGCGCGGTAAGCCGCTCGACCGGGCCCTCGAGATAGAGGCCGGGGCGCGCATAGCCGCGAACCTTGATGCGCCCGGACTGCGACGTCAGTGCGAGATCGGCGAGCTGCCCGCCGCCGAGGGTCGCGAGCGCCCTGCCCTGCCACGACGCCCAGCTGCCACGCCCGGTCACGGTCGCGTTGAGCGGCGCCTTCAGCGAACCCATCGTGGCGACGACGCCGCCGACCGGGGCGAAGACCTTCGCGTCGATGTCGAGCTTGTTCTCGTCCGGCACCGCATCGAGCTTGAGCGACAGCGTGTCGCCTCCCGCAACGCCGGCACGGCGCAGCGCCACTGCGTTGGTAACCAGCTGGGCCCGGCGATCGGCGACATGCGCACTGCCGTCGATACGGATCATGTGCGTCTGCCCGGTGATCGGCTTGGCAAGCACGAAACGTCCGATGTGGAGCTTGGCGATGTCGATATCGAGATCGGGAAGCAGCGGCGCGTCGGGGTCGGTCGGGGTTTCCTTGAACTCGGGACGACGCGCGAGCGTGACCAGCTCGGTCGAGAGCGAGCGGACGTCGACATGGTTGCGCGCAAACGCGAACGGGCGCCAGTCGACCGCCATGCGCGGACTGGTGAGAAACACGCCCTTCGGATCCGCGACCCGCACGTCGCTGAGGATCATCTCGCCGTAGAGCGACCCGTCGATCCGGCCGACCTTGATGTTAAGCCCGCCGGCGGTCGAATAGCCGCCAAGCTGGTTGGCGACGAAGCGCCGGCCGGGATCGGTGTTGATGCCCAGCACCACCACGCCGATCAGCACGACGAGCGCGAGCAACGTCACCGCGATCCATTTCAGGATCCGTTGCCACAAGGGACGCGCCGCAGTGTCCGACGTCGACGTCGTTCCGGTTTCGCCCGCAGGCAGCTCATCGGCCATCAATATGCCTGCCCGATCGAGATGTAGAGCGCGATGCGGCCATCGCCTTCGCGGCGGTTGAGCGGGGTCGCGACGTCGATCCGCATTGGCCCGAAGTTGGTGTAGAAGCGTCCACCGATGCCAGCGCCGATCCGCAAGTCGCTGCCCTTTGGCAGGCTGCTTTCATAGCTGTTGCCGGCGTCGACGAACGGCACGATGCCGAAATTGCCGAAGCGATAGCGTGCCTCGAGCGAGAATTCATTCAGGCTGCGGCCACCGACCGGATCGCCGTTGGGATCGAACGGCCCCAGGCGCTGATAGCCATAGCCGCGCACCGAGCCGCCGCCGCCGCCATAATAGCGCCGCGACGGTGCGAGATCGTCGCGTTCGATGCCTTGGATCGAACCCGCACGCGCGCGCCCAGCGACCACCAGGCTTTGCGTCGCGGGATAATAGAAGGTGCCTTCGATCATCGTCCGGACATAGGGGCGGATCCCACCGCTCACCGCGGTCTCCGGGCTCGCGGTCAGCCGCAGGCGATACCCCTTTGTCGGGTTGAGCAGGTCGTCCGACGCGTCCCACTGGATCTGCCCCGGCAGCGCCGCGATCCCGAAGGTCCGGCGACGCCGCTCGCCGCGCGCGAAATCATAGACGGACTCGTTGGTGCCGACGAGTTCGCCGCCATAATAATAGGTGATCCGCTTCTGCCAGATCGGCGTCGAATCATAGCTCCACCGCGCCGACAGGGTGCCGGTGAACGCCTCGAACGCATCGTAGTTCGAGTGGGTAGCGGCGGCGAGCACGGTGAAGGTGCGATCGCGCTTGCCGGCGTTCGAGCGGCGGAACGTGCCCGACGCGCCTTGTTCCTGCGTACCGGCGACCGCGGACGCGATCAGCGCGCCTTCGGGCGGGAACAGGTTACGGTGTGTCCACGAACCCTCGACGCGCAGCCCTTGCCCGGTCGAATAGCCGGCAGTGCCGGCGAGCGACCGCGCCGGACCCTTGGTCTGACGAACCAGTAGGTCGACCTGTTCCGTGCCGTCCGGGCCCGGTCGGCCGGTGCGGACCGGCTCCACCGACGCGGTCGAGAACAGGCCGGTCGCGACGATAGCGTCGCGAAGGTCGTCGCGCTTGCGCTGATCGTAGAGGTCGCCCTGGCGGAACCGTGGAAAGACGTTGAGATGCTTGAGGTCGAACACCGGATCGCCTGCGGTGGTCAACTGACCGAAGCTCGCGCGCGGACCGGTTTCGATCGGCAGCGTATAGGCGCCGGTCGCGAGCTCGGCCTGATCGTCCAGCAGGATGTCGCGATCGCCGACCGCGACGAACGGATAGCCCTGTTGCGGCAGCACCAGGCTGACATTCGCCTCGGCGCCCTGGATGCGTGCCGCCTCGATCGGGTCGCCGACCTTAAGCGGCAGGTTACGGGTGATCAGGTCCGGTGGGGTCACCGGACCAGCGTTCACCGTCACCGACGAAAGCTTGTACAGCCGGCCGGGCGTGACACTGACGATCGCACGAAGCCGTGCCGGGGTCGTCGAGCCTGCCACGACAGGGGGCGTCTCGATGGTCGAGATCGCGGTGGCATCATAATAGCCGATCGACCGTGCGAGCCTGACCGCCAGCGCTTCGTCTTCCTTGCCCCGCGCTGCCACCTGGGTCGCGTTGGCTGCCTTGCCGTCGCCCTTTTCCAGGGCAGACAAACCCTTGAAATCGTCGTCGAGCTCGATCGGCTCGAGTCCGCGCAGCACCGTTTCGTAGCGGATTTCCGGTGCGTCCTTGTCCTTCACGTCGGCGGCGGTGACGAGTGGAACGGTGTCGAAACTGCCGATCGGCGCCAATGGCTGCGCGAGCTGCGGATCTTCCACGACGGTCGCGGGCAAGGTTTCGCCGTTCTGCACGGTGCCGAGCGGCTCGAGCGGTGCGTTGATGTCGCCCGACAGCGGCGGCAGCGCGGCGTTGAATTCGCTTTCGGGGACGATCGGCGCGTTGCTTTGCGGATCAGGCGATTGCGCCTCCGACGTGCCCTGCTCGGAAGGCCGCGTCTCGGAACTCGGCGCGTCCGGCCCCTGCGCGGGCGCAGTGCCGGGCTTGTTCAGCTGAGCGGAGGCGGGAGTGGCGGCCACGAGCGCGACGGCAAGCCAATATAGTCGACCGGTCGAAAATGCCACGCCCCACAACTTCCCTTTTCGGAAGGCGCCCGTATTCGACACACCCCCACTAAATTCCGCAACGC
The DNA here is from genome assembly GCA_035537395.1 of Sphingomonas sp. Classification (GTDB taxonomy): domain Bacteria; phylum Pseudomonadota; class Alphaproteobacteria; order Sphingomonadales; family Sphingomonadaceae; genus Sphingomonas. Next base: position 1,576 of record DATLME010000151.1, on the reverse strand, counting down.
ACGGATATAGAATTGGTTTCCCGCTGGCTAGCCGTCGTCGTCAACCACGAATCAATCCGGCGTGAACGAGGGCGGCATCGACCAACCGTTGCGACTCCTGTGATGGCCAAGTCATCGGAAGTCGAAGGTTCGTCGGAAAATCGGGTCGGATCCTGCTCATCGCATATTTCACCGGACCCGGCGAAGCGTCGGTGAACAGCGCGTCGTGGAGCGGATAGAGCTTGTCCTGCAACGCCAGCGCCGTGGCATAGTCGCCCGACGCGCAGGCAGCCTGGAAATCGGCAGACATGCGAGGGGCGACGTTCGCGGAGACCGAGATGCAGCCCCGTCCGCCCATCGCGTTGAATGCCAGCGCCATGTCGTCATTGCCCGACAACTGCACGAAGTCGGCGCCGCAGCCGGCGCGGTGCTGCGACACCCGTGCGATCGCGCCGCTCGCATCCTTCACACCGACATAGATCGCGGGGAAATCGGTGACGATCCGAACCAGTGTCGCGGGCAGGATGTCGGTCACGGTGCGGCCGGGCACGTTGTAGAGAATGATCGGCAGTTCCGTCCGCTCGGCGAGCATCGCGAAGTGACGATAGATGCCGTCCTGGCTCGGACGGTTGTAATAGGGCGGCACCATCAGCGCGGCGTCGGCGCCGGCGGCCTTGGCGCGACGAAGATTGTCGATCGCGACCAGCGTGTCGTTCGAGCCGGCGCCCGCGATGACGGGGACACGTCCCGCGGCCTGCTCGACACAGACGCGGACGACGTCGAAATGCTCGTCGACCGGCATCGTCGCCGCCTCGCCGGTGGTGCCGCACGCGACAAGGGCAGACGAGCCTTCGGCGATCTGCCAGTCGACCAGCGCGCGATACGCCGCCTCGACGAACGCGCCGTCGTCGGCGAACGGCGTGACGAGCGCCGGAATCGAACCTGAAAACATGATGATATGCGCTCCTGCCGCGCGATTGGGTCGTTTTGTTCAGGACAGATACGGGCGGAATACGTATCCTGTCCACATGAACGCATCGAGCCTCCGCACCGGCATCCTCATCGCACTGCTCGCGGGCGGTACAGCAACCGTCGCGCAGGACCAGCTCGACCGATATCGTACCCAGCTCGCAAACGGCGCGGCATCACCGGGTGTCGCCGATGGCGCAATCGCGGCCGCGATCGCGCAGTGGCGCGCGCTCCAGCAGACCGACGCGTTGCCGTTCGACAGCTATGCCGGGTTCGTCATGGCGCATCCGGGATGGCCCGGCGAAGCCGCCAATCGCCGCGCCGCGGAGCGCAAGGCGGCGACCGCATCGCCCGGCGCGGTGCTCGCCTTCTTCCGCCGCTTTCCGCCGCAATCGGCGACCGGCATGGTCGCGCATGCCCGCGCGCTACAGGCTTCCGGGCAGACCGCCGAAGCGATTGCCGCCGCGCGTGCGGCGTGGCGGACGGGTACGCTGGCGCAGACCGACGAGAGCCTGGTGATCACCAGCTTCATGGCAAACCTGACGCCGGACGATCACGATGCGCGGATGGACGCGCTGCTCTGGCAGGGCTCGACCACCACCGCGGCACGCCATCTCGCCTAGACCAG
>DATLME010000150.1:0-3019 GCA_035537395.1 Sphingomonas sp. | reverse complement strand
CGATCCTCCCCGAGCCGACGAGGAACGTCCGATGAAGGGCGTGCATACCGACATCGGAACGATCCACTTTGTCGGGATCGGCGGAATCGGCATGTCCGGGATCGCCGAGGTGATGAAGAATCTCGGCTATGCGGTGCAGGGATCGGACGTCGCCGAAGGCTATGTCGTCCAGGGGCTGCGCGAGAAGGGCATACCCGTCGCGATCGGGCACCGCGCGGACAATCTCGGCGACGCGGCGGTGGTGGTGACCTCCACCGCGATCGTGCGCTCCAACCCGGAGGTCGAGGCGGCGCTCGAGCGGCGGATCCCGGTCGTGCGGCGCGCGGAAATGCTCGCCGAGCTGATGCGGCTGAAGTCGACCGTCGCGGTCGCGGGGACGCATGGCAAGACCACGACGACCTCGATGGTCGCGGCGTTGCTCGATGCGGGCGGGGTCGACCCGACCGTGATCAACGGCGGCATCATCAACAGCTATGGCTCGAACGCGCGATTGGGCGCGAGCGACTGGATGGTGGTCGAGGCCGACGAAAGCGACGGCAGCTTCCTGCGGCTCGACGGTACGATCGCGGTCGTCACCAACATCGATCCCGAGCATCTCGATCATTATGGCTCGTTCGAGGCGGTAAAGGACGCGTTCGTCGACTTCATCGAGAACGTTCCCTTCTATGGCGCGGCGCTGCTCTGCCTCGATCATCCCGAGGTGCAGAACATCCTGCCGCGGGTCCGCGACCGACGGGTCGTGACCTATGGCTTTTCCGCGCAGGCGGACGTGCGCGGGGTCAACGTCACGCCGATCCCCGGCGGCAACCGGTTCGAGACGATCATCCGCAGCCGCGACGGCTCGACCCGGTCGATCGAGGGGATCGAGATGCCGATGCCCGGGCGGCACAATGTCCAGAACGCGCTTGCCGCGATCGGCGTCGCGCTGGAACTGGGGATCGACGATGCGACGATCCAGCAGGGCTTCGCCAAGTTCGGCGGCGTGAAGCGGCGGTTCACCAAGGTCGGCGAGATCGCGGTCGAGGGCGGCATCGCGACGATCATCGACGATTACGGCCACCACCCGGTGGAAATCCGCGCGGTGCTGGCGGCGGCCCGCGAGGGCGTCGAGGGACGCGTGATCGCTGTGGTGCAGCCGCATCGCTACTCGCGGCTCGGCAACCTGATGGAGGATTTCCAGACCGCGTTCAACGACGCCGACCGGGTGTTGGTGACGCCGGTCTATGCGGCGGGCGAGATGCCCGTCGAGGGGGTGGATGCGGCGGCGCTGGTCGACGGGCTGAAACGACGCGGGCACCGTTCGGCCGCAACGGTGTCGGACGCCGATGCGCTGGCGGCGGAGCTTGCCGCGACGGTGCAGGCAGGGGACATGGTGGTCTGCCTCGGCGCCGGGGACATCACGAAGTGGGCCGCCGGGCTGGCCGATGCGGTCAGTGCATCCCGCGGTAGGGCAGCTGCGTGATCCAGCAGCAGTCCCCCTCGTTCGAAGCGCGCGGAGCCGGAGGATTTCGCGGGCGCGTGGAGCCGAACGGTTCGCTCGCCGACTTCATCTGGTTCCGTACCGGCGGCCCGGCAGAGCTGCTGGTCCGCCCCGCCGATGTCGACGACCTCGCCACGTTCCTCCGCAATCTCGATCCCGCCACGCCCGTGCTGCCGGTCGGTGTCGGCTCGAACCTGATCGTGCGCGACGGCGGCGTTCCCGGTGTGGTCGTGCGGTTGCCGAAGGCGATGGCAAAGGTCTCCGTCGACGCGGGCCGGGTGCGAGCCGGCGGCGGGGCGATGGGGATCAGCGTCGCGTCGGCAGCACGTGACGCGGGGGTCGCGGGGCTCGAGTTCCTGCGCGGCATCCCCGGCACGGTCGGCGGCGCGGTGCGGATGAATGCGGGAGCCTATGGCCGCGACGTCAGCGACATCCTCGTCGAGGCGACGCTGGTGCTGCGAAACGGCACCGTCGAGACGTGGCCGGCAGCCAGGCTCGGCTACACCTATCGGCATTCGGACCTGCCGACGGGTGCGGTGGTCGTCGAGGCGGTGTTCGCCGGGACGCCGGGCGATCCGGCGGTGATCGGCGCCGAGATGGACCGGATCGCCGCCGAGCGCGAGGCGTCGCAACCGCTGCGGTCGCGGACCGGGGGCTCGACCTTCAAGAACCCCGACGGCCACAAGGCCTGGGCATTGATCGACGCGGCGGGCTGCCGCGGGTTACAGCGCGGCGATGCGCAGGTCAGCGAGAAGCATTGCAACTTCCTGCTCAACCTCGGCAGCGCGTCGAGCGCGGAGATCGAGGCACTGGGCGAGGAGGTCCGCGAGAAGGTGATGGCGCAGTCGGGCGTGATGCTGGAATGGGAAATCCAGCGAGTGGGAGTGAGCAAGTGACGGCGTTGCACATCGCGGTGTTGATGGGCGGCTGGTCCGCCGAGCGCGAGGTCTCGCTGATGTCGGGCGCGGGGGTCGCCGATGCGCTCGAGACGCTGGGCCATCGCGTCACCCGGATCGACATGGGTCGCGACGTCGCCGCCCGGCTCGCCGAGGCGGCGCCCGACCTGGTGTTCAACGCGCTCCACGGTACTCCCGGAGAGGACGGCAGCGTTCAGGGGCTGCTCGACCTGATGGGGCTGCGCTACACGCATTCGGGGCTCGCGACGTCGGTGATCGCGATCGACAAGGTGCTGACCAAGCAGGTGCTGGTGCCGCACGGCATCCCGATGCCCGGCGGACGGATCGTCAAGTCGGCGGAGATCCACGATGTGGATCCGTTGCAGCGGCCCTATGTGCTGAAGCCGGTGAACGAAGGCTCGTCGGTCGGCGTCGCGATCGTCACCGAGGGCGGCAATTACGGCAATCCGATCGGGCGCGACGTGATCGGCCCTTGGCAGGAGTTCGACGAGCTGCTCGCCGAGCCCTTCATCCGTGGCCGCGAACTGACCGTCGCGGTGCTCGGCGACGAGGCGCTCGCGGTTACCGAACTCGTCCCCCACGGCGAATTCTACGACTATGCCGCCAAATATACCGACGGCCA
>DATLME010000149.1:0-2281 GCA_035537395.1 Sphingomonas sp. | reverse complement strand
TGGGGCGCCAGCGCCTCGGGCAAGGCGCCGACGACATCGGCGAGGCCGCCGGTCTTGATCAGCGGAAATGCCTCGGACGCGACGGAGAGGACGCGGATCACGCCTCATTGCTCCCCGGCACGGGGGAGGGGACCGCAAAGCAGCTCACACCGCCAGCCGATCGATCATCGGTTGCGTGATCAGGCAGATGCCCTTGTCGGTCCGCCGGAAGCGGTGGGCATCGATCACCGGGTCGTCGCCGACCACGAGCCCGTCGGGGATCACGACGCCGCGATCGATCACCACCCGCCGCAGGCGCGATCCGCGACCGATATGGCAGTGCGGCAACACCACCGCCTCGTCGAGCATCGCGAAGCTGTGCGCGCGAACGCCGGTGAACAACAGGCTGCGGTGGATCGACGCGCCCGAGACGATGCAGTCGCCCGACACCAGGCTGGCGACCGCCGAGCCGCGGCGGCCGTCGATGTCGTGGACGAACTTCGCGGGCGGGGTAATCTCGGCATAGGTCCAGAGCGGCCAGCTGCGATCGTAGAGATCCAGCTCGGGCACCACGTCGGTCAGATCGAGATTGGCCTCCCAATAGGCGTCGACGGTGCCGACGTCGCGCCAATAGGCGCCCGGCTCCTCGGTCGAGCGGACGCATGATGCCGCGAAGCGGTGCGCCTGCGCGGTGCCGTGCTTGACCAGCCACGGGATGATGTCCTTGCCGAAATCGCGGTTCGACCCCTCCTCGGCAGCATCGCGGCGGAGCTGCTCGAACAGCAGCTTGGTGCGGAACACATAGATGCCGAGGCTTGCCAGTGCGGTATCGGGGCTGCCGGGGATGGCGGGCGGATCCGCCGGCTTTTCCACGAAGTCGACGATGCGGTCCTGCTCGTCGACATGCATCACACCAAACGCGACCGCCTCCATTCGCGGCACCTCCATGCAGGCGACCGTGACGTCCGCGCCGCTGTCGCAATGCTGCTGGAGCATGATCTCATAGTCCATCTTGTAGATGTGGTCGCCCGCGAGGATGACCATGAACTCGGGACCATGACTTTCGATGATGTCGATGTTCTGGAACACCGCGTCGGCAGTGCCCTCATACCATTGGAACTCGGACACGCGCTGGGACGCCGGCAGGATGTCGAAGCTCTCGTTGCGTTCGGTGCGCAGGAAATTCCAGCCGGCCTGGAGGTGGCGGATCAGCGAATGCGCCTTGTACTGGGTCGCCACGCCGATGCGGCGGATGCCCGAATTGATCGCGTTCGACAGGGCGAAGTCGATGATCCGGCTCTTGCCGCCGAAATATACCGCCGGCTTGGCACGGGTATCTGTCAGTTCGGCGAGCCGGCTGCCGCGCCCGCCGGCGAGCACATAGGCCATGGCGTCGCGCGCGAGCGGCTGCCCCTTTCTGTGATCCATCCTCGTTCTCCTGCGCTTATCGTTCTTGGTTTCTGATCGGAGCATGACGTACGACGCGTTGGTTCGTCACCCCTCGAATTCGAGCATGATCGTCGCGAGCGGCGGCAGCGTCACCCAGGCCGCGCCGTCCTTCGCCTCGACCCAGCCGAGATTGCCGCAACCCGACCCCCAATAGGCGAGCGCATCCGAATTGAGGATCTCGCACCACCGTCCGTCATGCGGCATCGGCACGCGGTACGGCGCGCGCGCGACCGGGGTGAGGTTGGCGATCACCACCACCGGCTTCGCGCCCGGCGCCTTGCGAACCCAGGCGAACACCGAGTTGGCGGCATCGTCGCCGATCAGCCACTCGAAGCCTTCGCTCTCGCAGTCGCGCGCATGCAGCGCGGGGTGCTCGCGATAGACCCGGTTGAGATCGCGGACGAGCTTGCGGACGCCCTCATGCGCATGGCTGTCGCGCAGCTCCCAATCGAGCGCGCGGGCCTCGCTCCATTCGCGGCGCTGGGCGAACTCCTGCCCCATGAACAGCAGCTTCTTGCCGGGATAGCCCCACATGAACGCGTAGTAGCTGCGCAGATTGGCGAATTGCTGCCAGTCGTCGCCCGCCATCTTGGTCAGCAGCGAACCCTTGCCGTGGACGACCTCGTCATGGCTCAGCGGCAGGACGAAATTCTCGTCGAAGGCATAGACCAGCCCGAAGGTGATCTCGGCGTGATGATGCTCGCGATGCACGGGCTCGCGCGCGAAATACTGGAGCGTGTCGTGCATCCAGCCCATGTTCCACTTGAACCCGAAGCCCAGCCCATCCTCGTGCGCGGGGCGCGACACCCCGGGCCAGCTGGTCGATTCCTCGGCGATCGTGAACACGCCGGGA
>DATLME010000148.1:0-4136 GCA_035537395.1 Sphingomonas sp. | reverse complement strand
CGGGGACGATCGTCGCCGCGCTCTGGCAGCGCGCCCGATCGGCGTGGTTGCCGACGATTGCAGCGGCGGGGTTGCTGGCGGGCTGGGCGGTCGGCGCACCCGAAACGCTGGTCGTGCCCGCAGCGCTCGCGGCAATGCTGCTCGCGCTCGCAATACACACCGCCCCGTCATGCCGGACCGGTTCCGGCATCCACCCCTCACCTGCATCGACCGCCATTGGGAGCGCGGCACGGTGGACCTCGGGACGAGCCCGGGGTGACGGCGAGGCGTTGGTATCGCGCGCCCTCCACCGTCTCGGCGAGATCAGCTACGCGACCTATCTCGGCCACTTCCTCCTCTGGAAGGCATTCAAGCTCGCGGTCGTCGAGAACCCCGCCGCCGTTCCGCTCGCGCAGATCGCACTCTACCTCGCGCTGGTCCTGATCGCCTCCCTCGCGCTTTACCGCTGGGTCGAGAAACCCGCCCAGCGCTGGATCAACGATCTCCCGATCAGGCCGTCTCTTCCGCGAGTTCCTCGACGAGCGCGTTGATGATCGCTTCGTTGAACGCCGGAATATCGTCGGGTTTGCGGCTGGTGATCAGGTTGACGTCGACCACCACGGCCTCGTCGACCACGTCCGCGCCGGCATTCTCCAGATCGGTGCGGATCGACGGCCAGCTCGTGACCTGGCGACCGTCGACCACGTCGGCCTCGATCAGCAGCCACGGTGCATGGCAGATCGCGGCGACGATCTTCTCGTCCTCCATGAACTCGCTGATGATCTCGATCGCGCGCTCCTGCATCCGCATCGTGTCCGGATTGCTGACGCCGCCGGGCAGCACCAGCGCGTCGTAATCATCGGTATCGACGTCGTCGAGCGTGAGGTCCGGCGTGATCGAATCCGCCTTCTCGCCGTCCTTCTCGCCCTGGATGGGATCGGTCTTGATCGAGGCGAGCGTCAGCTTGGCACCGGCATCGAGCAGCGCCTGGCGCGGCTTGAACAATTCGTCGTTCTCGAACCCGTCGGTCGCGAGCATGAGGATCCGGGCTTGCGAAAGATCGGCCATGGTAACTCCTGTAAATACGCCCGCTCTCAACCCCTCGCGATCCGCCGCGTTCCGGAACGAAGCGGCGGTCCGAGCATTTCCGGGATGTTACGCAGGAGTATCGAATGGCAGCCAAGATCGTGTACTCGGACGACTCCAAGCCCGGGATCACCCGCAAGAAAGTCCGCGGCGGGTGGGGATATTGGAACGCCAAGGGCGAACGGATCACCGATCGCGACGAGATCGACCGGCTCAATGCGATCGGCCTGCCTCCCGCCTATCGCGACGCCTGGTTCAATCCGAAGCCCCACGGCCATATCCAGGCGATCGGTTGGGACGAAAAGGGCCGCAAGCAATATCGCTACCATCTCGGCTTTCGTGAAGCGCAGGAGGCCGCCAAGTACGAGAAGTGCGCCGATTTCGGCCATGCGCTGCCCAAGCTGCGCAAGCGGGTGGAAGCCGATCTCGCAACGCGTTCGCTGTCGCGCGATCGTGCGGTCGCTGCCGTCGTGCGGCTCCTCGACATCACCCATATTCGCGTCGGCAACGAAGCCTATGCCGAAGCCAATGAGAGTTTCGGGGCGACAACGCTGCGCACCCGCCACGGCGCGGTGTCGGGATCGACGCTGAAACTCCGTTTCAAGGGCAAGTCGGGCAAGGAGCGCACCCTCAAGATCGCGGATCGCGCGCTCGCCAGCGTCGTTAAGAAGATGCAGGATCTTGACGAGGAACATCTGTTCGCCTGGCTCGACGATGCCGGCGAAGCGCATCCCGTCACGTCGTCGGACGTCAACGCCTATATCCGCGAGGCGACCGGGACCGAATTCACCGCCAAGCATTTCCGCACCTGGGCAGCGAGCGTCACCGCGTTCGAAGCGCTCGCTTCCGCGGAACGCGATCTCAGCCTCAAGACGCTGCTCGAGCCCGTCGTGGCCAAGCTCGGCAACACCGCGGCCATCGCGCGCAAGAGTTATGTTCATCCCTCGCTCATCGATCTCGTGAAAAAGGGGCAGACGACGTTCCGCAGCGCGCTCCGCCTGCCGCGGGCGAAGCGCTATCTCAGCCGCGAGGAATGCGGCCTCATCGCCTTTCTCGAAAAGGGCACGCCGCCGGCGACAGCGGAAGCCGCATGACCGGCGACATCCGGCAGACGTGAAGCACCGCGAGGCCAGTGCCGGTCTGGCCCGACAAGAGGTTCAATGTCGAACAATAGCACCGCCGCTGCGGCGAAAACCCCGATCATCGACACGCGCAACGTCGAGCAACAAGTGACCGACCTGGTGTCCGCGACGTCCGTCTGGATCCAGACGCACTGGCTGCAGATGCTGATCGCCGCCGCGATCGGCACCCTGATCGTCTTCGCGCTGTTCGGCACCCGCAATCTCGGCGCGCGCCTCGCCCGCCGCAGCGAATCCGGCACTGGCTGGCCGGCGGTGTTCGGGCGCGCGATCACCAGGACCAACACCTTCTTCATCGTCATGCTCGCCGCCAAGCTGGTGATCAACGTCGCTGGCGCGCCGGTGCAGGTCGCCGAGACGGTCGACTTTCTGTTCACCGTCGCGGCGGTCTTCCAGGCTGCGATTTGGGCACGCGAGATCATCCTCGGCGCGGTCGAGCACCGTGCCCGGTCGGAGGCCTATTCGGGCGAGGCGCTCGGCAGCGCCATGGGGCTGATCCGGATCCTCGTCACCTTCGCGCTGTTCGCGATCGCGCTCATCGTCGTGCTCGACAATCTCGGCGTCAACGTCACCGGCCTTGTCGCCGGCCTCGGCGTTGGCGGCATCGCGATCGGTCTCGCCGCGCAAGGCATCTTCGCCGATCTGTTCGCCGCGCTGGCGATCATCTTCGACCGTCCGTTCCGCCGCGGCGACAATATTAGCTACGATACCGCATCGGGTTCGGTCGAGGGCATCGGCCTCAAGTCGACGCGGATCCGCGGCATCGACGGCGAAGAGCGCGTGATTTCGAACAAGAACCTGCTGGACAAGGAAATCCTCAACAACACGCTGCGCAATCATCGCCGTGCCAAGTTCGTGATCGGCGTGAACTACGCCACGCCGCCGGAAAAATGCGCCGCGCTGCCCGACATCCTCAAGCAGGTGGTCGAGGCCAATGGCGCGATCTTCGTCCGCGCCGGCTTCACCGGCTTCGGCGCATCGAGCCTCGACTTCGAAGTTCAGTTCGACAGCGAAGGCCCCGACTATGCCCGCTTCTACGACGGTCGCACGACGATCGGCATCGCGATCCTCAGGCGTCTGAACGACGAGAAGATCGACATCGCGTTCCCGACCCAGACTACTCTCACCGCGGCGCCCGACGGCAGCCTGATCATGCCCTACCCACCGGTCCAGAACGTCCATTCGATCGACGGGGAAGACCTCCCCCCCACCCTCCCGTCATCCCGGGCCCGCCCCGCGACCCAGAGCAACAAGACGCAACCCTCGTAGCGATCCTGTCCATACCCGTCATGCCGGACCAGTCTCGACAGCCACCGCGCCCGAACCCGCAGCCGAGACTCGTTCAGACAGACAGAACTGCCACGTCCGTCATGCCGGACTAGTTCCGGCATCCACCGTGCCGCCACCCGCCAGTCGAGGATCTCGCGGATGGGCGAAACTACCACCCCCGTCATGCCGGACTAGGTCCGGCATCCACCGTGCCGCCACCCGCCGGTCGAGGATCTCGCGGATGCGTGGGTGCCGGAACAAGTCCGGCATGACGAAGCGAGTAGTCGGTCAGTCGCGCTCCACCCGGGACCAGTTCCGGCATCACCGCGCGGCAACCCGCCAGTCGAGAGCCGCACCGGCGGATGCACCTACCACCCCGTCATGCCGGACTGGTTCCGGCATCCACCGCGCCGCAATCCGGCGGCCGAGGATCGCGCGGACGGGTGGATCCCGGAACCAGTCCGGCAAGACGAAGGAGGCGTGTCCCCCACTAATCGCGCGCCCAGCCGACGACACGAAGGAGGCGGCCTCCCCTTAGATGCCGCCCTCGTCCAGCGACAGCAACGAAGCATTGCCCCCCGCGCTCGTCGTATCCACAGACACCGCGCGCTCCGCGCAGAATCGGTACAGATAGCGCGGTCCCCCGGCCTTGGGACCGGTCCC
>DATLME010000147.1:0-6754 GCA_035537395.1 Sphingomonas sp. | reverse complement strand
CCGCGCCGACGCCATTTGCGAGGCGAGCGCGCGCTTCCAGATCAGGTCGTATAGCCGGGCGTGATCGCCGCCGCCGACCTTGTCCTTGGTGAAGTCGGTCGGGCGGATCGCCTCGTGCGCTTCCTGCGCGTTCTTGGCCTTCGCGGTGTATTGGCGCGGCTTGTCGGGGACGTACGACGCGTCGTAGCGATTGGCGATCGCGAGCCGCGCGGCGGAAATCGCGGAGCCGTCCATCTGCACGCCGTCGGTGCGCATATAGGTGATCGCGCCATCCTCGTAGAGGCCCTGCGCGATCCGCATCGTGTGATCGGCGGAGAAGCCGAGCTTGCGCGACGCCTCCTGCTGCAACGTCGAGGTCGTGAACGGCGCGGGCGGGTTGCGGCCCGCGGGCTTGGTCTCGACCGACTGGACCGAGAAGCGGCCTTCCTCGACCGCTTGCTTCGCCTTCAGCGCATCGCCTTCGTTGCCGATCGACAGGCGGTCGAGCTTCTTGCCGTCCCATTGGACGAGTCGCGCGACGAACGGCGTGCCGTCCTGCTCCATCGCCGCGGTCACCGACCAATATTCCTGGGCGCGGAACGCCTCGATCTCGCGCTCGCGCTGGACGATCAGCCGCAACGCGACCGACTGGACTCGGCCTGCCGACTTGGCGCCGGGGAGCTTGCGCCACAGCACCGGCGAGAGCGTGAACCCGACGAGATAATCGAGCGCGCGGCGGGCGCGATAGGCGTCGATCAGGTCGGTATCGAGCTCGCGCGGGTTCTGCATCGCGTGGAGCACCGCGGGCTTGGTGATCGCGTTGAAGGTGACGCGCTCGACCTCCTTCGGCAGCGCCTTGCGCGCGCGGAGCACCTCCTGGACGTGCCACGAGATCGCCTCGCCCTCGCGATCGGGATCGGTCGCGAGGATCAGCCGGTCGGCCTTCTTGGCCTCGTCGGCGATCGCCTTCAGCTGCTTCGACTTGTCCGCATAGTTTTCCCATTCCATCGCGAAATTGGCGTCGGGATCGACCGAGCCGTCCCTTGCGGGGAGATCGCGGACATGGCCGTAGCTGGCGAGGACGCGATAGTCCGAGCCGAGATATTTCTCGATGGTTTTCGCCTTGGCGGGCGATTCGACGATGACGAGCTGCATGGGGTTCTGAAACGTCCTTACGTGTACGCGCGAGGATGACGAGGCTGTTGCGGTGGCGTCAAGCGGGGGAAGAGTCACGAGAGTCGCACCATTGCGCGGGTGCGGAGAGCGGGGTGGGCAGCGCGACGCGCCGAACAAGTCCGGGGTGACGGATGGTGGGCAGGAACAGCGTTGCCGATCGCGCGCGGAGGCGGCACAGTCGCGCGGTACATACCGGGGGGTAGTTCATGGAATCGGCGCATCATCGCAGCCAGCTCGAGCGGCTGACGTTTTTCTCGGACGCGGTGTTTGCGATCGCGATGACGTTGCTGGTGATCGAGGTGAAGGTGCCCGAGATCCATGCCCTGTCGGACCGTCAGCTCGGCCAGGCATTGCTCGCGCAGTTCCCCAAATATGTCGGCTTCGTGATCAGCTTCATCGTGGTGGCGCGCTTCTGGGTTGGGCATCACCGCGTCATGGGGCTGTTGAAGGCAACGAGCCCGCGGCTGATCTGGGCGAACCTGATCTTCCTGCTGGTGATCGCGTTCATGCCGTTCCCGACCGCGGTGCTGAGCGAATATGTCGAGCTGCGCGTTGCGGTGGGGCTGTATGCGGGGTGGCTGATGCTTCTCGGGCTCGCCAATCGTTGGGTGATCCGGACCGCGTTGAAGGACCCCGCGCTGATGCGCGACGATGCCGATCCGGGCGAGCGCCGGGCGATCCTGCGCGCGAGCTGGATCTCGCCCGGGATCGGTGCGCTGGCGTTCGCCGTCGGGATGATCGAGCCCCTTGCGGCGCCGGTCGCACTGGTGCTCGGCAGCGTCGTCATCGGCGCGGGACTGCGCCGGATCATGCCCGACTGACCCGGTTGCCGGCGTGGCGCTCGACCCGCCCCGCGAGCTCGAGTTCGAGAAGGACGGTCTGCACGATCGCGGGCGGGCAGCCGGTTTGCCGGACCAGTTCGTCGACCGCGACGGGCACCGCGCCGAGCAGCGCGAAGATGACGCGGCGCTCGCCGTCGCTCGCATCCGCGGCGATCGGCGCAGGACCGCTGGCGAACCTCATCACGGGCGAGCGCACCGCGCGGGGGTCGATCGGGCGGACCTGGTCCAGGATGTCGGCGGCCGACTGGACCAGCGTGGCGCCGTCGCGGATCAGCTGGTTGCAGCCCTGCGCGCGGGGATCGAGCGGGCTGCCCGGGACTGCCATGACCTCGCGACCCATCTCGGCGGCGAGCCGCGCGGTGATCAGCGAGCCCGAGCGCGGCACCGCCTCGACGACGACGGTGCCGAGCGACAGGCCGGCGATGATCCGGTTGCGGTAGGGGAAATGCCGGGCGCGGGGCTCCGTGCCGGGGGGTTGTTCGGCGACCAGCAGGCCGTCGGCGGCAATGCGTTCCTGCAAGGCGGCGTTTTCGGGCGGGTAGGCGACGTCGATCCCGCCCGCGATGACGCCGATCGTGGCGGGCATGGCGCCGAGATGCGCCGCGGTATCGATCCCGCGCGCCAACCCCGAGACGATCGTCGCATGCGGGGCGAGATCGTGGCCGAGCTGGCGCGCGAACCGGATCGCGGCGGCGGAGGCATTGCGCGCGCCGACCAGCGCAATGCAGGCGCGGGTCGCAAGCGCGAGATTGCCGCGCAGGATCAGCGCGGGCGGAGCGGCGTCGATCGCCGCGAGCAGGCGCGGATAGGCGGGATCGTCGATGAAGAGGTAGCGCGCGCCGTGCCGGGCGGTCGCCGCCATCTCGCGCTCGACCGCGTCGACGGTAGCGATGCGGGGCGGCGCACCCCCGCCGCGCGCCGCGAGCATCGGCAATGCGACGATCGCCGCCTCGGCCGAAGCGTAGCGGACGAGCAACTCGCGATAGGTGACCGGACCGATGCCGGGGGTGCGAAGCAGGCGGAGCCGCGCAACCGCGGCGTCAACCGTCCTTGCGTCCGAGTCGGGGTTCATCGCCTGTCAACAGCCGTTCGATGTTGTCGCCATGTTTCCAGAGCACGATCAGCGCCAGCACCAGGAACAGCATGACGAGATCGAACTGCCCGAGAAGCGCGGCGCCGACCGGCGCACTGACCGCCGCGGCCATGCCAGCCACGGAGGAGATGCGGAGCGCGGCGAGCAGGATCAGCCACACCGCGGCATAGAGCAGCCCGACCGGCCAATGCAGCGCGAGCACGATCCCGAGCATCGTCGCGACCCCCTTGCCGCCACGAAAACCGAGCCACACCGGATAGCAATGGCCGATGAACGCCCCGATTGCGGCGAGCGGCGCTTCGTCGGGGAAGAAATGCGCGGCGAGCAGGACCGCGATCGCGCCCTTGGCCGCGTCGAGCACCAACGTCGCCGCGGCAAGCCCCTTGCGACCGGTGCGCAGGACGTTGGTGGCACCGATGTTACCCGAGCCGATCTGGCGCAGGTCGCCCGCACCGAAGGCACGCGTCAGGATCACTCCGAACGGGATCGACCCCAGCCCGTAGCCGAGCAGCAACGCCAGCACGGGCGCTACCCAGATGATGTCGGTCTGCACGGCCCTTCCCCAATCTCGATCAGCATACCGAGGTCGTGACGCTTCGCCAACAACCTCGCTCAGCTTGGCGACGGGCGCTCGCGCCGGTAAGGCGCGGGACGATGGATGACGCGCCGATCCTGTTCTTCGACTCAGGGGTCGGTGGCCTTTCGATCGTCGGGCCGGCGCGCGCGCTGCTGCCGACCGCGCGGTTCGTCTATGCGGCGGACTCGGCGGGCTTCCCCTATGGCACCAAGAGCGAGGCCGAGATCGCGGCGCGAGTCCCCGCCCTGCTCGGGCGGCTGGCGGAGCGCTACCGGCCGCGGCTGATCGTGATCGCGTGCAACACCGCCTCGACGATCGCGCTGCCGGCGGTGCGCGCCGCGCTCGACCTGCCGGTGGTCGGCACGGTTCCGGCGATCAAGCCCGCGGCAGCGCTGAGCGCGACACGAACGATCGGGGTGCTCGGCACCGACGCGACGGTGCGCCAGCGTTATGTCGACGACCTGGCCCGGCGGTTCGCGGCGGATTGCACGGTGCTCAGGCATGGCTCGGCCGAGCTGGTCGAACTCGCCGAGGCCGAGCTGCGGGGCGATGTCGTCGATCCGGCGCGCTACGGCGCGATCCTGGCGGGCCTGTTCGAGCAGCCGGGTGGGGCCGGGATCGACGTGATCGTCAACGCGTGCACCCATTTCCCGCTGGTCGAGGCGCGGCTCGCGTCGGCGGCCCCGGGCGTGCGGTTCGTCGACGGCGGCGCGGGCATCGCGCGGCGGATCGTCGCGCTGACAGCGGGAACGACATGGCCCGCAGCAGCGAGCGACGGCGTTGCGGTGTTCACGCAGCTGGGCGCGCGCGAGGCGGCGCTGGCGCCGGCGCTGGCAACGCGCGGCTTCGCGCGGCTCGAAGCGCTGTAGCGCAAATCCGCTGGAAATAATCGCCCGCGGCGGGTAAACGCGCCGGCATGAGCTTGGATCGTCCCGACACCGGCGCGCGCGTCGATTATTCGCGCGTGTTCACGCAGGCGATCGACCGCCTGCATACCGAGGGCCGCTACCGGGTGTTCATCGACATCCTGCGCAACAAGGGCGCATTCCCCAACGCGCGCTGCTTCGCCGGGCATAACGGGCCCAAGCCGATCACGGTGTGGTGCTCGAACGATTATCTAGCGATGGGCCAGCACCCCAAGGTGATCGCGGCGATGGAAGAGGCGCTCCACGACGTCGGCGCAGGATCGGGCGGCACGCGCAACATCGGCGGCAACACGCACTATCATGTCGATCTCGAGCGCGAGCTCGCCGATCTCCACGGCAAGGAAGCCGCGCTGCTGTTCACCAGCGGCTATGTGTCGAACGAGGCGACGCTGTCGACGATCGCCAAGCTGCTGCCGGGTTGCGTGATCTTCTCCGACGAGCTGAACCACGCGTCGATGATCGCCGGGATCCGGCAGTCTGGGTGCGAGAAGCGGCTGTTCCGCCACAACGACCTCGCCCACCTCGAGGAGATGCTGGCGGCCGAAGACCCAACGCTGCCCAAGCTGATCGCGTTCGAGAGCGTGTATTCGATGGAAGGCGACGTCGCGCCGATCGCGGCGATCTGCGATCTAGCCGACCGGTACAATGCGCTGACCTATCTCGACGAGGTGCACGCCGTCGGGATGTACGGCCCGCGCGGGGGCGGGATTTCGGAGCGGGATGCGGTCGCCGACCGGATCACGATCATCGAGGGTACGCTGGGCAAGGCGTTTGGCGTGATGGGCGGATATATCGCCGCCGACCAGACGATCGTCGACGTGATCCGCAGCTATGCGCCCGGCTTTATCTTCACGACCAGCCTGTCGCCGGTGCTGGTTGCGGGCGTGCTGGCTAGCGTTCGCCACCTGAAGGAGTCGAGCATCGAGCGCGAGGGTCAGCAAGCCGCCGCGACGATGCTGAAGGCGATGCTCGACGATGCCGGGCTGCCGGTGATGATGGGCGATACCCATATCGTGCCGGTGATGGTCGGCGATCCGGTGAAGGCGAAGAAGATCAGCGACGTGCTGCTCGCCGAATATGGCGTGTACGTGCAGCCGATCAATTACCCGACGGTGCCGCGTGGTACCGAGCGGCTGCGCTTCACCCCCGGTCCGGCACACACCGCGGACATGATGCGCGAACTGACCGAGGCGCTGGTCGAGATCTGGGGCCGGCTCGAGCTTCGCAAGGCGGCGTAATGCTGCCTTAGCGGACGAGCCAACCCGCGACGATCGTCAGCCCGCCGAGCCCGACCGACAACGGTACCCGCAGGCGCATCCAATCGGCGGGGGCGTCCCCGGTGGCGACCAGATGGCGATCGACCAGCAGCGTGAGCAGCAGCGCGACTCCGGTGCCGACCAGGGTCCATTCGATCCGCGCGGTCGCGGCATAGAGCCCGACGAGCGCCATCGCGACGAGGCTCGGCAGCACCGCAACCGCGGCGAGCCCGCCCTGACCATCGGTGCGGCGTACCGCGAACCCCCACCAGATTCCGCCCAGGAAGCTGAGGATGATCAACGGATAGGCGAGCGCGACCGGCAATGCGACCAGACGGGTGACGCCGCCGCCGAGCGCGATCAGCATCACCGCAAAGAATTGCGGCAGGAGCCCGGCAAACCCCAAGAGCATCGCCGCACGCGACACGCGCGGCTTGGCAGTGACGGAGGTCATCCGATCGTGATCGACGATCCGGTGCCGGGCACCGCCAGCGGTTCGCCGAAGCGCACGGTGGTGATGAAGGCATAGTCACCCTCAACCGGTTCGCGATGCACGTGGACGACGCTGCGCTTGCCGTCGACGACCCAATATTCCGCGATCGCCGCGGCAGCGTAGGCGGCGCGTTTCAGCCCCATGTCGCGGAGCAGCGTCGTTTCCGCGATCTCGACAACCAGAAGCAGCGTCGCAGGATCGGCAAGACCGTCGACGTCGACAGGGGAGCGGGCCAACGCGACATCGCAGACCAGCACCGAGTAGTCGTCGATCTGGATGCCCATTTCGACGAGGCTGAAGAGGCCCGCCGCCCGGGCGACTTGCCACAACAGCCCGCCCACTTCGGACTGGCGCGCGGCATGGCCGCCTAGGGGGGGAGCCATACGTTCGAGTTCTCCGTCGATCAGCTCGA
>DATLME010000146.1:0-15603 GCA_035537395.1 Sphingomonas sp. | reverse complement strand
TTACCTGCTGGTCATGCTCGACACCGCGATGGAGCAGAAGACCCCGCAGGAACGCGTTCGCCGCTACATCGCGCTCAACATGGCGCGGCTCGATCGGGTGCGGCTCGGCCAGGAGCGCCCGATGGCGATCCTCTCGGACCTCCGCGCCACCGAGGATCCCAATCGCGCTCGGCTGATGAACGGCTGGCGCGAGGTGTTCCGCCGCACCCGCCGGCTCTGGGGCGATACCAGGAACCGTGCACAGACCGATCTCTACGGCGCGCGCGCGCATGTCCTGCTCGAAAACACCTTCTGGCTGCCGGTCTGGCTGACCCGCTACGAACCCGATCAATATGACCGCTGCGAAGCCAAGATGATGGACGTGTTCGAGCACGGCATTGCGGGCCCCGGCGCGGACTGGGCGCCGACCATGCTGGTGCTCGATCACGACGAGTCCGAGCCCGGGCGCGCCGCGTTCCTGCTGGCGGCGACGCGGCTGATCAACGAGCTCGGCTATCGCGGCGCATCGGTCCAGCGGATCGCCTCCGAACTCAACGTAACGAAGGGCAGCTTCTACCACCACCTCGACGCCAAGGACGATCTGGTGATCGCCTGCTACAAGCGCAGCTTCGACACGATCACCGGCGCGCAACGCCTCGCCGACGACCTCGGCGGCACCCATTGGCAGCGGCTGTCGAGCACGATCGCGACGCTGCTCGACATCCAGTTCGCCGAGCGCGCGCCGCTCCTCCGCACGACCGCGCTGAGCGGCCTGCCCGGCAATGTCCGCACCGCGATGGTCGATCGCTCGAACCGGATCGCGCGGCGGTTCGCGGGCACGATGATGGACGGCGTCGCCGAAGGGTCGATCCGCCCAGTGGATTCGCTGATCGCCGCCCAGACGCTGATGGCGCTCCAGAACGCCGCGTTCGACATGCGCAAATGGGCGGGCACGATGCCCCGCGACCGCGCGATCGCGATGTACGCGTCGACGCTGCTCTACGGCCTGTTCGACGATCGCGCGCTCGGCTGATACGTCCGCGCGATGACCGGCGATATGCTTGATCGACAGCTCGATCGTTGGGCCCTGCCCGTCATCATCCTCCTCGGTCTCGCGCTTCGGATCGCCGCCGCACGGGGCGGTCTTTGGCTCGACGAGGCCTGGTCGGCGAAGCTCGTCCACGATGCCGGCACGCCGCTCGGCGTCTTCCTCAGGATCAATCACGACAACAACCATCATCTCAACAGCCTGTGGATGCACGTGGTCGGCTTCGGGGCGCCGCCGATGCTGGTGCGGCTGCCGGCGATCCTGTGCGGCACCGCGACGATCTGGGTCGCCGCCCGCATCGCCGCGAGCAGGGGCTTGCTGGCATCGCTGCTGACCGCGACCGCCTTCGCGATCTCGCCTGTCATGGTCACCTACGGTTCGGAGGCGCGGGGTTACGCGTCGATGCTGCTGTGCCTGTTGTTCGCGATCCTGCTGGTCGATCGCTGGCTGGGCGACGCACCGACCGCGAGCATCAGGCGACACCTCGCCTGGTGCTTCACGCTGGGTGTGCTGTCCCAGCTGACGATGTTGTTCGCCTGCCTGGCGCTGGTCGGCTGGGTCTTCTTCGCGCTCTGCCGCCGGACGTCGATCGTCCAGGCGCTGCAGCAGACCGCAAGGCTGTTCGCCCCGGCGCTCCTCGGCGTCGCAGCGATCCTCGCGATCATCGGCGGCGCCGCCTACGCCAGCGGCACGGGCTTCCAATTCGGCGGCTACCAGCCGTTCTCGATCCGGATGCTGTTGCGCGGATTGATCGAACTGGTCGGCTTCACGATCGGCCTGCCGGTTCTGTCCCTGTGGCTTCTGCTGGTCCCGCTCATCGCCTTGCTGCTGGCAAGAAGCGTGCTGGCATCGCGGACGATCTTCTACTGGATCGCGATACTCGCCTTCCCCACTGGCATCGGCCTGTTGCACGCGGCAAACGTCGGCAATGCTCGCTACTTTCTCCTGGCGAGCGTAGCGCTCCTGCTGATGCTCGCCGAGTTGGCGTCCGGCGCTCTCGAACGACACGGCTGGCGGCGATGGCTCGGCGGCGCGATGCTGCTGTGCTTCTCG
The DNA here is from genome assembly GCA_035537395.1 of Sphingomonas sp. Lineage (GTDB taxonomy): Bacteria > Pseudomonadota > Alphaproteobacteria > Sphingomonadales > Sphingomonadaceae > Sphingomonas. Next base: position 13,523 of record DATLME010000146.1, on the reverse strand, counting down.
GTCGGCGCGCTGCTCGGCGATGCCGATCTCGTCTCCGACCTGCGCGGCGACCCTTCCCCCGCGATCCGCGCCATGGCCGCACGCGAGCCCGGCGGCACCGCGATGTTGCTCGACCGCGAGACGGGCCGCGCGATGATCGAGGTCGGCGCCGCCGCCGCCGCCTATCGCCTCACCATTCCCGACCAGGATTGCCCCGCGCCGCGGTTCCTGTTCGTGGATCGCTTCAGGGGCGAAGACCTGCCCGTCGCCGGCACCCGCTGCGGCCGGCGCTACGCGTCGATTCTGGTCGGCCACGCCCGCGGCATGTCGGGCACGAACTGGGCGCTCCTCGAATTGCAGCGCTGATCCGCGCCGCCGCCGCCGTCAGGACCCTGCGCGCTTGAGCAACTGCCCCGCCCGCCAGTAATGCCACAGCGCCCAAGGCGTCGCCGCCGCGAAGGTCAGCATCGCGTAACGCAGTGAATCCTCGCCAAACGCCGGCCGCAGCAGGTCGCTGATCACCCCGATCGCGGTCGGCCCCAGGCCGAGGCCGACGAGGTTGATCACCAGCAGCGTCACCGCCGCCCACAATGCGCGCATCCTGAGCGGCGCCAGCCCCTGGATCAGCGCGAATGTCGGCCCGAGATAGCTGCTGATGAACAGCACCGAGAGCCAGTAAAGCGGGATCGCGACATAGGGATCGGTCGAGAAGTAGAACATGAACGACAGCGGCAGCCCGACGCATTTCAGCGCGAGTACCAGCCAGGCCTGCGCATGCAGCCCCCAGCGCGCCGCGACCTTGTTGGCCAGCCAGCCTCCACCCACCGCCGAGATCGTCCCGCACACAGCGCCCACCGGCGCGACGTAACGCGCGACGTCGATCATCGACAGCCCGACCGAGCGTTGCAGGAAGCTCGGCCCGAAGGCTGCATGGCCATAGCCGATCAGCGAGGTGATCGTGACGCCCATCACCAGGTTGAACGCCGGGCCGCTCGCCAGCATCGTCCGGAAGCCTTCGCCGAGCGGCGGGATGGGACCTCGCTCCTCGACCACGCCGGGCTTCGCGTCGGACATGCCGCGCGGCGGCTCGACCACGAACAGCTTGACCAGGATCGCCAGCGCGATCCCGGGCAGCCCGACCGTGAACATCGCGACCCGCCAGCCATAGAGATGCGCGACGGTACCGCCGATCATCGTTCCGAACGCTGTTCCGAGCACGACGCCCAGCGAATAGATCCCCATCGCCCCGGCGCGCTTTTCGGGTGGATAGAGGTCGGCGATGATCGAATGGCTCGGCGGGCTCGATCCCGCCTCCCCGACCCCGACTCCGATCCGCGCCAACAGCAACTGGATGAAGTTCTGCGCCAGCCCGCAGACCGCGGTCATCATGCTCCACAGCGCGAGCGCGATCGCGATGATATTGACGCGGTTGCCACGGTCCGCGAGCCGGGCAACGGGAATGCCGAGCGTCGCGTAGAAGATCGCGAACGCGAAACCCGCGAGCAGGCCGAGCTGGGTGTCGCTCAGCAGCAGGTCCTTGCGGATCAGCTCCTGCAGGATCGCCAGGATCTGCCGGTCCATATAGCTGAAGAAATAGGCGGTGGTCAGCAGCGTCAGCGTGACGCCCCGCCGGTTCATCGCCAGGGTCGCGGTCGTGGGCGCAGGTGCGGCGGCGTCGGTCATCGCTTACTCACATCTACGCACCATACCGCCAAACTCGGCGAAGGCGGCACCGGATCACCGGCGCCGCCCGTCATTCATCAGAACTTGCCGCGCAAGGTCACGCCATAGGTGCGTGGCTCGGCCAGGAACTGCGAGAAGATCTGGCGACCGCCCGGATATTGCGGATCCTGGAATGCAGCGGTTGCGGCACCTTCCTGGAACGGCGAATTGAATGCGACCTGTGCGTAGTTCTGGTTGAGCAGGTTCTGCGCCCAGAGCTCGACCGACCACGCCTCGCTCGGCCCGCGCAGACCGACCCGGGCATTTACCACCGCGAAGCCATCCTGCTCCTTCTGCGGAAACAGGTCCGAACCGGTGTTGTAGTCGCTCGTGACGCGCGTGTCGGCGTAGAACAATGCCGACAGACCCGAGCCACCCAGTGACGGCGTCCAGGCGGCCGAGGCGGTGGTCACCACCTGCGGCGCGTTCGACAGGTTGTCGCCGGGCAGCTTGCGCAGCGCCTGGTTGAGAGGTGCGCCCGACGAGTTGCCGACGATGCTGTCGCGGTACTTGGTGTCGGCATAGGTCAGGCCGAGCCCGACGCGGAAATCGCGCGCCGGCACCAGCTGTGCTTCCAGCTCGACACCCTGCGAGACGACGCCATAGCCGACGTCGCTTGCGGGGCACGCCCCGGTCGTTGCCGCAGCGGCGTTGAAGTTCGGTGCAGCCGCAAACTTGCTCTGGTCGCCATCCGCGCCGTTCAGCGAACTGGAGCAGCCATTGACGTTCTGGACGATGAACACGGTGCCGTCGAACGTGTTCAGCTGGAAGTTCTTGAACTCCTGGCGGAACGCCGCGACGGTCAGGGTGAACGGACCGGTCCCGTATTTGGCGCCGATTTCGAAAGCGTCCACCGTCTCGGGGTCGAACTGCAGGTTCTTGACCAGGGCCTGCGCCCCGCCGAGTGCGGCGAAGGTCGTCGTCAGCCCGGCTGCGGTCGGCTGAAGCGGTGCCTTCAACGCCGAGCGATCGAAGTTGAACCCGCCCGCCTTATAGCCGCGCGAGAAGCTTCCGTAGATGAGCAGATCGTCGATCGGCTTCCAGGAAAGAACCGCGGTGCCGGTGAACTTGTCTTCCTTGCGCTCGTCGGCGATCGAGACACCATTCAGTTCGGCGGTCGAATTGCCCTGGCAACCCAGGCCGATCAGCGCCTGCGCGAGCGCACGACGCGTGGCGAGCGCAGGATTGGCCGCCAATTGCGCTGCGGTAATTCCGGCGGCGCCGGTCAACGAGCTCTGCAAGCCCGTGCAGACGGTGTTGTCGTTCCCGAAAGTGGCCCCAAAGCGCTTCCGCTCGTTCGTATAGCGCAGGCCCAGGGTCACATCGAGTGTGTTCGTGAGGTGGAAGATGTTGTGCGTGAAGGCGGCAAAGCTGCGGCTCTTCTGGTTGTATTGATCCGCAGTCGAGCCCTTGTCGTTGAGCGTGTCGAGCAATGCGAAGCCCTGTGCAACGTCGAGGCCGGCAGCGGCCGTCAGCGTTGCTTGGCCGACGCCCGGGATCACGCAGCTCGGGCTGTTGGGCGAGTATAGACCTGCAAGACCGCCACCCGAGATCACGCGGCACGTCGCGAAGCGGCCATATTGGGTGCCGAACCGCAGGTTGCTGCGCCCGGTGAACTTCTCATCCGCGTAGAATCCGCCGATCAGCCAGTCGAGCTTGTCGTCGAACAGGCTGCCCTGCAGGCGAACTTCCTGCGTAAACGTCTGGAACTGGCGGAAGTTGTTGCCGTTGTTCGCATTGTACAGGATGTCGACGGTGCCGTAGTCGACATCGGAGCCCTGTCCGCTCTTATAGTCGCGATAAGCCGTGATCGACGTCAGCTTGACCCCGCCGAGGTTCCAGTCGATCTGCCCGGAAAAGCCGAAGTCCTCGACCTCGCCCGCATAGGTGCGACCCGGGGTAACCGAAATCGTGCGATCATAGCCCTGGTTGAAGGCGCCGACATTCTGCCCGAGATCGCGCAACACGTTGATGATGTTGTTGCCGTTGGGCAGGCCGGTGGTCAACGGCGTCGCGAGGTTGTTGAGGTTGCCGATCGCCGGATTGACGGTGCGGCCTACATAGGTCGCGGCGCAGCACTGCTCCTTGCGGTTGGTGTAGTCGCCGATCAGGCGGACGCTCAGGTCCGACGATGGCTCGAACAGCAATTGTCCGCGGACGAAATAGCGGTTGCGATCGTTGACGCGGGTGTTGTTCGCCGGATCGTTATAGAAGCCGTCACGCTCCACATAGACGCCGTCGATGCGCGCAGCGATCGTCTTGGTAATCGGGCCGGTGATGCCGCCTGCCAGGCGAACGAAGTCGTAATTGCCGTAAGTCGCTTCGCCGGTCGCACCGAACGTGAACTCGGGCCGCTTCGAAACGATGCTGATCAAGCCCGCCGACGAGTTGCGACCGCCCAGCGTTCCCTGCGGACCGCGCAGCACCTCGATGCGCTCGATCTCACCGAGTTCGTTCAGCCCGATGCCCGACCGCGAACGGTAGACGCCGTCGATGAACACCACGACGGAGCTTTCCAGCCCCGGATTGTCGCCGACCGTGCCGATGCCGCGAATACGGGGAGATCCGTTGGCTTCGGAGCCGGTCGAGGACACCAGCAGCGACGGCGCGAGCTGGTTGAGCTGACGGATGTCGTTGGCGCCGGAGAGCGCAAGCGTCTCGCCGCTCACGGCCGAGATGGCGACCGGAACGTCGGCGAGTGCCTGGGCGCGGCCCTGGGCCATGACGACGATGTCGCCCGCCGAGGTCTGGCCCTCGTCCGCGGACTGCCCGTCGAGTGCGCTAGATGGCGAAGCGGTTGATTGCTCCTGCCCACTTGCCGTAGTCTGGCCCGGCGCCGGAACGGTCTGCCCCGAACCGTCCTGCGCCTGTGCGCTGGCTGCAGCAAGCACCGACAAGGCACACGCAGACAAGAAGTACCGCTTCCCCATTTCATCCACTCCCATACGGCCGGAACACTTCACGGTTCCGTACCCTCCGTTCGACTAAAGCCCGGCTATGTTCCGACGTCAAGGTACGAACGGCCTGTTCACTATCTATCGGAAAACCTGTTGCATGTTTCCCTCGGTCCGTCCCGGACCGAAACCGATGTTCAAAAGCCGATGTTGCTCAATAGCCGTTGAGTTGGGCAAACCGTTCGCGGTGATAGGCGGCGTTGCCCCACATCGGTTCGAGCACCGCGGCACGCTTCATGTACAGGCCGGCGTCATGCTCGTCGGTCATGCCGATGCCGCCGTGGAGCTGCACCATCTCGCGGCTCACCAGCTTGAGCGTTTCGCCGCCGACCGCCTTGGCGAGGCTCACCGCCTGGTCGACGTCGGAGCGCCCCGCGTCGATCGCCTCGAGTGCCGCCTCGACCACCGAGCGCATCAGCTCGAGCTCGGTGAACATCTTGGCCATGCGATGCTGCAGCGCCTGGAAGGTCGACAGCGGCTGGCCGAACTGCACGCGCGTCTTGAGGTAATCGTTGGTCACCGAAAACGCCTGCTCGGCCATCCCGAGCATCTCCGCGCACAGCACCGCGGTCGCACGATCGACGACGGCTGCGGTGAGTTCGGGGCCGCCGAGCCGCTCCGCCGGCGCATTCGTGAAGCTGACCTGCGCATGGCTTCGCGTGTCGGCCATCTTGCGGGTCGCGCGGGTCACGCCTTCGTCACCCGCGACCAGATACAGGCCGTCGGTCGCCGCGACCACGAAAACGCCGGCGCTGTCGCCCTCGGCGACGAACTCCTTGGTGCCGGTCAGCCTGCCGCCTTCGACCCGGGTCGCGATCTTGCCGAGATCGTGGATCGGACCTTCGTCGATCGCGAGCGTCGCGATCACTTCACCCGAGGCGATCCGCGCCAGCCAATCGTTCTTCGCGATATCGGACGCGCCCATCACGATCGCGGTCGCCGCCGGCCCTGTCGAGGCGAGCGGGGAGGCCGCGAGGTTGCGGCCGAGCTGTTCCACGACCAGCCCGAGCGACAGATAGCCGAATGCAGACCCGCCGAACTCCTCGGGGATGACGATCCCGCCCCAGCCCATCTGGCCGATCTCGCTCCAGGCCGCGGTGTCGAAGCCCTCCGCCGAGCCGGCGTTCCGCAGCTTGCGAAAGGCGCTGACGGGTGATTCATTGTCGGCCCATTCGCGCGCCATGTCGCGCAGCATGGTCTGTTCGTCGTTCAGCACGGCCATCGGTAATTCCCCACAGTCGAAAGGATGGCAGGAGGTCCGGTCTCGCCGGCCTCCCGCCTCTCCCCTCTCTCCAACCTATTGGTGATCGAGCATCCCGAGGATGCGCTTGGCGATCACGTTGTTCTGGATCTCGGTCGACCCGCCATAGATCGACACCGCCTTGCCCCACAGCCAGGTGCGGGTCTGGCTCAGCTCGGCTTCGCTGAAGCCCTCGCCTTCCCAGCCGACCCCGTTCATGCCCATGATCTCGACGCCGAGCTCGGCCTTGTCCTGGGTGATCCGTGCGCCGACGTTCTTCATGATCGATGTCGCCGCCGACGGCCCCTGGTTCGATTTGGCGTCGAGCGCGGCACGCCGCAGCGTCAGCATGAAGGCGCGCGTGTCCATCTCGTGACGGACGATCCGCATCCGCAGATCGCTGTCCGCGATCTTGCCGTCGGTCTCGCCGCGATATTCCTTGGCCAGCGCGCTGACCGGCTTGCCCGCCATCATCCGCCCGGCGCTGCCGCCGCCGCCCGACAGGCTCGAACGCTCGTGCTGGAGCAGCCGGGTGCCGATCGTCCAGCCCTGGCCTTCCTGCCCGACGAGGTTCTCCTTCGGCACCTTCACGTTGGTGAAGAACGTCTCGCAGAACGGCGATGCGCCCGAGATCAGCCGGATCGGCTTCACCTCGACGCCCTCGGCGTCCATGTCGATCAGCAGGAAGCTGATCCCGGCATGCTTCTGCGTCTTGTCGGTGCGGACCAGGGCAAAACACTTGTCCGCCCACTGCCCGCCCGACGTCCACGTCTTCTGCCCGTTGACGACGTAATGGTCGCCCTTGTCCTCGGCGAACATCTGCAGCGAGGCAAGATCCGAACCGGCGCCCGGCTCGGAATAACCTTGGCACCAGCGCACAGCGCCGGTCGCGATCTTGGGGATATGTTCCTGCTTCTGTGCCTCGGTGCCATATTCCAGCAACGTCGGCCCGAACATCATGACGCCCATGCCGCCGATCGGGTTCCAGGCGCCGATCCGGCCCATCTCTTCCTGGAGCACGCGGACCTGGTCGCGCTCGAGCCCGCCGCCGCCATATTGCTTCGGCCAGGTCGGCACGCCCCAGCCCTTCTCGCCCATCGCCTTCTGCCACGCGGCCTCGTCGGCGCTGGGCTCGCTCGGCCCGTCGATCGCGGACATCGCATTGTCCTTGTGCGCGAGCGACTTGGGGAAGTTCGCGGCGAGCCATTCGCGCACCTCGGCCCGGAAGCTGTCGAGCGGCGAGGTCGGGGCGTCGAGTTCGGCGGCGGTCGCCATGCGGTCTCTCCTGAACGTCGAATCTGAAGATCGGGTATGGCCACTCTGTAGAACGGATCGCGTCCGGATGCAAAGCATTGCGTACCGCATCGCGCGCCGTATCCGCGCGAGCCAATCCCGGCTAATCGACGGCAACCCGCGAGAAGGAGCCGCCGTTGCGCTTTCATCACCGTGCCGTCCCGATCGTCCTCGCCGCGGTATTGATCGACACGATCGGCTTCGGGATCGTCATCCCGGTGCTGCCGCGGCTGATCACCGAGCTCGGCGGCGTCGGGCTCGAGGACGCCGCGCGGCTCGCCGGCTACATGCTGGTGCTGTTCGCCGCGACGCAGTTCGTCGCCGGCCCGATCATGGGCAGCCTCGGCGATCGCTTCGGCCGCCGCCGCGTGCTGATCGCATCGATGCTCGCCTTCTCGCTCGACTATGCGCTGATGGCGGTCGCGCCGACGCTGGCGTGGCTGTTCGTCGGGCGAGCGGTCGCCGGGATCGCGGGTGCGGTCTATGCGCCGGCGATGGCGGTGCTCGCCGACGTCACCCCGCCGGACAAGCGCGGCGCGACCTTCGGCCTGATCGGCGCGGCATTCGGCCTCGGCTTCATCATCGGCCCGGCGATCGGCGGACTGCTCGCGGATCTCGGACCGCGCGCGCCGTTCGTCGTCGCCGCGCTGCTCGCCGCGATCAACGCGGTGGCGATGCTGGTCGCGCTGCCCGAAACCCTGGCGCCCGAGCACCGGCGCGCGTTCGACTGGCGCGCCGCGAACATCGTCGGCGCGTTCAGGCCGCTATTCGCCGCCGGCAACGCCGCCGCGCTGCTCGGCGCGTGGTTCCTCTGGCAGCTCGCGCACATGGTCTACCCCGCGACATGGTCGTTCTGGGCGACGATCCGGCTCGGCTGGGACGCGGCCGCGATCGGGTGGTCGCTCGCCTTCACCGGGATGTGCATGACGATCGTCCAGCTCGCGTTGACCGGCCGCGCGATCGACCGCCTCGGCGAGCGCGCCACCGTCGTCGTCGGGCTCGCTGCGGGAGCGCTCTCCTACACCGCCCTCGCCTTCGTCACCCAGGGCTGGATGGTCTACGCGATCTTCGTCGCGGGCGCGTTCCAGGGGTTCGTCTTCCCGGCGACGAACGCGCTGCTGTCGCGCATGGTCGACGCCAGTGCGCAGGGCGCGCTGCAGGGCGGCATCGCGAGCATGTCGAGCATCGCTGCAATCGTCGGGCCGCTGCTGCTCAGCCAGTCGCTCGCGGCCGGGACCGAGCGCGGCTTCGCCGGCGCCGCGTTCCTCCTCGCCGGCATCATGGCCGCCGCCGCGCTCGCGATCATCGTCGCGTTCGTCCTGCGCCGGGTCCCGGTGGTTCGCGAGGAAGGTCGGGCCTAGGCCGCCACCGACGCCGCCAGCCGCTCGGCCGGTACTGCCGCAGCCCGCCGGGTCCGGAACGCGGCGGTGCGCCGCACCAGCGCGCCGACCTCCTCCGCCAGCCGCCGAGCCGCTGCACTGGTCTGCTCGACCATCGCCGCATTCTGCTGCGTGGTGCGGTCCATCGTCGCGACGGTGCCGGCGACGTCGGAGAAGCTCGCCGATTGCGCGCGATTGTCGCGCGCGATCGAGCCGAGCATCGTCTGCACCTCGTCGATGTCCTGCGCGATCGCCACCAGCGCCGCATCGACATCCGCCACCGCCCCGACCGCGACGACGATGTCGCGCTGGGTCACCGTGAGCCGGTCGCGCGCTTGCCGCGCCTCGGCTTCGGCCCGGATCGCGAGCGCGCCGACCAGATCCGCGACGATCGCGAAGCCCCGCCCCGCCTCGCCGCCTCGCCCTGCCTCGATCGCCGCATTCATCGCGAGCACGCGGGTCTGGAACGCGATCTTGTCCAGCCCGCCGATCACCTCGTCGATGCCCTCGGCGCTACCCGACACCCGCTCCATCGCGGCGACCGCGCCGCGCGCGCTGTCGCGCCCCGCCCCGACGGTCGCGTTGGTCCGGCCGGCACGATCGGCTGCGTCCGTCGACAGCCGCGTCGTCGCCTTCAGCCGGGTATCGACCTCGCCCAGCGCGCGCGCGGTCTGCTCGAGTTCGCTGGCACCCCGCTGGGTGCGACCGGCGAGATCCTCCGCCGCCGCCGCGATCTCCGCGGAAGCGGTGTCGATATGCCCGCTACTGTCGACCACCGCCTCGATCATGTCGCTCAGCCGAACGATCGCGGTGTCGAGATCGCGCCCGATCGCGCGGTGCTGCGGCGGCAACGGCGCGGTCGCCTCCGCGGAAAGATCGCCCGCCGCCATCGCCTGCAGCGACTCCGCCAGCACCGCGGCGACCGCCTGCTGCTCGGCCGCCGCCCGGGCATCCTCGAGCTGCCGATCGGTCGCGGCCCGGCGGAACCGGTCCACTGCCACGGCCAGCGTGCCGAGTTCGTCCGGCCGGCCGAGATGCGGCACCGCGCACGTGCCGCCGGCGGCGAGCGTCGTGGTGGCGCTCGCCATGTCTCCGAGCGGAACGACGAAGCGGCGCAACAGGTAGAAAGCCGAAACCAGCGCCACTGCGATGATCGCTAGTGCCAGCGCAACGAGAATGGCGATGGCAGAGCGCAACGCGCTGCCCGCCTGCGCGGTGAGCGCCTGCTGCGCTGCCACGGCCTGCGTTACGGTCCGGTCGACCGCGCTGCGATGCGCCGCATAGGCCGCGGTCAGCCGTACATAGCTCGCACGGGCCGCCGTCGCGTCGCCGGCGCGTACCGCGGGGAGCATGCGCCGTTCAAGCTCGCGCCAGAACAGCTGCGCCGGTGCGTGCGTGTCGGCGGTGATCGCCCGCTTCAGCGTCGCATCGAGGTCCGACTCCAGCCAGTAGACATGCCGCGCGTCATAGTCGCGATGCAGCCGGGCGAGGTTCGCCGCATGCTCGGCATAGCTGCCCGGATCGTTCACCAGCAGCGTCGCCTCGAGATAGCTTTCGATGACATAGGCCGGCGGCGGCAGGATGTCGGCGATCAGGTCGGACGCCTGTTGCAGCCGGGTTTGCAGCGGGCCGCCGATCCTGATCGTGTCGATCCGCCACGACGCCAGCAACGCGCCGACGCAGAGCAGCCCGATCAACGCCGCGGCACCGATCCGTACCCGCATGCGAAGCATCATATATCGATCCCGTCCCGCACCATACGCGCCGATTGTCGACGCATCAGTGACTTATAGCGGAGCCGAAGCGGTCGCCGCCGCGACCGTCAGTTTTCCTTGCCCGGTCGGCGCGACAGGCCGATGTCGAGATGGGCGCCGGCATCGAGCAGCAGAGTCTCGCCCGTGATCACGCGGCTCATCGGGTCGAGCAGCATCTCGATCGGCCCCGCGATGTCGTCCGCCCCCGCGGCCATCTGCATCGGCGTTGCAGCCGCGATCCGTTGGTTGAGGCGCGCGAACGCCTCGCTTCCCAGCCGCTTCTCGAACCAGCCGGTGCCGACATAGCCCGGAGCCACCGCGTTGACGCGGATCGCTGGCGCCAGCACTCTCGCGAGACTTTTGGTCATCGTCACCAGCGCGCCCTTCGACGCGGCATAGGCCACCGACGAACCGATCCCGAAAACGCCCGCGACCGACGCGACGTTGACGACCGCCGCCATGTCGCTCTCCCGCATGACGGGGGCCGCGGCGCGCACCATCTGGAACGGCGCGATCGTGTTCAGCCGGTAGATGTCGACGAAATCCTCGGCATCCAGTGCATCGAGATCCTCGTGATTGGCATATTTGGTGCGGCCGGCATTGTTGACGAGGAAATCGAGCCTGCCGAACGCGTCACGTGCGGCGTCGACGAGCGCACGACACGCCGCATCGTCGACGATGTCGGCTTGCACCGCGATCGCGCCACCGCCGAGCTCTGCGGCGAGCGCCTCGGCCTCCTCTCGGCTGTGCGCATAGTTGATCACGCAACGCACCCCGCGCGCGGCGAGGCGGCGCACGACCGACGCACCGATCCCGGTGCCGCCGCCGGTGACGATCGCCACCGAGCCCTCCATCGCGGCGCTCATGCCTGCGCACTCGGACGGGCGCTGGCGCGGTCGTGCCAATCCCTCAGTGCCGTGCAATCCTCGGGCATCGGGATCCCGACGAAAGCCGCGAAGTCGATGGTGGTGAGCAACACGATGTCGGCAATGGTGTAGCGCTCGCCGTCGAGCCAGTCGCGATGACGCAGTGCACGGTCGAATTCGGCCATCGCCGCGGCGACCCGGGGCCGCTGGCTTTCGCCGAATTCCTTGTATTGCGGCTTCACCACGCGGGCGGTGAACGGATGGGTATGAGCCCAGACCAGCCCGAGCGGGGTCATCAGCCGCAGCTCGACGCGCCGGGTCCACATGTCGACCTCGGCAATGTTCTTCGCATCGTTGCCGAACAGCGGCGGCTCCGGGTGCAGCGCCTCGAAATAGCGGCAGATCGAGATGCTTTCGGTGAGCACGCTGGTGTCGTCGAGCGCAAGCGCCGGAGTCTGGCCGTACGGGTTCACCGCGAGAAAGTCGGGGCCCTTGTGCTCGCCGTGCGGGATCGAGACCTGCGCCATCGGCACGCGCAGCCCCTTCTCCGCCAGGAAGATCCGCACCCGGCGCGGATTGGGTGCGGGATTGACGCTATCGTAGAACAGCATGGGGACACTCTCTCCTTGGCGGATTTACCGTTTTCGAAGATCGCGTATGGCATTCGCGAAGCGGTTCGCCTAGCGATGCGACGATGACGACCGCCGCCGAAATGCTCGCGACCGACTTCGCGACGCTGCCCGACCTGATCGCCGCGCATGGTCGCGAGCGCGGCGCCCGTATCGCGATCGCCGACGATGCCGGTCAGATCGATTATGCCGCGCTCGACGCGCGGATGGATCGGATCGCAGCGGCACTTCAACGCGACGGCGTTGCGGTCGGCAGCGCGATCGCCATCGTGGCTTCGCCGTCGGTCGATTACGGTTGCGTGTTCCTCGGTGCATTGCGCGCCGGCTGTGTGGCGACCCCGATCGCGCCCTCGGCGACCGCCGCGGCGATCGCGGCGATGATCGCGGATTGCGCCGCGCCGATCGTGTTTCTCGACGCCGAGAATGCAGCGGCGCTCGCCGACCAGGATTCGTCGGCGCGCCGGATCCGGCTCGACCAGGATCTTGACGCGTGGCTCGCCCCGGTGGGCGCCACGCCGGCACCGGTCTCGATTGCGCCTGGCGACGGCTTCAACATCATCTATTCCTCGGGCACCACCGGCACCCCGAAGGGTATCGTGCAGAGCCACGCGATGCGCTGGGCACATATCTCGCGCAACGCCGCCGCCGGCTTCGACGAAGCCGTGACGATGCTCGCCACGCCACTTTACTCCAACACCACGCTGGTCAGCTTCCTGCCGACGCTCGGCTGGGGCGGCACCGCGGTGCTGATGAAGAAGTTCGACGCACGCCGTTTCCTCGAGCTCGCGGAGCGCCACCGCGCCACCCACACGATGCTGGTGCCGGTGCAATATCAACGGATCATGGCGCTCCCGGATTTCGACTCGTTCGACCTCGCGAGCTTCCGTCTCAAGACCAGCACGAGCGCGCCGTTCGCGGCCGCGCTGAAGGCCGATGTCGTCGCGCGCTGGCCTGGGATCCTGCTCGAATATTACGGCATGACCGAGGGCGGCGCGTCGACCGGGCTCAACGCGACCGAGTTCCCGACCAAGCTCCACACTGTCGGTCGTCCGCTGCCGGGGCATGTCATCAAGCTGATCGACGAGGACGGCGTTGAGGTCCCCTCGGGCGGGATGGGCGAAGTGGTCGGGCGGTCGCCGACGATGATGACCGGATATCACGGCCGCGAAGGCGCGACACGCGAGGCCGAATGGTTCGACGCGGACGGCCATCGCTACATCCGGCACGGCGATGTCGGGCGCTTCGACGAGGACGGGTTTCTTGTCCTGCTCGACCGCAAGAAGGACCTGATCATCTCGGGCGGGTTCAACATCTATCCATCCGATCTCGAAGCGGTGCTGGCGCAGCATCCGGCGGTTGCCGATTGCACCGTGGTCGGCGCGCCTTCCGAGGCCTGGGGCGAGACCCCGGTCGGCTTCTACGTCCCGCGCGACGGCGCTGGCGACGACGATGCCGCGATCCTCGCCTGGTTCAACGCACAGGTCGGCAAGACCCAGCGGCTGGCGGCGCTGCACCGTGCCGACGAACTGCCGCGCAGCGCGATCGGCAAGGTTTTGAAGCGCGAGCTGCGCGATCGACTGACGGCAACGGGGGCGGCATGACCGGATTGAAGGCGATCATCGACGCACTCGAGCCGATCGAGGGCGGGTTTCGCGGCACCATCCCCGATGCCTGGCTCCAGGGCCGCACCAGCTATGGCGGGCTGTC
>DATLME010000145.1:0-10505 GCA_035537395.1 Sphingomonas sp. | reverse complement strand
TCCTTTCCGCCGGCGCCGCCGCCTCGCCGTCGGCGCTGCGCGCGCAGCAGGTTCCGGCCGCGGGCTTTATCCCGAGCTGGCCGCCGGGCGAACGCATCGCCTTGTGGCACGGCCTGCCCCCGGGCGCGCCTGCCACGCTGCCGCGACCGGCGCCGCAGATCACCGGCAAGCCGGGCGAGTATCGCGACATCTGGATGCGCGGCACCGCCCAGCCCGACCTCGGGGTCTTTCGCGCACCCCGCCCCGATGGGCGCGGCGTGCTCGTCATCCCCGGGGGCGGTTATTCCTTCGTGTCGCTGCGCGGCGAGGGCATCGACGTCGCTCGCGCGCTCAACGCGCGCGGCATCACCTGTTTCGTCCTCAACTACCGATTGCCCGCCGAGGGCTGGAGCGATCGTGCCAATGTCCCGCTCCAGGATGCGCAGCGAGCGTTACGGCTGATCCGCGCGGAGGCACGGCGCTACGCGGTCGATCCGGCGAAGCTCGGGGTGCTGGGGTTCTCGGCCGGCGGACATCTCGCGGCGTCGCTCGCAACGCTACATGCCACCCCGGTCTACCGCGCAGTGGACGCAGCCGATCGCCAGTCGGCGCGTCCTGCCTTTGCCGGGTTGATGTATGCGGTATCGAACGTCGATCCCGGGCGCAGTCATGGCGGATCGCGCGCCAACCTGCTCGGCCCGGTGCCCGATCCCGCGCTCGAGCGGCGCTATGCCGCCGATCGCAGGATCACCGCGACGACCCCGCCCCTGTTCATCGTCCATGCCGAGGACGACGCGACGGTGCCGGTGTTCAACAGCCTCGACATGCTGGGAGCGGCGCGTGCCGCGGCGATCCCGGTCGAGGCGCACATCTTCCAGAAGGGCGGGCATGGCTTCGGTGCGCGGCTGCCCCGGAGCTTTCCTGCCTCGCTATGGCCGGATCTGTTCGATCGCTGGGTCAACGCCCTCGGCGGCTGAGCGCGCACGGTCCGCCAGCGTGTCGAGCGGCCCGAGCGCGGCCGACAGGCGCCGGATCGCGAGCCGCGGGTCGCTTCCGGGAACGACTTCGGCGGACAGGTGGATCGCGACCGCGCGCTCGGACCCGCCGAACAGCCGGGTGCGCAGCGTTTCCAGCTTCACGCGACGGGGATCCGCGGTGATCACGCCGCCGACGCCATACCAGCTGACGACCACGCGCTCGACCGGCCCGGCGGCGACCAGCCGGACCGCCGCGCCGCCCGCGATCGGCGGGAGATCCTCGACGCGGACCCAGCGATCCTCTTCGCGCAGGACGCCGGTGCCGAAGGCGCCGAGCTTGGCGCCCTCCCGCTGGTGGCCAAAAAGCGCGATCGCGACGTCGACCGCCGTGCCGTGCGTGTCCCGGTAACGGCCGAACAGGTAATGATCCGCGCCGGGGTACCAGGGTTGCCAGGGCGCGCGGGTGCTCAGCGGCGCCCGCGTCCAGCCAGGTACCGCGGGCAGGTCGATCCGCGGTGGCACATCGTGGCGCCGCAGCGCCGTCGCGCCGCTCCATGCGGGGAAGGCGGCGGCGACCGCGGCGACCAGCAGGAACGCAGCGGCCGGGGCGATCCGGTGGCGGAGCGGAGCCGGCAGCGTGACGGGGTCGAAGGCGGGCGCATCGGGCGCGCGGTCGAACCAGCGCCAGCCGAGCGCGAGCAGCGTCGCCATGACCAGGCCGAAGAACAGCCAGCCATAGACGATGTGGTCGAGCCCGGTCGCCGCCTCGACCGAGGTGAGATGCGCGGCATAGATCGTCGCGAACGCGCGAACGCCGTTGGCGAGGATCGGCACGACGATCGCGGCCGCCAGGAACGCGGCGCGGCGCCGGTTGGAGACGAAGCAGACATGCGCGACAAGTGCGGCGAACGCGATCATCGCGAGCACGAACTTGGCGCCCGAACAGGCTTCGGCGACCTCGAAATAATAGCGTCCGGCGTGGATCAACACGCCGTCGACCGTCGCCGGAACCCCGGCGAGCCGGAGCAGGGGCATCACCTGTGCCACGGTGGCGGCCTGGAGCCAGGGCTCGATCCACTCGCCGAACGGCACGACGAACAGCGCGTAGGCCAGCGGAAAGAGCAATGCTCGCCCGACATGCGGGCCGAGGAGGGTCACGACCGCGCCCTGGAGCATGACGACGAGGCCGAACTGGCGGGCGAAGGTGACGGTCGCGGCGTCGCCGACCAGCCACGCGGCGCCACCGGTCGCGAGCAGCGCGGCGCCCGGCCACCACGCGGCGGGTGTCATCCGCTTCAGTTCGGCGCGGCGGATCCAGACCAGCCAGCCGACGACCGGCGGGATGAACAGGCAGTGCCCGAAATTGGTGCTGGTCCACAGCAGCGACGCCAGTTTCGCCGCGTCGGTGCGGTACAGCAGGAGGATCGTCGCCGCGGCCAGCGCGAGCGCGGTGCAATGCCGTACCCACGGGCTTGCCGGGCGGACGACGCTCGCGGGTCGAAGCGCGATCGTCACCGGGTGAGCGAGTCGAGCGCGGCGAGGCGCGCCGCCCAGTCGTAGCGCGCCAGCACGCGTGCGCGTGCCGCCTGCCCCTGCCGGGCGGCGGCGGCGGGATCGTCGAGCAGCGCCGCGATTGCGCCGGCCTGCGCGTCGGCGTCGGCTGCGACGAGGATCGTGCCGCCATGATCGATGCCCTCGGCGGCAGCCTCCGAGGCGACCACCGGGCGCGCCATCGCCATCGCCTCGAGCACCTTGTTCTGGATGCCGCGCGCAACCGCGAGCGGGGCGACGCAGACCGTGGCGGCGGCAAGCCAGCCGCGGATGTCGTCGACCGCGCCGGTCACGACGACCGAGCGGCCGGCGAGCGCCCGCACCGCGGCGGTGGGTGCGCGACCGACGATCGCGAACCGCGCGTCCGGGTGCGTGGCCTGCACCCTGGGCAAGGTATCGCGGACGAATGCGGTCACCGCATCGACATTGGGGCGATAGTCCATCTGGCCGGTGAAGACGATCAGCGGCGGTGCGGCGTCGACGGGCGCGAACGCCGCCCCCGGACCGAAGAAGACCGCGTCGATGCCGTTCTCGACCGCCAGGACCCTCCCCTCGCCACCGCGCTCGCGGAACAAGGCGGCTTCGGCGTCGGTGACGAACAGGCTGGCGGTAACCGCGCGGGCGACGCCGCGTTCGAACGCCGCGAGCAGCCGCGCCTCGCGCCGGAGCAACCATGCGATAGGCTGGCGGGATCCGGTCGCAAGTTGCTCGAACTTCGCCGAATCGACGTCGGCGAAGTCCATTACTGCAGGCAATCGCCGCGGTAGATATTGCGCCATCTGACCCGAGTAACAATGCACCGCGGCGATCGGGTGTTCGGCGAGGGTGCGCGCGATCGCTTCGTGCATCGCGGGATGATCGAACGCGGCGAGCGAGATCGGGCGGCGGCTCGCCAGGGCCTGGATCCCGGCGATCGCATTGGCCTTGGTGCGCGGGATGATCGTGCAGCTGGCGAGCGGATCGCTGAAGGCGGCGGGCGGGTGTCGGTCCGCGATCTCGTCGGCGAAGGCGACCAGATGCACCCGGTGACGCGCCGCGAGATGGCGGAGGATGTGGAAGCCGCGGATCTTGTCGCCGCGGTCGGGCGGAAACGGCACCCGATGCGCGAGGAACAGCAGCTCGCTCATCCGAGGCCGCGCGAGATCATCGGCCCCGCCAGATTGGCGAGCCAGAGCGGCAGCCGCTTCCACGTCGCGACCATCCTTGCATAGCGCGGGTCGAGCGGGTTCACGGTGCGCGGGGCGCCGGCATCGCGGCGCGCATAGACCAGCGGCCGGGGCTCGAACCCCCAATTCTTCTTGAAGGCGGCCGCCCCCGTCCCCGCCTTGGAGCGGCCGAAGTCGAAGCGGGTGCAACCGCGTTCGCGGGCATGCCGCATCAAGGAGAAGTAGAGATGGTCGTGCGCGCGCACCGCCCGCGACGCCGCGGTGCCGCCGCCCCAATAGGGGTAGACGACGCCCTGATGGTACAGGCTCAGCACGCTCGCAACGGGCTCTCCGCGCAACGTGACGGTGAGAATATCGGCGTCCATCATGTTGATAACAGACCTGAAAAGGCGGGCCGGAAAGACCGGCGTGCCGAGGTTGCGGACCGACTCGGCATAGACGCGGTAATGCGCCTGGAGGTCGCGCGGCGTGCGGCCGATCTCTACGCCGAGCGCGAAGGTCTCGGCCCGACGCACCTCCGCGCGTTGCTTGCGCGGGATCGCCTTCAGCTCGCCATCGTCGTCGGCGGCGAGCGGGCGCGCAAAGCCCAGGTAACTGGTCTCGTCCAGCGCCCATCCGGGCGGGGCGGCGCCGCCGCGGAACTCGACCGACGCGACGCCCAGCCGTTGCGCCAGCTCCCAGGCTGCGGTCGCCAGCGGTTCAGTCGCGTCGCCGAGCACCCCGCCATCGACCCCGAACCCGGTCGAGACGAGCGCGCGTCCGAAGATCGGCGAACGCATGTCGGTGAGCGGCAGGACCGCCGCAATCGCACCGCGGGCGCGCTCGGCGACCAGGTAGCGGGCACGCTGCCCGCAACCGATCGCGACGGCGCGGCTCCATGCCGGCAGATGGAACGGCGTGCTGCCGGGTGCCTCCATCACGAAGCGCTCGATCCGGCCCGCTTCCGCAGCATCGGCGAGATCGGCTTCGCGCACGCTCGGCGGCATCATGGTCATGCGACGCTCGTCGCGGCGACGACCGCATCGACCCGGCCCCAGCGATGCCGCGCGACCAGACCGCGCAGCTTGCCCGCCATCGCCCCGAGCCGCGCATAGTGCCTGAGCGTCGAGCGCAGCGGCGCATCGGTGACGCGCGGCTGATCGGGATCGACCTCCCACGGGTGGAAATAGAACATCGCAGGATGTCCGGCCCGATTGACCTGGCGAACCGCGAAGTCGTTGAGCGCCGCGGGTAGCAGGCGGAAAAAGCCGCCACCGGTGGCAAGCCGGCGCCCGCCCATCTCGGCGACGGTGACCGGCAGTTCGACGAGGTCGCTGCCGGCAACGGGGCGGAACGCGTAGCGGGGAGCTTCGCGCCAGCCATAATGATCGTGTCGCACCGGCGCGACGCTGGAGGAATAGCGATAACCTTCCTCGGCGAGCACGCGGTGCGCCCAGGGCGTCCGGTTATCGATCGAGAAACTGGGTGCGCGATAGCCGGTGACGGCGTGTCCGCCGGCGGCTTCGAGCGCGTCGCGGGTCTTGCGGAGATCGGTGCGAAAGCCGGTCGCGTCCATCGTGAACACGCGCTGGTGATCCCAGCCGTGACTGGCGATCTCATGACCCGCATCCGTGATCCGGCGGATCAAACGCGGGTGGCGATGCGCGACCCAGCCGAGCGTGAAGAAGGTGGCGGTGACGCCGCTCTCGGCGAACAGATCGAGTACCAGCCCGGTATTATAGTCGACGCGCGATTCGAGCCGGTCCCACCCGCCCTTGTCGATCACCTGCTCGAACGCGCCGACCTGGAACCATTCCTCTATGTCGACGGACAAACCATTGATAATGGGCGAGCTCTCGGACGGTTCAGGCTGCATCGGTCCACTTCGCCTCGACGTGCGCGGGGCGGTCCTCCACCCAGTCGACCAGCAGGTTGAGCACCCGTCGCAGCGCGGCGTCCTGCTCCTCGAGGCGGGCCTCGAGCGACGCGAGCCGCCCCGCGTCGATCGGCTCGACCAGCCGTGGCCGGGCAGGTTCCACCGCCTCGGCGGCAACAACCGGGGGCTCAGCGGACGCGTCGACCTCGGTCGCCTTCGGCAGATCGGCCTCGAGATCGCGCACCACGGCTGCGACGGTCGCGGCGTCGATCAGATCGAGATCCTCTATCGCGGCGTAGAGCAGCACCCGGCCCGCAAGCAGATTGAGCCGCCGCGGGATACCGCCCGACGCGTGATACAATGCGGCGAACGCGGCGTCGGCGAAGTCGGGCCGGCCACGCCAGCCGACGACGGTCAGCCGGTGCGCGAGATAGTCCGCAACCTCATGCTCCTCCATCGGATCGAGGTGATGGATCGCGATCACTCGCTGGCGGAGCTGTTCGAGCCGGTCGGAGCCGTGCAGGCGATCGCGGAACTCGGGCTGGCCGAGCAAGGCGATCTGGAGCAACGCGTTGCCGCCCGCCTGGAAGTTGGACAGCATGCGCAGTTCCTCGAGTGCCGAGACCGGCAGCGCCTGTGCCTCGTCGACGATCAGCAGGGTCCGCCTCCCGGTCCGCGCCACGGCGTGCAGCCCGCGCTCGATCGTGGTGAGCAGTTGCGCCTTGCTCAACGAGGCCGGATCGATCCCCAGCGCGGTCGCGACGATGCGCAACAGATCGTCGGCCTCGATCGCGGTCGACACGAGATTGATGACCTTCAGGCGCTGCTCGTCGATCGTCTCGATCAGGTGGCCTACCAGCGTGGTCTTGCCCGCACCGATGTCGCCCGTGACGACGATGAAGCCCTCGCCCTGCGCGAGGCCATAGCCGAGATAGGCCATCGCCTTGCGGTGGGTCGCGGTCTCGAACCAGAATTTGGCGTCGGGGGTGAGCTGGAATGGCCTGCCCGTCAGTCCATAATGCGCGTCGTACATGCCTCGAGGCTCCGGACTTAGAAGGAGTAACGGGCGGCGACGAGCGCCTGCGCCGACCATTGCGTATCGACGATCTCCGTATCGAACGCGTAAACGCCGATCGAGGCGGTGGTGGTAAGCCGACCGAAGGCGTGCCCGTAACTCACGGTGCTGCCGTAGGAAAAGACGTCGCCACCGCTGATCTGCCCGGGGACGTAATAGTTCGCGAACAGCGTCGCATCGACCGCCGCTGCCGGCGACAGGGTGCGGCGATAGAAGAGCTGACCGTAAAAGCTCTCGTCGTCGAGCCCGGAGACGATCACGCCCGCCGCCGAATCGGGCGCATAAAGCTTGCGATTGGCATAGCCGACGCCACCGCCGAAGGTGGCCCGTCCGCGGGTGGCGGAGAGCACCGCATCGGCACCGCGCGCCCGGTAGCTCGCGGTCGAGATCGACTGGAACACGTTGTTGAGGCAGCCCCCAGGGGTGGCGCCGGTCGTGCCGTAAACGCAGCCATTATATTGCTGCGTGAAGCTGTCGCGTGCGGCGACAAAGCTTGTCGGCAGGTTGCCGATCCCGCCCCGCAGCTGCTGGCCGAAGGTCGTGACGCTGTCGTAGACATTGGCGGCAAGGCCGACCCGCGGCGATGCCTGATAGGTGACCGTGCCGGTATAGCTCGTCGAGCCGTAGCGCCGTCCGACGCGTGCCTCGATCGAGGTGCGTCGGTTGGGTCGCCACACCACGCCGGCGTCGTAGTAGACGCCATCGGTGCGATAGGCGATGCGCCTGGGCGACGCGGGATCGACGACGAAGCGGCCGTCGGGATCGGTCGCAACCGCGCCCGTCGCGTCGCGCAGCGCATCGCGCTGGCTGGTTTCGATCCGCTCGTACCCTGCTCCTGCGACCAGTGCGACGGTCGGCGCAACCGGTGCAAGCACGTCGCCGCGCAGGTGATAGCCCTCGTAGCGGGCATCCAGCTGCCCGGCATCCTCGCGCTCATAGCCCGCGCTGGCGGTCAGCCCGACCGGCAGCAGCGTGTTCGGTGCCACACCTGCGCTGATGCCGGCGACATGCCCGAGCGAATCGTCGTAGCGGTCGAACCGGCGCTGCCCCGTGGCGAGCGCAACGCCGCCGGGCGCGCGCACCTTGGTGTAGGCCGCCTGATAGCTCGCGCCGAGCGCGATCGGGCCGATGTTGGCGGCGTAGCGCGGGCCGCCATAGACCGCGTAGACCTGGCTGATGTTGTCGGTATTCCCGATCAGCACGCCCGGCGCAGCCCCGCGGATATCGGCTCGGGCCCGGGTGGCGATGCCGCCGGCCTCGATGCTCAGCCCCGGCGCCACCCGCGCGGTCACCCGCGCGAGCCCGCTGTGGAAATCGCTGTCGCCGACCCGGTCGTCCCACGCGATCCGGCGCTCGTAGCGATAGCTGAGCTGCCCGGACACGCGCGCGGTATTGGCGGCAACGTCGACGCCCGCGGCAAGGCTCGTATACGTCAGGACGTCGCCGCCGGAGAGATCGGCGTCGAACAACTGCCCGACCTCGACATAGGGCGTCACCGCGATCCGCACGCGCTCCTGTGCAACCGCCGGCGTCGCCGACGCGACGAGCGCCAGCGCAAGCCAGGTACCGCGCATCACTTGCCCTGGCCCTTGCCATAGTAGGTGCCGAACCGGTGCCCGCCCGGCACGAAGGAGACCGCGTTGAGCACCAGCGAGATGTGATCGCAGCCGTCGAGCAGCCCGACCGCCTGGCGGAGCTCGCTTTCCGGAGTCCGGTCGGCACGGACGATCAGCATGATCTGACCGACCAGCATCGCCAGCACCGCGGCCGGCGACGCCGCCAGCGCGGGTGGCGAATCGAAGATGACGATGCGGCGCGGGTTGGCATCGAGCAGTCGCGCGATCACCGCGCGGGTTCGCGCGCTTGCCAGCAATTCGGTGTCGGTGGCGATCCCGGTGCCCGCGGGCAGCACGCTCAAGCCGGTCACGTCGGTCTTGCGGACCAACGACTCCACGTCGATCCGCGGATCGGCCAGCGCATCGAGGAAGCCCGGTGCGTCGTCGAGCCCCAGGCGGTTCATCACGTCCGGCTTGGCGACGTCGGCGTCGACGAGCAGCACCTCGGTGTCGCGCTCGGCCGCCATCGACAGCGCCAGATTGACCGCGCAGAAGGTCTTGCCGTCTTCGGGCCGGGCGGAGCAGACCAGCACGGTCCGGGCCTTGTCCGGGGCGTCACCCTCGGCAACGCGGTCGCGCGTGATCAGAAGCTGGCGCTTGACCAGCCGGAACTCCTCGGCGAGCGGCCCGACGGGCGCTCCCGGCACGATCATGCCGTTTTCCGCCAGCATGCCGCGATCGATCATCGCGACCGACGTATCCTCGACGCCGATGTGCACCTCGTCGGGCAGTTCCTGCCCCAGCGGCGCGCGGAGTGCCTCGGGGATCGCGTAGAAACTGGGGTCGAGGATCGGCCCGGACAGCGCCGGAGCCGGAGCTGCGGATGGAACTGGAGCCGGAGCTGCGGATGGAGCTAGAGCCGGGTCCCGGGCTGGAGCTGGCCGGGACGCATAGGCGCCGGCGGCGCGCTCCAGCAGCGACAGATGGCGGTCGGCAGCTTCGGGGCGGCGATCGGAGACGATGCCCGTGGTCATGCCGCGAGCCCCCGCTGCAGGATCTCGACCCCGAGGAGCAGGACATAGGCGCCGGCCAGCCCCGCAGTCGCCCCGACGAAGAGCTTGAGGCGCTTGGCACGGTGTTCGGCCTGCGCACGCGTCACGACCTCGCCGATCGATCCGATCACCGCCATTCCGGTCGCGCGACCCAGCTTGAGGTCGGTGGCGAAGGTCGCACGGAGCTGGCCGAGCGCGAAGGCAGCACCGACGCCGGCGCCGAGCCCGACGATCAACACGCCGGTGAGCAGCAGCATCCGGTTGGGTGCGCTCGGCGCCCTCGGTGCCGTGGGCGGGTCGATCACCTTGAACTTGAGGTCGTCGGTCTGGGTCTGCGCGTCGCCGCGCAGCGCGATCTGCTGGCGCTGGGTCAGGAGCTGATCATATTGCGTCTTCAGGACCTGGTAGGTGCGATCGATGTCGCCCTGTTCGGCGGCGACCTCGGGATCGGCCGCGAGCTTGGCGTTGAGCTGCTCGAGATCGGCGTCGAGCTGCGCCTTGCGCATCCGCAGCGCGGCGACGCCCGACTGTTTTTCGGCCGCGAGCGACTGGAGCGACAGATAAAGCGGGTTCGCCGATCCGCCCACTGCCATGCCACCGACCAGCGGCTCCGATCGCGCTGCCGCTTGCGCGGAGGCGAGCTGCGCCCGTAGCGCGATGACATCGGGGTGGTTGTCGGTATAGCCGCGGGTGCGGGCGTCGGCGAGCTGGCCCTGGATCGCACCGAGCCGCGCCCGTGCCGGCCCTGCCGACCCGGCGCTGCCGCCACTTCCGGGCTGGGACCGGGGTGTGCCCGCCAATTGGCCCTGGACCACGGCGAGGCTCGATTCCGCCGCGGCGAGATCGCCCTCGACTTGCGCCATCTGGCTGCGCGCCGCGCCGATCCGGTCGGCAACCGAACCGGTGCCCGGCAACGACCCCAAATAGCGGTTCTGGAAGTCGGCGCGCTTTGCCTCGGCGTTCTGCAACTGCGTCTGGAGCGTGCCGAGCTGCTTGTCGAGAAAGGTCAGGCTGGTGCTGGTCTGGTTGCGATCGCCGGCAAGATTTTCCTCGACGAAGATGTCGATCAGCTTCTGCGTGATCGCGCGCGCGAGCTTCGGGCTCGATGCCGTCGTGGTGATCTCGAACAGATTGTCCTGCGTCGACAGCACCTTGATGTTCTGAGCGAGTCCCGCCACGCGATCGGCGATGTCCTGGTCGCTCGCGACGGTGTTGGCGAGATCGGTACCGCGCACGACCTTTTCGAGGTTCACCGCGGAGACCAGCGTCTGGCGAATGCTGTCGACGTCCCTGG
>DATLME010000144.1:0-3035 GCA_035537395.1 Sphingomonas sp. | reverse complement strand
CCCGACCTGACCCTCATCACTCCAGAGACGCAATCATGACCGACACCGATTACCACATCCAGGGCGACACCGGCGCGTGGGAGGTCGTGATCGGCCTCGAGGTGCATGCGCAGGTCACCTCGAAGGCCAAGCTGTTCTCCGGCGCGGCCACCGCGTTCGGCGCCGAGCCGAACACGCAGGTATCGCTGGTCGACGCGGCGATGCCCGGCATGCTGCCGGTGCCGAACCGCGAGTGCATCCGCCAGGCGGTCCGTACCGGGATGGCGATCGACGCGCAGATCAACAAATGGTCGCGGTTCGATCGCAAGAACTACTTCTACGCCGATCTGCCGCAGGGCTACCAGATCAGCCAGCTCTATCATCCGCTGGTCGGCGAGGGCGCGATCGACATCAGCCTCGACGACAAGAATCCCGACGACGCCACCAAGCGGATCGGGGTGGAACGCATCCATGTCGAGCAGGACGCGGGCAAGCTGATGCACGACCAGCACCCGACGCGCAGCTATGTCGATCTCAACCGGTCGGGCGTGGCGCTGATGGAGATCGTCAGCCGGCCCGACATGCGCTCGCCCGCCGAAGCCGGTGCGTATCTGCGCAAGCTGCGCGCGATCCTGCGTTATGTCGGTAGCTGCGACGGCAACATGGAAGAAGGCTCGATGCGTGCCGACGTCAATGTCAGCGTGCGCAAGCCCGGTGACGAGCTCGGGACGCGGACCGAAACCAAGAACGTCAACTCGGTTCGCTTCGTGATGGCGGTGGTCGAGCAGGAGGCCAGGCGTCAGGTCGAGGTGCTCGAGTCGGGCGGGGCGATCGTCCAGGAAACCCGGCTCTACGATCCGGACCGGAACGAAACCCGGTCGATGCGCTCGAAGGAAGACGCGCACGACTATCGCTACTTCCCCGATCCGGATCTGCTGCCGCTGGTGCTCGACGACGCGTTTCTCGCGGATTGCCGCGCCTCGTTGCCCGAACTGCCCGACGCCAAGCGCAAGCGCTACGAGGCGGCGGGGATCAGCGCCTACCAGGCCGCGGTGTTGACCGCGGAGGTCGAGGCGGCGCGCTGGTTCGATACGCTGCTCGAAGCCGGGGCCAAGCCGGTCGCGGCGGCCAACTGGACCACCTCGGAGCTGTTCGGTGCGCTCAATCGCACCGGTCGCGATATCGAGCATTCGCCGGTGTCGCCGGTCCAGGCTGCCGAGCTGCTGGCGCTGGTCGCCGACGGCACCTTGTCGGGCAGCCTCGCCAAGCAGGTGTTCGAGGTGATGCTGGAGACCGGCGACGGTCCCGCCAAGATCGTCGAGGAACGCGGGCTCAAGCAGACCAGCGATACCGGTGCGATCGAGAAGGTGATCGCCGAGGTGATGGCGGCGAACGCCGACAAGGTCGCGGATTATCGCGGCGGCAAGGACAAGCTGTTCGGCTTCTTTGTCGGTCAGACGATGAAGGCCATGGGCGGCAAGGCCAATCCCGCGGTAGTCAACGAATTGCTGAAGACGGCGCTGGACTGACGCACGCAGCCGGCGGCGCAGCGCGTCGGCGGGATTAAGGATCTTCCCTTAATTGCGGCGCGTGCCGGACGCGGACTAGCGTGGTTTCCGGGGAGCGTCGCTGCGACGTTCGCAAACGGGGGCCGTGATGATCGATCCGCGCTGGTACGCCGCGTTCGCGGCGCTGTTGCTGTCGCTCGCCAGCGCGGTCGAGGCGACGACCCGGACGAATGCGGCCTTCCGTCGCCCGGACGGCCAGCCATTGAAGATCGTCGTGTTGCCGCCGGACGTTACGGTGGGATCGATCGGCATCGGCGGCGTCGAAGAGCCGAACGCGGACTGGACCGCGGCTGCCCGGAACAAGCTCGCGTCGCAGATCGAGGCGCAACAACGGGCCAACGGCAATCTCGTGATCTTTCTGCCCGAACAGGACGGCGAACGTGCCAAGCTGGTGGCGGACTACCAGGCCCTGTTCCGCACGGTGGCAGCAGCGGCGGCGGACCATGAGCAGGGCGGGGCCGCCACCCTGCCGACCAAGCGCGACCGCTTCGACTGGACGCTGGGGCCTGGCGCCGCACGGCTTGCCGAAGTCGGCGGTGGCGATTTCGCGCTGTTCGTCATGACGCATGATGCGTTCGGCACCGGCGGCCGCAAGGCGTTCCGGCTGCTGACGGGCGGGCTGGCGGGCGCGCTGGTCCAGGGTTCGGGGGTGCATCACTCCTACGCCGCGTTGGTCGAGCTGAAGACCGGGGATCTCGTGTGGTTCAACGTCGATCCGGGCTCCGGTGGCGATCCGCGAACCGAAACCGGTGCGGGCAAGCGGATGGGCCAGTTGTTCGGCGGCTTTCCCTGGGCGAGCCGGTGAGCCTGCGTGTCGCGCTGGCGGCGCTGCTCATCGCGGCATCGGCGCTTGGCGGCGAGGCGGCGGCAGAACGGACGGCGCCGATCGGCGTCGGCTATCGGCCTGCGGACAGGGACGAGCGTGGCTTGTGGATGCAGCTGGACGCGGTGGAGCGCGGCCTGAAGACTTCCGATTTCGTCGTTCGCGACCTTGCGCTCAACGCCTATGTCAGACGCATATTGTGCCGCACCGTCGGCGAGGCTCAGTGCGCCGACGTGCGGCTGTACGTCGTGCGCACCGCCGAATTCAACGCGACGATGGCGCCCAACGGCATGATGACCGTGTATACCGGATTGCTGCTGCGGGTGCGGGACGAGGCGCAGCTGGCGGCGATCCTGGGCCATGAATTCACCCATTATACGCACCGGCATTCGCTTCGTAAGTTCCGCGACGCCAAGTCGAAGGCGGGCACGCTGGCGTGGCTGTCGGCAATCCCGACGGCCGATTATGGCGTCGCCACCGCGGTGACGCTCCTGCAGGTGCAGGTGATGGGTTCGCTCTACCGATTTTCGCGCGAGATGGAGACCGAGGCGGACGCCGGATCGATCCCGCTGATGACGGCGGCCGGCTATGATCCGGGCGCCGCGGCGCAGGTCTGGGAACAGTTGCGCGCGGAGCAGGACGCGACCGCGGCTGCGCGTCGCAAG
>DATLME010000143.1:0-16407 GCA_035537395.1 Sphingomonas sp. | reverse complement strand
ACGTCGTCGATGCTTGACCGCGTTTCTGGCGTCCCGCGTGCACCCGCCGTGTGCGCCGTCACCCCGGACTTGTTCCGGGGTCCACTGCGCCGCGCCGTCGATGCCGTCGGTCAGGTCGCACCGTGGATGCCGGAACGAGTCCGGCATGACGGAATGAACGGCCAGAGCCGTGGCTGATTTCGACTATATCGCGATCGACACCCGCGGCAACGAACGCCGCGGGCATGTCGCGGCGGAGTCGATCGACGCGGCGCGTCACGCGCTCGACGCACGCAAGTTCTACGTGGTCAAGATCGATCCCGGCGCGCCGCCGGTCACGCGCGGGCGGCCGCTGTTCGGGTTGCAGCTCGGCAAGCCGAAGATGAACACCAAGCATCTGACGCTGTTCACGCGCCAGCTCGCGACGCTCAACCGGGTTTCGCCGCTCGAGGAGTCGCTCCGGACGATCACCAAGCAGACCGAGCAGGAGAATATCCGCGTCATCGTCGATCAGGTCCATGGCGGCGTCGTCGAGGGCCGGCGGCTAGCGGACTCGATGGCGCGCGAGCCCAAGAGCTTCCCGCCGCTGTACCGCGCGATGGTCGCGGCCGGGGAGAGTTCGGGAACGCTGCCGACGATCCTCGACCGGCTGGCGGCGCTGCTCGAACGCCAGGCCGAGATCCGCGGCAAGCTGATCACCGCGCTCGCCTATCCGACGATCCTCGCGGTGGTGGCGCTCGGCGTGGTGACGGCGCTGATGATGTTCGTGGTGCCGCAGGTGGTCGAACAGTTCGACACCGTCGGGCAGGAACTGCCGTTCCTGACGCGGATGGTGATCGCCCTGTCGGACTTCCTGGTCGGCTATTGGTGGGTGATGCTGCTGATGCTGGTCGCCGCGGGACTGATCGGGTGGCGCGCGCTGAAGGATCCGGCGCTGCGGCTGGCGTTCGACAGCTGGCTGTTGCGGATCCCGCTGCTCGGCCGGCTGCTGCGCGATCTGCACGCCGCACGGATGGCGCGGACGCTGGGCACGATGGTCGCGAGCCGGCTGCCGCTGCTCGAGGGGCTGACGCTCACCGCGAGCACGATCCACAACCGTCGACTGAAGCTGGCGTCGGACGAGATCGTCGAGAATATCCGCGGCGGCGGCAGCCTGTCCGCCGCGATGCGGCGGGCGGGGGTGTTTCCGCCGCTGTTGACCTATCTCGCTGCCAGCGGCGAGGCGGCGGGGCGGCTCGACGAGATGCTCGAACGCGCCGCGGATTATCTCGAGCGCGAGTTCGACCGCTTCACCGCGACCGCGCTGTCGCTGCTCGAGCCGTTGATCATCGTCGTGATGGGCGCGATCGTCGCGACGATCGTGCTATCGATCCTGTTGCCGATCCTGCAGCTCAACACGCTGGCAGGCCAGTGAGGAAATCCATGCGTATCGAAAAGAAGAACACCCGGCGAAAGAACGAACACGGCTTCACAGGCTCGAGGCCTTCCGCCGAACACGGCTTCGCAGGCTCGAGGCGTTCCGCCGAACACGGCTTCACGCTGGTGGAGTTGATGGTCGTGATCGTGATCATCGGGCTGCTGGCGACGATCGTCGCGCTCAACGTGCTGCCCTCGGGCGATACCGCGCGGATCCAGAAGGCGAAGGCCGATATATCGCAGATCGAGGGCGGCCTCGAATTGTACAAGCTCCAGAACATGACCTTTCCGACCACTAGCCAGGGCCTCAATGCGCTGGTCAGCGCGCCCGCCGGGCTAGCGGATCCATCGCGGTACCAGCGCGGCGGCTATCTGAAGAAGCTGCCGGACGATCCCTGGGGTCGGCCCTATCTCTACGCTTCGCCGGGCCAGCATGGCGAGGCGGACATCTGGACCTTCGGCGCGGACGGCAAGGAAGGCGGCGAGGGGATCGATGCCGATATCGGCAGCTGGCAATAACCGCGCGCCGGCGAGCGGAACGCGTCGCAAGCGAAGCGGCGGGTTCACGCTCGTCGAACTCATGGTCGTGATCACCGTGATCGGGCTCGTCTCCGCCGTTGCGATGTGGGCGATGCCCGATCCGCGGGGACGCGTGGCGGACGAGGCGGCGCGGTTCGCCTTGCGCGCCCGGGCGGCGCACGATGCCGCGATCGTGGGCGCGCGGCCGGTCAGCCTCTGGGTGACACCCGCCGGCTACGGCTTCGACGAACGTGTCGCCGGCGCGTGGTCGCCGATCGCGGAGAAGCCGCTCAGGGTCGAGCGCTGGCAGCAGGGCACCACCGCGCAACTCGGGGACGACGGCACGCGGGTACGCGTCACGTTCGACAGCACCGGGCTTGCCGACCGCAACGCAACGGTGACCCTCAGCCGCAACGGCGCTCAGGCGTTCGTCCGGATCGGTGCCGATGGCAGCGTCAGCGCCGATGCGATCTGATCCGCGCCACGACGCCGGCTTTACGCTGATCGAGATCATGGTCGCGCTGGCGGTGTTCAGCCTCGCGGTGCTGGCGCTCATCCGGCTGCAGGGCGTGACGATCCGGGGCGCGTCGATCCTCGACGAAACCATGGTCGCCGGGCTCGTCGCGCGGAACGTCGCGATCGAGGCGGTGACCGACGCGACGCCGCCGGCGAGCGGCCGCTCGAACGGGGTCGAGGATAATGGAGGGCGTCGCTGGACCTGGGTGCGGCAGGTCGCGCCGACCGGAAACCCCGACATTGTCCGGATCGACGTCGCGGTATCGGGTCCGGGCGGCAACGTCGTCGGACGCGCGACCATGGTGCGACCGGCGAACACCGATGCGGTCGCGGTGGCGACCGTCGGCAACGCCAGTGGTGCGCCGACGCCATGAGCCGCGGCGTCGTACCACCCACGGGCGAGGCCGGTTTCACCCTGATCGAGGTGATGGTCTCGCTAATGATCTTCGGCATGCTCGCCGCAGCCGGCGTCGCGATCCTGTCGTTCAGCGTGCGCGCGCAGGGCCAGACCGCCGCCAAGCTCGACGACCTGTCCGCTCTCAACCGGACGGTATCGCTGCTCTCGGGCGATCTCGCCCAGGCTCGCCCACGCGCCACCCGCGACGCGGCCGGCACGACGCTGCCCGCCTTCGTAGGCGAACCCGGTGGCGCGGCGATCGTGCGGTTCGTTCGCTCGGGCTGGAGCAATATCGACGGCGCTCCGCGTCCGAGCAGCCAGAAGGTCGAATACCGGCTGAACGACGGCACGCTCGAGCGGCTCGCTTATCCGATGCTGGACGGCGCCCAGCCGCTCGCGCCGGTGCCGTTGCTGACCAGGGTTCGCGCGGTGAGTGCGCGCTATCGTTTCCGCGGCGCCTGGGCGGAGCGCTGGGATGGCGCGAATGGCGCGCCGCTGCCGGACGCGATCGAATTGTCGGTCCAGCGTGCCGACGGGATCGTGTACCGCGCAGTCGCCCTCGTCGGATCGGGTTATCGCCCGGAAGCACAAAGGCCGGCCGGTGCGATCGGCTGAGCGCGGACCCGGACACCGGCGGGAGCGCGGCGCGGCACTGCTGACGGTGCTGATGCTCGTCGCGGTGATCGCGGTGATCGCGGGTGGCGCGCTCGAACGGTTACGGTTGTCGACCCGGTTGGCGACCAACGCCGGCGCGGGCGAGCAGGCGCGCGCCTATGCGTACGCCGCCGAGGCGCTGGCGCTCAGCAAGGTCACCGACCAGCTCAATCGCGATAAGACCCGGGTATCGCTGGCGGGGGGATGGAGCGGGCGGCCGTTCGGCTTGCCACTGGCTGGCGGCGGCTATGCCGTCGCGCGGGTTACCGACGGCGGCAATTGCTTCAACCTCAACGGCCTGGTCGTGATCGATCCGCTCACCTCGGCCGGGTATCGCAGCAACGGCGCGGCGCGCCTCGTGTTCGTGCGGCTGATGCGGCTGATCGACATTCCGGTCCAGTCTGCGGAGACGATCGCGGCGAGCGCCTCCGACTGGATCGATACCGATCAGGAGCAGCAGACAGCGGGCGCGGAGGACGCGATCTACCAGGCACGGGAAATCCCTTACCGGACCGCCGGCCAGTTGATGACCGACGCGAGCGAGCTGCGCGCGGTCAACGGCATGACGCCGGAGATCTACGCCAAGCTCAGGCCGTGGGTGTGCGCCTTGCCCAAGCCGGCGATGTCGATGATCAACGTCAACACGCTGCAACCCGAACAGGCGCCACTGCTCGCGATGCTGCTCGCGGATACGCTGAGCGTGCAGAGCGCGCGCCAGGCGTTGCTGCGCCGGCCCGAGCAGGGCTTCTCCGGTACCGACGGCTTCTGGAACCTCGTGTCGCTTAATGGCGGCGGCGCCGATCTGGGCGGTAAATCGCAGACCGCGGTGACTTCGACCTGGTTCGCCCTGGCGATCGAGGTGCGAATGGGCGACACCGTGATCGAAGAACATGCGCTGATCGATGCGAACCGGCTTCCCGCGCAGCTCGCGGCACGGCAATGGGGGGAGGACTCATGACGACTCTCCTGTTCCTTCCCACCATGCAGCGCGGCTATCGCTGGATCGATCTTACCGAGGGCGCGATGCCGCGGGAGGGCGATGGGATCCCCGCGACCGCCGAGGACATCGTCGCGATCGCACCGGCGGAGGCGGTGACGCTGCACTGGGCGGCGCTGCCCGACCGCTCGATCGCCCAGGCGACCGCCGCCGCGCGGATCCTGGCCGCGGAGGCGAGCGCGGCGCCGCTGGCCGAGCTCCACATCGCGGTCGGCGACGAGGGCACGCCCGAACGGCCGATCGGCGTCGTCGGGGTCGAACAGATGCGCGCATGGCTTGGCGCGCTGGCGGCGGAGGGGATCGATCCGGTCGCGATGGTCCCCGCGCCGATGCTGCTGCCGCGCCCCGACGAGGGCTATGTCCGGGCGCAGATGGCGGGGGAGGGCGTGGTTCGCGGCCCGACCTCCGGCTTTGCCGACGAGGCGCGTCTCACCGAGCTCGTGACCGGCGGCAAGGCGCCGACCACGCTCGACCGTGCGACGATGACGGTGGCTCTGGTCGACGGTGCCGAAGCGCCGCCGCTCGATCTCCGCCAGGGGATCTTCGCGCGGCGGACCCGTCGCGCGATCGACTGGGCGCTGATCCGACGGCTGGCAATGCTGGGGGCCGGCATCCTGTTGCTGACCCTAGCGATCGATCTCGTACGGATCGTCCGCTAC
Source organism: Sphingomonas sp. (assembly GCA_035537395.1). Taxonomy (GTDB): domain Bacteria; phylum Pseudomonadota; class Alphaproteobacteria; order Sphingomonadales; family Sphingomonadaceae; genus Sphingomonas. The sequence goes on along the minus strand of DATLME010000143.1, from coordinate 11,270 downwards.
TCGCTCGACGCCGAGGCGATGGAGGCACGCGCTGACGCGCTCGGCCGTACCGGGCTGGCGCGCGGCGAAACCGTCACGGACGTCGATCGGCAGCTGGAGGAGCGGCTGTCGGCAGTGCGCGGGCCGGGGCTCGGCTTCACCACGACCACCGCTGCAGTCTATTCTGCAGTGCGCGCCGTCCCCGGGGTCGAGATCACCGCGCTCGATTTCCAGGCCAACGGCGAACTGCGACTGACACTCGCGACCGCGCGCGAGGCGCTGGTCACCGACGTCAAGACTGCGCTGGAGGCGGCCGGCTTCGATGTCCGCGCGGGTGTGTTCCAGTCGGGCAGCGGCCGGGTGACCGGCGAGATGACGGTGACCTGGCGATGACGAGACTGCGGACATGGTTCGCGACCCGGTCGCTGCGCGAACGGCGCATGCTGCTGGTGATGGCGGCGCTGGCGGCAGTGACGTTGGTCTGGGCGGGCATCATCCGTCCGGTCGGCGACGCATTGTCGGCGGCGCGCGAACGGCAGGCAGCGGCGGCAGTCCGGTTGGGCGAAACGCGAGCCGCGATCGATTCGATCAAGACCGTACGCGCGTTGCGGGCACAGCCGCTGGCGGGTGCGTTGCAGGACGTGGTCCGCAACGAAGCCGACCAGGCCGGGTTCGCGCTCGAGACGCTGGAGCCGCAGGGCACGCAGCGGGTGCGCACCACGATCCGGTCGGCCCGTGCGGGTGCGCTGACCGCGTGGCTGGCACGGCTGGAGCGGCTCGGCATTCTCGTCGAGACCGCGACGCTGCGTGACAATGGCGACCGGACCGTCGGCGTCGACCTGTTGCTGAAGGTGCAAACTCTGTGAGGCGGATCCGGCTGGCCACTGGCCCGGGCGTGCTGTTCGGCGCGCTGCTGCTGGCGGCGCTGCTGCTGTTCCTGCCGATGCGGCTCGCGCTCGCCTGGACCGGGCTCGGCGATGCGGGGTTCGCTGCGCGCAGCGTGACCGGCAGCGTGTGGGACGCGCGGCTCGTCGAGGCGACGTTCGGGGAACTGACGCTCGGCGACGTCGATGCGCGGCTGTCGCCGCTGGCGCTGCTGCTCGGTCGCGCCCGGCTGGGGATCGATGGCGGACAGCGTTCCCTACAGGGCGCAGTGACGGTGACGCGGCACGGGTTCGCGATCGACGACGTCACCGCGACGCTGCCGACCGGCCGGGTGTTCGCGCCGCTGCCGGTCGGCACGCTCGATCTGACGGCGGTGACGGTCCATTTTGCCGATGGCGTGTGCCGCAAGGCCGAGGGGCGGATCCGCGCGACGCTGGTCGGCGATGCTGCCGGCGTGGCGCTGCCGCCCTCGGTCGCGGGCAACGCCCGCTGCGACGGTGGCGCGTTGCTGCTGCCGCTGGCGAGCGATGCGGGTCGCGAGACCGTCGCGCTGCGGATCACCGGCAACGGGCGCTACACCGCGGTGTTCGCCTTGCAGCCCGCCGACCCGGCGACGGCGGAGCGATTGTCAGGCGCCGGCTTCGTCGCCGGCGGCGGCGGATACCAGCTTTCGGTCGAAGGACGGTTTTGACGGCCTTGACGTGCCCCGCACGCGACCGCTAGGGGCGCGGGCTTCGCGGCGATCGTAGTTCAATTGGTTAGAGCGTCGGCTTGTGATGCCGGATGTTGCGGGTTCAAGTCCCGTCGGTCGCCCCATTCTCTTCCTTCCCGGGTTTCTCACATGACCAGCGGCTGGGGCTTCCCCGACTTTGACGACCATGAGGGCGTGCACCTCTTCACCGATCCTGCTTCCGGGTTGCAGGCGGTCATCGCGATCCATTCGACGACGCTCGGGCCGGCGGCCGGCGGCGTGCGCTTCTGGCATTATGCCAGCAGCGACGGTGCGATCACCGACGCCTTGCGCCTGTCGCGCGGCATGAGCTTCAAGAACGCGATGGCGGGCCTCGAGCTCGGCGGCGGCAAGGGCGTCGTGCTGGCGGGCAGGTCCGGCGACTCGATCAGCGACGCGCAGCTCCAGGCGTTCGGCCGCGCGGTCGACTCGCTCGGCGGGCGCTACGTCACCGCCGAGGACGTTGGCATGTCCGAAGCGCGGATGAAGGTGATCGCAGGCGAGACCCGCTATGTCTCGGGGCTTCCCGTCGCGAGCGGTGCTGCCGGCGGCGATCCGGGTCCTTACACCGCACATGGCATCTATCTGGGCGTGAAGGCAGCCGCCCGCCGCGGCCTCGGTGCGACCGACATGAAGGGCGTTCGCGTTGCGATTCAGGGCGTGGGCTCGGTCGGCGGCGGGCTTGCCAAGCTGCTTGCCGGCGACGGCGCGGTCCTGACGCTGGCCGATGTCGACGAGGGACGCGCCCAGGCGCTGGCGGGTGAACTCGGGGCAACCGTGGTTCCTGCCGAGGCGATCCTGTCGGTCGACGCCGATATCGTCAGCCCCAACGCGCTCGGCGCGATCCTCACCGAGAGCAGCATCCCCGCGTTGAAGGCGCGGATCGTCGCGGGCGGAGCGAACAACCAGCTCGCCACGCATGCCGACGGTGCGCGGGTCCACGAACGCGGAATCCTCTACGCGCCCGATTACGTGATCAACGCGGGCGGGATCATCAATGTCGGGCTCGAATATCTCGGCCATGGCGACGAGGCCGACGTCATGGCCCGGATCGCCAAGATCCCCGAACGGCTCGACCAGGTCTGGGACGAGAGCGAACGCACCGGCGAACCGGCAAGCGATGTCGCGGACATGCTGGCGAAACGCCTGATCGGGCGCTGAAAGGGGCGCCTGGTTTCGCAGGAGCGAGGGCCGCGACGGCATTCCCGCGTGACGTGGCGCGTGAATTCTCTTATCGGCTCGGCATCGTGACCACCCTCCACGCTTTCGCCAATCCGGCGCGCTTCCTGACGATCGCCAAGCCACTCACCCCGATCCTGTTGGGGCTCGGCAGCGTGCTGATCGCGATCGGGTGCTGGGCGGGGCTCACCCGGACTCCGCCCGACTATCTGCAGGGCGAGACGGTCCGCATCCTCTACATCCATGTTCCAGCGGCCTGGCTCGGCATGGGCGGGTGGACCGGGATCGCGCTCTCGAGCATCGCCTTCCTGGTCTGGCGGCATCCGCTGGCGCAGATCGCGGCGCGCGCGATCGCACTGCCGGGTGCGATGTTTGCGGGCGTGTGTCTCGTCACCGGCTCGATCTGGGGGCGGCCGACCTGGGGAACCTGGTGGCAGTGGGACGGGCGACTGACCTCGATGCTGCTGCTGTTTTTCGTGTATCTCGGCTACATGGCGCTGGCCCGCGCCGACGCCGAGCGCGGGGGCGACGGCCGGATCCCGGCGATCTTCGGGATCGCAGGGAGCGTGCTGCTGCCGATCATCCGCTATTCGGTGCTGTGGTGGAACACGCTCCACCAGGGGCCGAGCATCGGGCTGACCAGGTCGTCGATCGATCCGTCGATCCTGTGGCCGCTGCCGATCATGATCCTGGGCTTCACCGCATTGTTCGCGGCGATCGTGCTGATGCGGATGCGGACGCATCTCGCGATAACCAAGAGCGAAGCGCGGCTGCGGCGGATGGCGCGGCCATGAACCCGTGGCCGTTCGTGACCGCGGCCTATGCCGTGACGCTGCTCGCCACGCTCGGGTTGGCGATCGCGAGCTATGTGGCGATGCGGCGCGCCGAACGCCCGGCGGCGCGACGGGAGCCATGAAGGCCAAGCATCAGAGGCTGACGCTGGCGCTACTCGCGCTGACCGCGGTGATCGCGGCCGGGCTGCTCGCGCTGTCGGCATTGCAGGACAAGGCGGCGTTCTTCTACGCGCCCGGGGACATTGCGCAGGGCGGGCTGCCGCTCGGCAAGTCGGTCCGGCTCGGCGGGATGGTCCAGGCGGGCTCGGTCGAGCGCGCGGCTGACGGCGTGACGGTGGCGTTCGCGGTCACGGACGGCAAGGCGACCACGCCGGTGCGCTTCGCCGGCATCGTCCCCGACCTGTTCCGCGAGAATTCGGGGGTGGTGGCAGAGGGCCACTTCAATCCCGACGGCAGCTTCACCGCGACCAACCTGCTCGCCAAGCATGACGAGAAATACATGCCGCCGCAGGTGGCGGGCGCGATGCACGAGACGCGGACGCTGGAGCGATGATGGCCGAGGCCGGCCTTGCCGCGCTGTGGTTTGCGGCCGCGCTGGCAGCGCTGCAACTCGCGCTCGCCGCAATCGGGTTGGCGCGGGGGCGAGAGGACGTCGTCGCCGCGGTGCGTCCCGCCGCCATCGTCCAGGGCGGCGCGGTTGCGCTCGCCTTCGCGCTGCTGATCGGCCTGTTCCTGGCGTCCGACATGTCGGTGCGGCTGGTGGTCGACAACAGTCATTCCGCCAAGCCGTGGCTGTACAAGTTCGCCGGCGCCTGGGGCAATCACGAGGGCTCGATGCTGCTCTGGGTCGCGATCCTCGGCGTCGCCGGCGGCGCCGTCGCGGTGCTCGAGCGGCGGGTGGCGGAGCGAACGCTGATCGCGACGCTCGGTGCGCAGGCAGCGATCGCGCTCGGCTTCTACGCCTTCCTGCTGCTGTCCTCGAACCCGTTCACCCGCGTGACGCCGGCGCCGCGCGATGGCAACGGCCTCAACCCGCTGTTGCAGGACCCCGGCTTGGCCTTCCATCCGCCGACCCTGTACATCGGCTATGTCGGCATCTCGGTGGCCTTCTCGTTCGCGGTCGGCGCGCTGATCACCCGCGACGTCGGCCCGGCCTTCGCGCGCGCGATGCGACCTTGGGTGCTCGGCTCGTGGATCTTCCTGACGCTGGGGATCACCGCCGGTTCCTATTGGGCCTATTACGAGCTCGGCTGGGGCGGCTGGTGGTTCTGGGATCCGGTCGAGAATGCCTCGCTGATGCCGTGGCTCGCGGCGACCGCCTTGCTCCATTCGGTGACCGTGCTCGCGACGCGTGACGGGCTGCGTGCCTGGACGGTGATGCTCGCCGTGGTCGCGTTTTCGATGTCGATGCTCGGCACCTTCCTGGTGCGCTCGGGTATTCTCACCAGCGTGCACAGCTTCGCGGTCGATCCGACGCGGGGCGCCTTCATCCTCGCGCTGCTCGCCATCTATATCGGCGGGGCGCTGGTGCTATTCGCGCTGCGGATCGGCACCGTGCGTACCGGCACGACTTTCGAGCTGGTCAGCCGCGAGGGCGCGCTGGTACTCAACAACCTGCTGCTGTCGGTGATCCTCGGCATCGTCCTGATCGGGACGCTCTACCCGATCGTCGCGGCGAGCTTCGGCGTCCAGCTGTCGATCGGCGCGCCGTTCTTCGACAAGGCGGCCGGGCCGGTCGCGCTGGCGCTGGTCGCCGCGATGGCGGTCGGGCCGCTGCTGCGCTGGCGACGCGACGATGCGGGCACGGTGATCGCGCGATCGACCTGGCCGATCGCCGCCGCCGCATTCACCGCCGCCGGGCTCGTCGTGTTCGCGTCGATCAGCCTGCTGGCGCTCGCCGGCATCGCCCTCGCCGCCGGGCTTGCGGTCGCCAGCGTCGCGCCGCTCTGGGGCCGTAACCTCCGCCGGACGCCGCTGTTCACCTATGGCATGGTCGTCGCGCATTTCGGCATCGCCGTGAGCCTTGCGGGGATGGCGGCGAGCTCGGCCTTCACCGTCGAGACGCTCGTCGCGGCGACCCCGGGCGTGCCCGTCCGCGTGGGCCCGTTTGCGGTCGCGCTCGAGGGGATCAAGCCGGTGATCGGCGACAATTGGTCCGGGCTCGAGGCGCGGCTGAGCGCGATCCGCGGGGACCAGCGGTTCCTGCTGCGCCCGCAATCGCGCTTCTTCTCCAATCCGCCGACCACGACCAACGAAAGCGCGATCGCGACGCTGTGGGACGGTCAGCTCTACACCGTGCTCGGCCAGCCGGATGCGCAGGGGCGCTGGCAGCTTCGGCTGTGGTGGAAGCCGTTCGTCACGTTGATCTGGCTGGGCGGCGCGTTGATCGCGCTCGGCGGCGCGCTGTCGCTGGTCGGCCGCGTACGACGCGAGGCACGGGTCGCCGTGAGGGAGGCATGGGCATGAAGCGAGTTGCGCTGTGGTTGCCGCTGGCGGCGTTCGCGCTGCTGTTCCTGGTCTTCGCGATCGGGCTGATCCGGCCTGCGGATCGTACCGTCCGCTCGGCGCTGATCGGCAAGCCGCTGCCGACATTCGCGCTGCCCGCGATCGTCCCCGGCAAGCCCGGCGTATCGACCGCAAGCTTCCGCCGGGGCGAACCGCGACTGCTCAACGTCTTTGCGAGCTGGTGCCTGCCATGCATCGCCGAGGCGCCGCAGCTGCTGCGGCTGAAGGCGATGGGGGTGCCGATCGACGGCGTTGCGATCCGCGATACGCCAGCCGCGCTCGGCGGCTTTCTCCAGCGCAACGGCGATCCCTATGAGCGGATCGGCAACGACCGGCAGAGCGGGGTGCAGCTCGCGATCGGGTCGTCGGGCGTCCCCGAAAGCTTCGTCATCGACGGGCGCGGCACCATCGTCCTGCAGCATGTCGGCGACATCCGCGCCGACGATGTCGAGCGGATCGCCGCCGCGGTCAGGAACGCGCGGTGAAGCGATCGCTGCTGCTTCTCGTCCTGCTGCCGGCAACGGCGCTGGCGGATCCGGTGACGCCGCCCGCGCCGCTCGCCAACACCCAGCTCCGTGATCCCGCCAAGGAAGCGCAGGCACGCGCGCTGATGGAGACGCTGCGGTGCCTGGTCTGCCAGGGGCAGTCGATTGCGGACAGCGACGCGAGCATGGCGGGCGACATGCGCGCGCTGGTGCGCGAACGGATCGCCGAAGGGCAAAGTCCGGGCGCGATCCGGCAATGGCTGATCACACGCTATGGCAACTACGTCACCTATGATCCGCCCTTGTCGGGTAGCACCTGGCCGCTCTGGCTGGCGCCGGTGGCGCTGCTCGGCATCGGCGTGTGGCTGGCGCGCGGCAGCTTCAAGCGGCGGCAGCGCTGATGGGCTGGGTCTGGCTCGCACTGCTCGGCGCCGCCGCGCTCGCGGCACTGGCGCTGCTCGGCGTGAGGCGTGCGCTGTGGTCGATGATCGGGTCGGCGCTCATGCTCGGCGCGGCCGGCTATGCGCTGCAAGGCCGGCCGCAGCTGCCGGCAAGCCTCGCCAATCCCGACACCGAGGTTGCCCCCGACGGGGAGGCCACGATCGAACTGCGCAACAAGATGCTTGGGCGGTTCTCGGGCGATGGCGCGTATCTGATCGCCGCCGATGCGATGACGCGCGCTGGCGACAGGCGCGCCGCGGTGCGCGTCGTGCTCGCCGGCATCTCGAAAGTCCCGGAAAGCGTGCTGCTGTGGACCGGCCTCGGTTCTGCGCTCGTCGCGCATGACGGCGGGCAGGTGTCGCCCGGGGCATTGTTCGCGTTTCAGCAGGCCGCGCGCCTGTCGCCGCGCCACCCCGCACCGCCCTTCTTCCTCGGCGAAGCCTATGTCCGCGCGGGCGAGTTCGAGACTGCCCGGCGCTATTGGGCCCGCGCACTTGCGCTCAGCCCTGCAGCCGCCTCGTACCGCAGCGACGTCGCGGTGCGGCTCGCTTTGCTGGATCGGTTGATCGCGATCAGGAACCAGGCAGAAACCCGTAATGACAAGGGTTTGTCGCCGCGCTAGCGTCGCATGATGGCGGAGATCGGACGATGACCAGCAGGCGTATGACGGCCGTTCTCGCGCTCGTGGCGACGCTGGCCGGTTGTGGCGGCGACAGCGGCGGAAGCGGCAGCGTCACCGGCTCGACGCCGACGCCGACGTCCAGCCCGGTGGCGGCAAGCTGTTCGCTGCGAGACCGGCAGGATTGGGCGGCCGCGCAGCTTCGCGAATGGTATCTCTTCCCCGAGACCCTGCCGACTGCGCTGGACCCTTCGGCTTATGCCAGCGTCGACACCTATATCGACGCGCTGACCGCGACCGCGCGTGGCCAGCGTCGCGATCGCTTCTTCACCTATCTCACCTCGATCAAGGACGAGGACGCCTATTATGCGTCGGGTTCGAGCGCCGGGTTCGGGATCCGCTTGTCGACCGACAACGTCGCTCGTCGGGTTTTCGTCAGCGAGGCGTTCGAAGGCGCACCGGCGCTGGCGGCCGGGATCGATCGCGGTACCGAAATCCTCGCGATCGGCACCAGCACCGACTCGCTCAGGTCGGTCAACGACATCATCGCGGCGCAGGGCGCGGGCGGGGTGACCGACGCACTCGGGCCGAGCACGCCCGGAACGGTCCGGGTGTTGCGGGTGACCGATGCGCAAGGGACGCGCGAGCTCGCGGTGACCAAGGCCGATTACTCGCTGCTCCCGGTATCGTCGCGCTACGGCGCGCAGGTGATCGTCGATGGCGGACGCAAGGTCGGATACCTCAACCTGCGCACCTTCATCTCCACCGCCGATGCGGCGCTCCGCAACGCCTTCGCGACGTTCCGTGCGCAGGGCATTACCGAGGTCGTGGTCGATCTGCGATATAATGGCGGCGGGCTGCTCTCCACCGCGGAGCTGATGAGCGACCTGCTCGGCGCCGACCGGGCGCGCACCGACGTCGTGGATTATGTCAGCTATCGCCCGGAAAAGGCGTCGAACGACAATACCCGGTTCTTCGTCGCGCGGCCGGAGGCGATCGCAGCAACGCGGATCGCGTTCATCGGCACGGGTGCGACCGCCTCGGCAAGCGAACTGGTGATCAACACCTTCGTGCCGTTCCTGCATTCGCGGGCCGCGCTGATCGGCACCAACACCTATGGCAAGCCCGTCGGACAGATCGCACTGGATCGCAGCCAGTGCGACGACCGGCTTCGTGTGATCGCCTTCTCGCTCCAGAACAGCGCGCGGCAGGGCGCCTATTTCGACGGGCTCGCAAAGACGGTCGAGGCAAGCTGCCAGGCGGGCGACGACCTCACGCGCCAGCTCGGCGATCCGCAGGAGGGATCGACCCGGCAGGCGCTCGACTTTCTTGCCGGACGTGCCTGCACCCCGATCGCAACGGGAACCTCGGCGGCGCTGTCCGCGAGCGGCGGCCGTCGCGAACTGTTGAGCCCGACCCGCCCGACGACCGCGCAGCGCGAGGTGCCGGGACTGTTCTAGGTGTCGGGGCTTTGCTCAGACCCGATTTTATAGGGACGATTGTCAGGTCGCAGGGCCAGCTCCGTGCGACTTGATGGCCCAACCGTCATGCCGGATCCATTCCGGCACGACGGTTGGACTAACGGCGGGCGAGTTCAGTCCGCCTTGCCGCGGCCCGTCTTCGACTGCAGCTCGTCGATCCGCTTGGACGCATCCGCCTTGGTCAGCGTGTCGTCGAATTCCTCATGCGCTTCTTCGCTCAACGTCTTGAGATAGCTCGCCTGCGCGCCGGTCATCGCCTCGTCGCCGGTGGTCCAATCGTCGGGATCCTTCTCGGCGTTCGAGAATGGTTCGGTCTTGGGGTTGGCTTGGTCGGACATGGTGGGTTCCTTTTCGTTCACCGCACCAACCCCTATGTTCCGCTTGTGTTCCCTCAAGCCGCCCAGGCTTCGAACGGCAGGTCGAGCGCTTCGGCAACTGCCTGATGGCGGATCTTGCCGCCCGAGACGTTGAGTCCGTTCGCGAGATGCGGATCGGCCTTCATCGCCGCTTCCGCGCCCATGTTGGCGAGCCGCAGCGCGAACGGCAGCGTCGCATTGTTGAGCGCGAAGGCCGAGGTCCGCGCCACCGCGCCGGGCATGTTGGCGACGCAATAATGGATGACCCCGTCGACCTCGAACACCGGGTCCTCGTGCGTTGTCGCATGGCTGGTCTCGAAGCACCCGCCCTGGTCGATCGCGATGTCGACGAGCACCGAGCCGCGCTTCATCGTCTTCAGCATGTCGCGGGTGACGAGCTTGGGTGCCGCCGCGCCCGGCACCAGTACCGCGCCGATCACCAGATGCGCGTTCTTCACCGCAGCCGCGATCGCGGCCTTGCTCGCATAGGCGGTCTTGATCTGGCTCGAGAAGAACATGTCGAGCTCGGCGAGGCGATCGTTCGAGATGTCGTAGATCGTGACGTCGGCACGCATGCCCACCGCCATCTGCGCCGCGTTGACGCCCGAGACGCCGCCGCCGAGGATCGCGACCTTCGCGGGCGCGACACCCGGAACGCCACCGAGGAGGACGCCGCGACCGCCCTGTTCCTTCTCCAGGTAATGCGCGCCGACCTGCACCGACATGCGCCCGGCGACCTCCGACATCGGCTTGAGCAGCGGCAGCCCGCGGCGATGATCGGTGACGGTCTCATAGGCAATGCACGTGGCGCCCGACTTCATCAGCCCCTCGGCCTGCGGCTTGTCGGCGGCGAGATGGAGATAGGTGAACAGCAGGTGCCGCGCCTCGAGCATCGCGATCTCGGACGGCTGCGGCTCCTTCACCTTCACGATCATGTCCGACCCGGCAAACACCGCGCGCGCGTCCGGCACGATCGTCGCGCCCACATCGACATAATCCCGATCCTCGAAATCGATGCCGGCGCCCGCCATCGTCTCGACGAGCACCTCGTGGCCGGCCTGGACCAGCTCGGCGACCGACGGCGGGGTCAGGCCGACCCGGTATTCGTGGTTCTTGATCTCCTTGGGAACACCGACTCGCATTGCATCTCTCCTGTTGTTGCCCCGCAAATAGCCGCGCCAGCGAGAGAGAAGGTTGCAAATCGGTCCTGCCGGCGCGACGAGGGCGGGACGACATCCCGGATGTGACCGAAAACGAGGGAAATTTGCTCGACCGACTCGATACCAGGATCCTTGCGCAGCTAGCGGCGAACTCGGACCTTACCAGCGCCGCGCTCGGCGCTGCGGTCGGGCTCTCGCCGAGCGCCGCGCATCGGCGCGTCGGCCAGCTTCGCGAGCGCGGGCTGATTGCGGGCTATCGCGCGGTACTGTCGCCAGCAGCACGCGGCTATCCGACCGTCGTGCTGGTCAACGTCACGCTCCGCGACCAGCGCGAGGAGACGATGGCCGCGTTCGAGCGCGAGATCGTCGAGCTGCCCGAGATCCGCGATTGCTTTCTGATGAGCGGCGAGGCGGATTACATGCTCCATGTCGAGGTCAGGCGCGAGGACAGCTTCGAGCGGATCCACCGCGAGCTGCTGTCGCGGCTGCCGGGCGTAGCGCGGCTCGCATCCCATTTCGTGATCCGCGAAGTCGTCCGGCGGTCGTGAACCCTGGCCGGCGCCCGGCGTTGCCGACCAATAAGACGCGTGCTATTGGCCGCTGCCTGACATGGAACAAGTTGTGAACATGGGACGTATCCACGCTCCGTCGAGTCG
>DATLME010000142.1:0-13815 GCA_035537395.1 Sphingomonas sp. | reverse complement strand
CCGGCGGCAGCGGTGGCGGCGATCACCGCGGTGTCCGTGTTCGGCGAGATCACCATGCGGCCGCCGGCGTCGCGCACCCGGGCGACATCGGCGACGCTCAGCACCGTGCCCGCGCCGATCATCGCGCGGTCGCCATGCGCCCGGGCGAGGCGTTCGATGCTGGCGAAGGGATCGGGCGAGTTGAGCGGTACCTCGATCAGCGAGAATCCGGCATCGACCAGCGCATCGCCGATCGAGTCGATCTCGTCGGGGCGGACGCCGCGGAGGATCGCGACGAGCGGGAGCGTGGCGAAGGCGGTGGCGAAATCGGTCATGAACGGGACTCCCAGATACGGGTGATGCCGGCAACGAACGCGGCTTCGCTGTCGATCAGGATCGCGGTGCCGCCGACCGCCGTGATCGCGGCGGTATAGAGCGCGCCCAATTCGGCCCCGGCGAGTAGATGCACGGCCTGGCCCGCGGCGACGTGGGCGCGGCAGTCGCTGCCGATCAGCAGCCCGCTGACATAGGCCGCCGCATCGGCGTCGTCGCGGACGCCGAGCAGGCTCGCTGGCCGTACCCCGAAGAGCGCGGTGGTGAGGTCGCCCGCCGCCGACCGCGCGACTCCGTCGTTGAACGCCGGCCCTGCGGTGACCTCGCCGGTCATCGCCGCGCCGATCAGCGCATGGTTCTTGAGCAGCGCGAACAGTTCGCCCGTCATCGCGGTGGCGAAGTCGACGATCGCGCCGTTCGCCAGCGTCGCCCATTTGCAGTGGGTGCCGGGCTGGCACAGCAAGGCGTCCGCGGGCGCGAGGCCCGCCGCGACCGCGCCGAGCAGCTGTACCTCTTCGCCGCGCATCACGTCGGCGCGGGTATCGTCGACGATGCTGACGCCCGGGACGATCCAGGTGTCGTCGGCTGCTGGAGCGATCCGTGCCGCAAGCGCCTCGACGGTGGCGGGGCAGGGGACGTAGCCAGCATCGATCCAGCCGCGATTGGACCCGATCATCCCCGCGATCAGCATCGGGGCGCCGCCCATCCGTGCGCGCAAGGCGGCCGCCGCCGCGGGGAAGCCGCCCGGCTCGACCGCGAGGATCCCGCTTGAGTCGCGTTCGGTCTGTTCCACCTTGCCGTCGACGATGCGATAGGCGCGGCGATTGGTGGTTCCCCAATCGGCGGCGATGAACTCGCCCGTCATGCCGCGCCGCGGATCGCGGGGCCGACGCTCAGGGGTTTCATCGATCCTTCTCCGGCAGCGATCATGTGTGTTTTTATATGATCGATCGCACTTGTCGAGAGGCGGAGGTTCTGCGAGCGTAGCGATCGATGACCGGAGCGGTCACGCGAGAGGAGCTGCCGGTGCGAGGGACGATTGATGGCGGCTGACGACCCGTTGGTTCGTAACGAGCTCGGACGCAATCTAACCTTCGGCCTCCAGGAAGTGCTGGGGCGTGCGATCGTGACCGGCCATTATCACGACCGTTCCTTTCCCACCGAAGCGGAGATCGTCAAGCAGCACGGCGTCAGCCGGTCGGTGACGCGCGAAGCCGTGAAGATGCTCGGCGCCAAGGGGCTGCTGGGCGCGCGGCCCAAACAGGGTACCTTCGTCCGCCCGCAGGAAGCCTGGAACCTGTTCGACACCGACGTGCTGCGCTGGCTGCTGGAGCGCAAATCGTCGCTGGCGCTGCTGCGGCGGTTCAGCGAGTTGCGGATCGCGGTCGAGCCCGCCGCGTGTGCGCTCGCGGCGCAAAGCGCGACCGACGAGCAACGCGCGGCGATCAGCGCGGGCTTCCAGCGGATGTGCGCGGCGGATCGGGGCGACGACGACGCGCTCGAATCCGACATCGCGTTTCACGTCGCGGTGCTGCGCGCGTCGAACAACCCCTTCTTCCAGCAGTTTCGCGACGTCGTCTCGACCGCGCTGCGCACATCGATCAAGTTCACCAACCGGCTGACCGGGCGATCCGCGAGCATCGCCGACCATGCTGCGGTACATGACGCGCTCCTCGCGCGCGACGCCGACGCGGCGCGCGCGGCGATGGCGTCGCTGATCGAAAAGGTGCTGGTGCTGATCGAGCGCCATGCCGAACTGGATGCCGAACAAGGAGCAGGGCGATGACGATAGCGATCGCAGTGGTGGGCGTCGGCAAGATCGCCCGCGACCAGCATCTTCCCACGATCGCGGCGAGCGACCGCTTCACGCTGGTGGGGGCGGTGTCGCAGCATGCCGGTGATCTCGGGGTGCCGGCCGCTGCGACGCTGGGCGCACTCAAGCAGCAGGTTCCCGATCTCGCCGCGGTGACGATCTGCACGCCGCCGATCGGCCGCGCCGCGGTGATCCGCGAGGCATTCGATCTCGGGCTCGACGTGATGGTCGAGAAACCGCCGGCCGCGACGGTGAGCGAGGCCGAGGGCTTCGCCGACATGGCACGCGCTGCGGGGCGCTCGCTTTACCTGACGTGGCATTCGCGCGCGGCGAACGGCGTCGAGCCGCTGCGCGACTGGCTCGGCGGGCGCGAGATCAAGCGACTCGCGATCGAGTGGATGGAGGATGTCCGGGTCTGGCATCCAGGGCAGGAATGGATCTGGCAGCCCGGAATCGGCGTGTTCGATCCCGGCATCAACGCCTTGTCGATCCTGACCCGGCTGCTGCGGTCGCCGGTGACGATCGACAAGTCGACGCTGCGGTTCCCGGCCGACCGCGCGGCGCCGATCGCTGCCGATCTCGTCCTGGCGAGCGACGCGGCAGAGGCGATCACCGCCAATTTCTCGTTCGACCAGCGCGGTCCGCAGACCTGGACGATCACCGTCGAGACCGATCGTGGCACCGCGGTGCTGCGCGACGGCGGCGGGCGCCTAGCGATCGACGGCGTGGATGCGACGCTGGTCGAGGCGACCGAATATGGCCGGCTCTACGATCGCTTCGCCGATCTCGTCGCGGCGGGCGAAAGCGATGCCGATCTGGCGCCGTTCCGCCTGGTCGCCGACGCCTTTCTGCTCGGCCGGCGCGAGACCGTGGCGCCGTTCAGCTGGACCGACTGACAAACCGACAAGATCGAGCCTCCGCGAAGACGGAGCTCCACCCGAAAAGGAGGACTCGCTTATGGCCCTACCACCGACATCCACCCACCCCGCCGCGCCCGGCGTCGGGCAGAGCTACCGCTCCGCGCTGACGCTGCTCGCCAGCCTGTTCTTCATGTGGGGCTTCATCACCGTCATCAACAACACGCTGTTGCCGCATCTGCGCAGCGTGTTCGAACTCAACTACACGCAGACGACGCTGATCGAGAGCGTGTGGTTCATCGCCTATTTCTTCGCGTCGATCCCATCGGCAAAGCTGATCGAGCGGGTCGGGTACCAGACGTCGCTCGTCATCGGGCTGCTGATCATGGCAGCGGGTGCGGCCGGTATGGTGCTCGCGGCGACGCTGCCGTCCTATGGCGTGACCCTGTTGATGCTGTTCGTGATCGCAAGCGGGATCACGTTGCTTCAGGTCGCGGCCAACCCCTATGTCGCGGTGGTCGGCCCGCCGGAGACGGCATCGTCACGGCTCAATCTGGTCCAGGCGTTCAATTCGGCGGGCACGATGCTGGCGCCGTCGTTCGGCGCCTACCTGATCCTCGGCCGCTCGAAGGGTGGCACGTCCGAACAGGGCACCGTGCTGACCCAGGCCGAGCGGCTCGCCGACGCGCAGTCGGTGGTGCTGCCCTATGTGCTCGTCGCGATCGTGCTCGTCGTGCTCGCGGTGGTGATCGCCAAATTCCCGTTGCCCGCAATGGGCCAGGCGACCAGCCGGATGGCGAAGGAGGAGCGCCGCCATCACAGCCTGTGGAAGCACCGCAATCTCGTGTTCGGCATTCCCGCGATCTTCATCTACCTGATCGCGGAGATCGGCGTCGCCAACCTGTTCGTGAACTTCGTCAGCCAGCCGAACATCGCCAACCTGACCAACGAACAGGCCGGGCACTATCTGACGTTCCTGTGGGGCGGGATGATGGTCGGCCGCTTCGCCGGCTCCGTGATCATGCAGAAGATCCCGGCCGAAAAGGTCCTCGCCGCATTCTCGATCGGCGCGTTCATCGTGATGATCGTTACCGTGATGGCCGATGGTCCGCTGGCGATGTGGTCGCTGATCCTCGTCGGGCTGTTCCACTCGATCATGTTCCCGACGATCTTCACGCTGGGCATCAGGGGTCTCGGGCCGCTGACGGAGGAAGGCTCGGGGCTGCTGATCATGGCGATCGCGGGCGGAGCCCTCGTGGTGCTGCAGGGCAAGCTGGCCGACGCTTATGGTCTGCAGCTTTCGTTCCTGCTCACCGCCGCATGCGAGCTCTACATCCTGTTCTATGCGTTGTGGGGATCGCGCCCGACCAATGCCGAGCCCGCGCCGGAAGTGGTGCAACCTTGACCGCGCTGGCTTGAACAATCAGCGCAGGCCGAATATGTCAGACAAATAAGGAGACTGCGATGACCGACCTGCGCACGCGCGAGCCCCAGGGCGCAACGGCGAGCCACGGCGCCGCCGATGTGGAGGCGGCCTGCGCCGCGGCCGACCGGGCGTTCGACGCCTATCGAGCGACCGACGCGGAGACACGGGCGGGGTTTCTCGAGGCGATCGGCGAGGAAATCGTCGCGCTCGGCGATCCGCTGATCGAGGCGGCATGCCGCGAGAGCGGGTTGCCGCGCGGCCGCATCGAGGGCGAGCGCGGGCGCACCGTGGGCCAGCTCAAGCTGTTCGCGGGCGTGCTCCGCCGCGGCGGCTGGATGGGGCTGCGGATCGATCCCGCGCTGCCGGATCGTGCACCGCTGCCGCGTCCCGACCTGCGACTGCGGATGGTTCCGCTCGGTCCGGTGGCGGTGTTCGGCGCGTCGAACTTCCCGCTCGCCTTCTCGACCGCAGGTGGCGACACCGCCGCGGCGCTCGCGGCGGGCTGCCCCGTCGTCGTCAAGCAGCATCCCGCACATCCCGATACGGGTGCGATGGTTGCCGACGCGATCCGCGCGGCGGTCGCGCGGTGCGGCATGCCCGAGGGCGTGTTCGGCGAGCTTCGCGGCGCGGGCAACGAGCTCGGTGGCGCACTGGTGCGCGATCCCAGGATCGCCGCCGTCGGCTTCACCGGCTCGCGCGCGGGCGGCCTGGCGCTCATGAAGATCGCGGCCGAGCGGGCCGTGCCGATCCCGGTCTATGCCGAAATGTCGAGCATCAATCCGGTCGTGCTTCTCCCGCACGCGCTGCAGGCGCGGGGCGCGGCGCTCGGCACCGCGTTCGTCGGGTCGCTGACGATGGGCGCGGGGCAGTTCTGCACCAACCCGGGCCTCGTCGTCGCGATCGAGGGCGAGGGGCTCGATGCCTTCAACGCGGCGGCATCGGCCGCACTGGTCGACGCCCCCGCGCAGCCGATGCTCACCAGCGGCATCCACGCCGCCTATGAATCGGGCATGGCCGCGCTCCAGTCGCATACCGATGTCGATTCGATCGCGCAGGGCCAGATCGGCGAAGGCGTCGCGCACGGCCGCGCGGGCTATTTCGGGACGAGCGCCTCCGCGTTCCTTGCCGATCGCGCGCTCGGCGACGAGGTGTTCGGCGCGTCCTCGCTGCTGGTGCGGTGCCGCGACGAGGACGAGCTCCTCGCGGTGCTCGCCTCGACCGAGGGGCAGCTGACCGCGACGCTGCATATGGACGAGGCCGATACGCCGCTGGCCGCCAAGCTGGTGCCGCTGCTCGAGCGCAAGGCCGGGCGGATTCTCGCCAATGGCTGGCCGACCGGCGTCGAGGTCGCGCATGCGATGGTGCATGGCGGACCGTTCCCGGCGACCTCCGACGGGCGGAGTACCTCGGTCGGCAGTCTCGCGATCGACCGTTTCCTGCGCCCGGTGTCCTACCAGAACCTGCCCGCGGCGCTGCTTCCCGCGATGTTGCGCGACGGCGGCCAGAACGGGGCCCCGGTGTTGATCGACGGGGCGCAATAACAACGGCGCGACCGCAAAGCGGCGCGCGACAAGGGAGAGAGACACATGGCCTTGCGCCTGATGCAGCATCGGAGTGCGGGCGGCGCGCGTAGCGTGATCGCTGCCGACGGTGGCGAGGCATGGATCGTGACCGGGGTTGCCAGCCTGTACGATCTGGCGACCCGCGCGATCGCCGCGGGAAGCGAACTGGCGACCGCGGTTGCGACCTGCGACCGCGGTGCGGCGGTCGACATCGCCGCGGAGTATGCCGCGGGACGGCTGCTTGCACCGATCGACCATGAAGATCCGGCGCATCTCGTGATGTCGGGCACCGGGCTCACCCATCTCGGCTCGGCGCAGGGACGCGACAAGATGCACCGTGCCGCCGCGGATGCCGAGGCGCAGACCGATTCGATGCGGATGTTCCTCGAGGGCGTCGAAGGCGGCAAGCCGGCGCCGGGCGAGACCGGCCAGCAGCCCGAATGGTTCTACAAGGGCGACGGATCGGGGCTGGTCGCGTCCGGAATGCCGCTCGCGATGCCTGCTTTCGCGCAGGACGGCGGCGAAGAGCCCGAGCTTGCCGGGATCTACCTGATCGGGCCCGACGGTACCCCGTACCGCCTCGGGCTGTGCCTTGCCAACGAGTTCAGCGACCACGTGACCGAGCGCCACAATTACCTCTGGCTCGCGCATTCCAAGCTGCGCCAGGCCGCGCTCGGCCCCGAGTTGCTGGTCGGCACTCCGCCCGATCATGTCGAGGGCACCAGCCGGATCGTGCGCGGCGGCGAAACCCTGTGGGAACAGCCGTTCCTCAGCGGGGAAGCGAACATGTCGCACAGCTTCGCCAACCTCGAGGCGCACCACTTCAAATATGCGCTGTTCCGGCGCCCCGGCGACGTCCACGTCCATTTCTTCGGCACCGCGACCTTGTCGTTCGCCGAGGGCGTGCAGACCGAGCCCGGTGACGTCTTCGAGATCGAGGCCGCGCCGTTCACCCTGCCGCTGCGCAATCCACTTGCCCGCGACGATGCCGTCGCCTCCGTCGTGAAGGTGTTGTGATGCTGAAGGCTCTCTCGCTCGCCGCGGCGTTGCTGCTCTCGGCCGCCCCGCTCGCCGCGCAGGAGGCGCAGACCTCGCAGGTCGTGGTCCATGCCGACAAGCCCGGCCCCGTCTATGATCGTCGCATCTTCACCCAGTTCGCCGAGCATCTCGGCACCGGGATCTATGGCGGTCTGTGGGTCGGCGAAAAGTCCAAGATCCCCAACGTCCGCGGCTTTCGCAAGGATGTGATCGGCGCGCTGAAGGGGCTCGGCGTGCCGGTGGTGCGTTGGCCGGGCGGGTGTTTCGCCGACGAATATCACTGGCGCGAGGGGATCGGCCCGCGCGCGAAGCGCCCGGTCAAGATCAACACCCATTGGGGCGGCGTCACCGAGGCGAATACGGTCGGTACGCACGAATTCTTCGAACTGATCGAGCAGATCGGCGCCGAGGCCTATGTCGCGGGCAATGTCGGCAACGGCACACCGCAGGAAATGGCGGAGTGGGTCGAATACATGACCGCGCCGGCGGGCAGCCTTGCCGACGAGCGTGCGCGCAACGGCCGCAAGGCGCCGTGGGCGGTGCCGTATTTCGGCGTCGGCAACGAGCTATGGGGCTGCGGCGGCAACATGCGCGCCGAATATGCCGCGGACCTGACGCGCCGCTATGCGACCTTCATCAAGGCGCCGTCGGGCACCAGGATCCTGAAGATCGCCGCGGGCGCCAATGTCGACGATTACAAATGGACCGAGACGATGATCCGCGAGGCGGCGGGCCAGATCGACGGCATGTCGCTTCATTACTACACCGTGCCGGGCGGCTGGCCGCCGCGCGCGTCGGCATCGCAGTTCGACGAGGCGGGCTGGGCGGAGACGCTGTCCGAAACGCTCCGGATGGACGACCTGATCAAGCGCCACACCGCGATCATGGACAAATATGACCCGGCCAAGAAGATCTGGCTCGCGGTCGACGAATGGGGCACCTGGTATGCTGGCGATCCCGGCACCAATCCCGGCTTCCTGCGCCAGCAGAACACGCTGCGCGATGCGCTGGTCGCCGCGGTCAACCTCAACATCTTCGCCAAACATGCCGACCGGGTGAAGATGACCGCGATCGCGCAGATGGTGAACGTGCTGCAGGCGATGATCCTGACCGACGGCAGCAAGATGGTGCTGACGCCGACCTATCACGTGTTCGCGATGTACAAGCCGTACATGGACGGCACCGTGCTGCCGATCGACGTCAAGTCGCCCTGGTACAACAAGGACAAGTGGGTGATGCCCGCGGTCAGCGCCTCGGCGGTGCGGGGCAAGGACGGCGTGGTGCGCGTGGCGCTCGCCAATCTCGATCCGAACCGCGCCAATACGGTGACCGCGACGCTCGCCGGGGTGCGCGCGACGACGGTCGGCGGGCAGGTGCTGACCGCGGCGCAGATGACCGCGCTCAACAGCTTCGACGCACCCGAGGCCGTGGCGCCGCGCGCCTTTACCGGGGCGACGCTGGCGGGCCAGACGCTGACGGTGGCGCTGCCGCCCAAGTCGGTGGTCATGCTGGAGCTGCGCTGATGCCCCTGCGGCTGGTGCTCGCGGGGGCGCTGCTGGTGCTCACCGGCGCCGCCGAGCCGCGCGGGCAGCTGAATGCCAGCCTGACGGGAGACCTTACGCCGGTCCACGATCCGGTGATCATCCGCGAGGGCGACACCTATTACGTGTTCGGCACCGGCATCCCGCGCGACAAGGGGCGCTACATCCTGTCGCGCACCTCGAAGGACCTGAAGACCTGGACCGCGCGGGGTCCGCTGCTGACCGAGATCCCGGCCTGGGCTCTGAAGGCGGTGCCCGGCGTCACCGAGCTCTGGGCGCCGGACATCTCGCGCGCTGCCGATGGGCGCTACCGGCTCTACTACGCGGTCTCGACCTTCGGCTCGAACCGCTCCGCGATCGGGCTGGCGACCAGCCCGACGCTCGATCCCGACGCGCCCGGCTATGGCTGGCGCGACGAGGGCCCGGTGGTGATGTCCACCGAGCGCGACGACTTCAACGCGATCGACGCCAACCACGTCGTCGACCGGGAAGGGCGCCACTGGCTCGCGCTCGGCAGTTTCTGGACCGGGCTCAAGCTTTTCCGGCTCGACGCGAAGACGGGTAAGGTGCTCGATCCCACGGCCAAGCCCTATTCGATCGCGCGCCGCCCCGCCCCGCCGGGCGCGCCCGCGCCGGTGGAGGCGCCGTTCATCGTCGATCACGGCGGCTATTACTATCAGTTCGCCAGCTACGACTATTGCTGCAAGGGCGTGAACAGCACCTATTACACCGTGGTCGGCCGCTCGCGCGCGATCACCGGGCCCTATGTCGGCAAGGACGGCAGCGCGATGATGGAGGGCGGCGGGAGCATCTTCCTGCGCGCCGACCTGGAAGAGAAGCAGCGGTTCCGCGGCCCCGGGCATCTCGGATTTCTTCACGACAAGGATGGCCGCGATTACGTGGTCTATCACGCCTATGATCGCGAGAACCGCGGCCGATCGACGCTGCGGATCGCGCCGGTGACCTGGGGTGCGGACGGCTGGCCGGAGGCGGATTACTGATGGAACTCGATCGTCGTCACATGCTGGCAGGGCTTGCGGCGGTTGCCGCGGCACCCGCGTTCGCGCGCACTGCGCCCTCGATCCGCAACCCGCTGGTCCGCCAGCGCGCCGACGCGCAGGTCTTCCGACACACCGACGGGTCCTATTACATGACCGCGTCGGTGCCCGAATATGACCGGGTGGTACTCCGCCGGTCGCCGACGCTGGCGGGGCTCGCCACCGCGCGCGAGGCGGTGCTGTGGCGGCACCTCGCCAAGGGGCCGCTCTCCGGCTTCATCTGGGCACCCGAACTGCACCTGATTGACGGCCGCTGGATCATGTATTTCGCGGCGGGGCCGAGCGGCGGCGGCGAAGACGTGTTCCGGATCCGCACCCACGCGCTGGTCTGCGACGGCAAGGACCCGATGACGGGGCGCTGGTCCGTGCTCGGCCAGTTGCAGACCCCGTGGGACAGCTTCAATCTCGACTCCACGGTGTTCGTGCATCGCGGTGTCCGCTATCTCGCCTGGGCGCAGCGCGAGCCCGGGATCGATACCAACAGCAACCTCTACATCGCGCCGCTCGCCACCCCGCTCACGCTCGGCGCACGCCCGGCGCGACTGACCGTACCGACGCTGCCGTGGGAGATCCGCGGCTTCAAGGTCGCCGAGGCGCCGGCGCTGCTCGCGCGCAACGGGCGGCTGTTCATGACCTATTCGGCGAGCGCGACCGACGATCGCTACTGCATGGGCATGCTGACGGCGCGCGACGACGCCGACATCATGGATCCGAAAAGCTGGACCAAGTCGCCGGTGCCGGTGTTCGTGTCGAGCCCGGCCAACAACGTCTGGGGGCCTGGGCACAACAGCTTCACGACCGACGAGCGCGGGCGCGACATGCTGGTGTACCACGCACGCGACTATCGCGCGATCAAGGGCGATCCGCTGTTCGATCCCAACCGTCATACCCGCGTCCAGCCGCTCGGCTTCAAGCGCGACGGGACGCCCGACTTCGGCGTGCCGGTGCGCAATGGTCCGCTGCCGGCGCGACCGATGCGGTGAGCCTGCTCGCGGCATTCGCTGCACTCGCCGCGGCAGCGTCGCCGACCCCGCTCGACGTCGAGCGCATCGCGGCGGCGCGGTTCGGCAACGACGCACGCTGGTACCGCGACAACATCCCGTTCTTCGAATCCGCGGATCCTGAGATCGACGCGGTCTATTATTATCGCTGGCAGGTGGTGCGCGCCCACCAGCGCGACCTTGGGGCGCAAGGCTATGTGACGACCGAGTTCCTCGACGACGTGTCGTGGCAGCGCGAGCCCTATGCGACGCTCAACGATGCTACCGGCTTCCACCTCGGCGAGACGCGCTGGCTGCGCGACCGGCGCTACGCCGCGGACTAGGTCGATTACATGTACCGTGGCGGCAACGACCGGCATTTCACCGATTACATGGCCGACGCGGTCTATGGCCGCCTGCTCGTCGACGGTGACCGTGGCGAAGCGACCCGGCATCTGTCGGCGATGCACCACATCTACCGCGCGTGGGACGAGCGGTTCGACTGGAGCAAGGGGCTCTACTGGGTCGAGCCGCTGCTCGACGCCACGGAATATACCATCAGCTCGATCGACGCGTCGGGCGGCAAGGACGGCTTCCGCGGTGGCGACTCGTTCAGGCCGTCGATCAACGCCTATATGTTCGCCAATGCCCGAGCGCTGTCGCGGCTGGCGACCATTGCCGGCGATGGCGCGATGTCGGCCGAGCTCGCGGGACGTGCCGATGCGCTGAAGACGAGGGTGCAGGAGGCGCTCTGGCAGCCCAAGTTCGAACACTTCGTCGACCGCTACAAGGTCAGCAACGAGCATGTTCGCTATTGGGAGCCGATCCGCGGCCGTGAGCTGGTCGGCTATGTGCCGTGGATGTTCGGGCTGCCCGACGACACGCCGGGCTTCGCGGCGGCATGGAAGCATCTGACCTCGCCCAAGGAGTTCGCGGGCGCCGCAGGCCTGCGCACCGTCGGGCCGGGCTACGAACATTACATGCGCCAGTATCGCTACCTGGGCACCGCCCCCGAATGCCAGTGGAACGGCCCGGTCTGGCCGTTCCAGACCACCCAGGTGCTGCTCGCGCTCGCCAATCTGCTCAACGACTATGATCAGTCGGTCGTCAGCCGGGCCGATTACCTGCGTCTGCTGCGGCAATATACCGCGATGCATCGCCAGGCCGGGCGGCTCGACCTCGAGGAGGATTACCACCCCGAAACCGGCAAGCCGATCGTCGGGCTCGAGCGCAGCCATCATTATTTTCACTCGGGCTATGTCGACCTGGTGCTGTCAGGACTGGTCGGCATCCGGCCGCGCGACGACGACACGCTCGTGGTCAACCCGCTGCTACCCGATGCCCGCGCGCTGCGGTGGTTTCGGGTGCAGGATTTCCCCTATCATGGCCATCTCGTCTCGATCACCTGGGACGCGGACGGCCGTCGCTTCGGCAGCCGCGGCGTAACCATCGAGGTCGATGGCGCGGTGGTGGCGCGCCGCGCGACGCTGGGTCCAGTCTCGACGACGGTCAGGCGGCGAACCCCGCCGCCGATCGCGCGGCCGATCAATCGCGCGGTCCAGCTGGTCCGCGGCGAGTTCCCGATCGCAACCGCATCGAGCAACCCCGATCCCGAGGCGTTGCACGATGCGGTCGACGGGCGGCTGTGGTTTTTTCCCGAGCTTGCCAATGGCTGGTCCTCGGCGCCGTTGCCCAAAGCGCAGTGGTTCGCGATCGACCTGGGCAAAGTGCAGAGGATCGAACGTGCGGAACTCGCCTTCTTCGCAGATGGCCGGCGCTTTGCCGCTCCTGCCTCGTACCGGATCCAGGTCATGACCGGGGCGAAGTGGACCGACCTTGCTGCCACGACCGACAAGGCGCTCGGCAACGGCGTGACCCACGCACGCTGGCCCGCCGTCGAGGCGCGCCAGTTCCGCATCGCGATCGATCAGCGTGCCGGCTTCGCGACGCGGCTGGTCGAGTTCAAGCTGTTCTGAGCCGGCGGACGGCGATCGTCGTACGCAAGGCACCGATCGTCGCTGACGGGATGACCCGCCCGCCCGGGAGGTCTCTCTCATGGAACCGGGGGGCAGGCATAAGCGTCCGGGTGGTGGAACCGGCGTATCGAGGGAGTTTTCCATATGCGTTTCAGATCGATCGTGATCGCGGGTGTCGGGCTGGCGGCGCTGTCCGCCTGCACCAAGCAGGAAGAAGTCGCTGTCGCACCGCCGCCGCCGCCAGGCGCGGTCGCCGGTAGCGTGGCCGCCGATCGCGACGGCGATGGCATCATCGACGGCTATTATTCGTCCGACGGCATCTACCACGCCAACTACGTGCCGCCGCCCCCGCCGCCGCCGCCCGCGCCGACGCGGCTCGGGGAACGAGGCTGATCGCTCCGATCCGGGGAGTGCGGCCACGCCGCATTCCCCTTTCGCTCCTTCTTCTGCTGGCAGCCGGATCATTGTCCGGCGCCGGCATCGCGGCGCAACGTGCGCCTGCTGCGTCCGCCCCAGCGTCGTTGGCGCTCGGCGAGGCAATCCGCGACGAGGCTGGCGGTGCGGTCAAGCGCTTCTACGCCGGCCGCGGCTTTCGTCCGCTATGGGCGCAGAATGGCCGGCTCGGTGCCGCTGCCGACCTGCTGCTGGCACATTTGCAGTCTGCGGATCTCGATGGATTGAAGCCGTCGTCCTACGACGTTGGCGAGCTCCGCACGCGGATCGCGGCAGCACGATCGGGCGACCCGCGTGCGATCGCGCGCGCCGAGGTCGCGCTGTCGGCCGCACTGACACGCTATGTCCGCGATCAGCGCAAGTCGCGGGTGCGGATGATCTATGCCGATCCGACGCTCAAGCCGCGCAAGATCAAGCCCGAGACGGTGCTGCGCGCCGCCGCCTTCCCAAGCGCTTTTACCGACTACGTTCGCGACATGGCGTGGATGAGCCCGCATTATGTGCAGCTGCGCAAGCTGATGGCGCGCGCCGAGCAGCAACGGCTTCCGGCGCCCGAGATCGCGCGGCTCGCGCTCAATCTCGACCGGGCGCGGCTGCTGCCCGGAGCATGGACCGATCATGTCGTCGTCGATGCCTCGTCCGGACGGCTCTGGTATTATGCCGCCGGCCGCCAGGTCGGGACGATGCGCGTCGTCGTGGGTGCGCCGGCGACGCAGACGCCGATGCTGGTCGGCAAGCTGCAATGGGCGATCCTCAATCCCTATTGGAACGTGCCGACCTATCTCGCGCGCAACAGCGT
>DATLME010000141.1:0-3089 GCA_035537395.1 Sphingomonas sp. | reverse complement strand
GCGAATTCGCTGCTGAAGGTCACGTTGCCGTCGACGACACTGCTGTTGGCGCCCAGCGCGCCGATCGCCTTCAGCACCGAGCTGTTGGCATAAAGGATCTGGCTGCTGCGGCTGTTGCCGAGCACGACCGTCTGGCTGCCGGTATCGTCGTTGCCGTCTGCATCGGAACCGTTGGTGATGAAGGTGGCACCGCCCTGCGCATTCAGTGTCGGCAGCACCGCCGCCATGTCCAGCGTCGAATTGCTCCGCGTCAGGCCAACCTGCCGCTCCCAGTTGCGAACGCTGTAGTCGATACGCGTGCTGCCGGTTTGGCCGATCACACCCTCGTCGAGCGCATTGAAGCCAACGCCCAGGTTGATGGTGACGTTGTTGGAAAGCACCGAACCCCAATAGGCAGCGGCGATCTTGAACCCGACTTCCGCCTGCGAACCCGAGACCCCACCCAAATCGATCAGATTGATCTTCGCCGCGTCTGCGGTCGCCGGTGCAAGGCACAGCGCGGCCCCACAGCAAAATGCATGCTTCAATTTCATGTCAGTCCCCCGATTGGCTGACCGCGCTACCGTGGCGATCGCTTGACGATGGTTAATGCGGTTTCGATCCACAGCCTGTCAATCTTCGCTTAACCATATTGGAGCGGAAACAGTCCTAGAATTGGACACTCTTGCTGACTGTTGCCCGGATGCTACAATAATCCCGTCGGTTACGCCTCGTGGACTGCGGATGGCGCGCGCATTTGTTCGGCCCGCCATGCTGCGCTAGTCGCCATCGATGGCCATGACTCCCGCTTCACTGCAGATCGCGCTCGCCGCGTTGAAGACCGCGACGGCGGCGCGGGACCGCGATGGTACCGCGCGGGCGGTTCGCGCGCTGCTCGACTCGCGTGCGCCCCTGGGCGTTCAATGGCGCAGCATCGCCGAGCTGATGCGGGTCAGCGGCGAATTCACGCTTGCGCACCAGGCGATGGACGCCTTCGTCGCGGCGGTCGGGGACAGCCCGGCCGCGCGCTTCTCCAAGGTCGTGCTGTGCACCCAGACCGGGCGGCTGCGCGAGGCGCATGCACGGATCAGCGCGCTGCCCGCCGACGTGCCCGATCGTGCGGCGCACGCTTATGTCCGCGGCAACACCGCCATCACGCTAGGGCTGGTCGACGAAGGCCGTGCGCAACTCGAAACCGTGGTGCGCGAGCGCCCGGGCTGGGGCCCCGCCTGGCTGACGCTCGCCGCCGCCACCAACCTCACCACCGACCCGCTCGGCGATCGGCTGCTCGCCGATGCCGCCGCCGCGGAGCGCCAGGCGCCGCCGGATCTCGCGCGCTATTGCTACGCGCTCGGCAAGCTCCACGCCGATCGGCGCGATCATGCCGCCGCATTCGCCGCCTATGATCGCGGCGCCAAGCTGCTGCGCGCCGCCATGCCGTACAGCCGCACCGGCAATGCCGAGAATGCACGCCAGGCGATGAGCGGCTTCGATGCCGACCTGCTCGCCCGCGCGCGCACCGATCGCGCCTGCGCTACCGACCGGCCGATCTTCGTCACCGGGCTGCCGCGCTCGGGAACCACGCTGGTCGAGCAGATCCTGACCAGCCACAGCGCGGTGGCGGACGGCGGCGAGATCAGCCTCGCGCACCACCTCGCGGTCACCGTCGGCGGGGTGTCGGGCGAGGCACTCGACCGCCATCTGCGCGGCGGCGGGTCGCTGGATGCGCTCGCCTCGCTTTACCTTCACCTGATGGCGGAACGCTTCGGCGACGAGGGCCGGATCGTCGACAAGACGATCGACAACAGCCGCTTTCTCGGGCTGATCGCTGCCGCGCTGCCCGACGCACCGCTGGTCTGGATGCGGCGCGACCCGCTCGACAGCGCTTGGGCGTGTTACCGCACCTTCTTCATCCACGGCGTCGCCTGGAGCTACGACCTCGGGGACATCGCGCATCATTTCCGGCTCGAAGACGCGATGCTCGCCTTCTGGAAGGAACGGCTCGGCGAGCGATTGCTGGTGGTGCCCTTCACCGACTTCGTCGATTCGCCCGAACCGTGGATCCGGCGCCTGCTCGCGCATTGCGGGCTGGCCGAGGAGCCCGGCGTGTTCGCGTTCCATGAAACCGACCGCGTTGTCGCGACGGCGAGCAGCCTGCAGGTGCGACGGCCGATCAACCGCGAGGGCGTCGGCGTCTCCGATCCCTATCGAGCATTTCTAAAGCCGTTCGTCGACGCCTACGAAAACGGCTGAGCTCAGCGGCGCGGACGCTCGACGCTCGCCATCATCACGCCCTGCGAGCGGCAGGCCGCGCCGATCATCGGGAACGGCACGTCGGTATTGCGCGCGAGCTGGTCGGGCAGCGCCGCGCGGCACTGCGCCATGCTCTCGTAGCGCGCAGGGACGACCCGCGCCTCGGTGCATTTGGTATTGCCGTCGCCGCAGCCCATGATCGCCATGACGTAGAAAAGCGGTTCCATCGAACTCTCCAGTCCCGCCATCAATGGCTGGTCTCGCGCAATGTTCCAGCTGCGATCCTTTGCGTTCGGTCCCGCCAGTCCTACATCGGCACGATCGATGCCGCCCGAATACACCTCCTCTGCCGGCGAAAAGCCGCTGCTGCCGACCTTGCGCCGCTTCCTTCCCTATCTCTGGCCTGCGGGGCAGACCGGGCTGAAGGTGCGGATCGTCGTCGCGATGACGCTCGTCGTCCTGTCGAAGCTCGTCCAGGTCTATGGTGCGCCGTTCGCCCTGCAGGGCGCGGTCGACGGCATGGGCGGGGGCGATCGCTCGGCGACGACGCTGATCGTGCTGTTGGTGCTCGGCTATGCCGCCGCGCGATTCGCGACGACCTTGTTCGACAATCTGCGCAATACCGTGTTCGAGCGGGTCGGCCAGGACGCGACCCGGCGGCTGGCGGCGCAGGTGTTCCGTCACCTTCACGCGCTCAGCCTCGACTTCCACCTCTCGCGGCGCACCGGCGCCGTCACCAAGGTGATCGAGCGCGGCACCAAGAGCATCGATACGATGCTCTATTTCCTGCTGTTCAACATCGCGCCGACCGTGCTCGAGCTCGCGCTTGTGATTGGCCTGTTCTGGACCAAGTTCGG
>DATLME010000140.1:0-2173 GCA_035537395.1 Sphingomonas sp. | reverse complement strand
GCTCTTCGCTGGCATCACCGCGACCGGCCGGGTCGTCCAGACCGCCGCTGGCCCGTTCGCGGGTGCGCTCCGCTTCGCCGGCCGGGGTATCAACGGCAACGTCCAGCTCGCGAACCAGGCGGGCAACCAGCGTGCCGACGTCAAGGCACGCGCCTTCAACGCGACCGTGCCCGGCTATGCCGATTTCACGATCGGCCGCGCGATCGTCGATGCCAGCGTTGTCATGTTCCCGCGCGCGCCGCAGGTCATTGCCGACGTGCAGATCGGCGACCTTCGCTACAACGCGGTGGTCATCGAGGCGGCGCGCGCCAAGGTCAATTACGTCGGCGGACGCGGCACCGCGCAGGCGCTGCTGACCGGATCGAGCGGCGTGCCGTTCCGCGTGGCGCTCAATGCGCGGCTCTCGCCGAACGACTATCTGGTCGCGCTGCAAGGCGTCGCCAACGGCATCAACTTCCGTACCGGCAACCCGGCGCGCATCACCGCTGCACGCGGTACCTACCGGTTGCTGCCGACGCGGGTCGACTTCGGCGGCGCCAATGGCGGCTCGGCGCGGCTTGCCGGGTCGTTCGGCGGCGGAGTCACGGCGGCGCAGGCGCGGCTCGACCGGCTCGACCTGTCGGTGCTGTCGGCGTTCGCGCCCAGCCTCGGCATCTCCGGCCAGGCGACCGGCAGCCTCGACTATCGTCAGGCAGGCGCCGGCATCCCGCAGGCGGAAACCCGCCTCGACATCCGCAACTTCCAGCGCACCGGGCTTGCGGCGGTGTCGGACGCGGTCGACGTCCAGTTCGTCGGCCGGCTCGTCGCCGACGGCGGCGAGGCACGCGCGATCGTCAAGCGTGGCGCGACGACGGTCGGCCGGATGGTCGCGACCTTGCGGCCGCTGCCGCCGGGTGCGGGATCGTGGACAACGCGGCTCATGCAGGCGCCGCTGTCGGGCGGGATCCGCTACAATGGCCCGTCGGCCGTGCTCTTCAGCCTCGCGGCCTTGCCCAACCAGCAGCTTTCGGGTCCGATTGCGGTTGCCGCCGACTTTACGGGTCGGGTCTCCGCGCCGCGGCTGACCGGCCTGATCCGCGGCGACAGCCTGACGTACGACAACGAGACCTATGGCACCCGGCTGTCGCAGATGAAGATCGCGGCGCGCTTCAACAACGATCGCCTCGAACTCACCAGCCTCACCGCGCGTGCGGGCGACGGCAGCGTGCGGGCGCAGGGATCGGTCGGCCTCGCTGCCGACAGCGGCTTCCCGATCGATGTGCGGGCCACGCTCGACAATGCCCAGCTGGCGAAGAGCGACGCGCTCTCCGCCACCACCACGGGCACCATCCGGCTGCGCAACGGTCGTGACGGCGGGCTGATCGAGGGCGACCTCAGGATCCCCTCGGCGCGTTATGAAATCATCCGCCAGGGTCAGGCCGAGGTTCCGGAACTCACCGGCGTTCGCCGCAAGAGCGAGATCCGCGCTGCGCGCCCGACCGATCGTCCGAAGGCCGCGCCGGTCGGGCTGTTCAAGCTCGCGCTCCGGGTGCGCGCGCAGAACCAGCTCTTCGTCTCGGGCATGGGGCTCGACTCGGAATGGTCGATGGACCTGCGCGTCGGCGGCACGTCTGCCGCGCCGGTCATCACCGGCGGGCTCGACGTCGTGAAGGGCGCCTATTCCTTCGCCGGCAAGCGTTTCGAGATCAGCCGCGGAACGATCCGCTTCAGGGGCGGTGCCCTAACCGATCCCGACATCAACATCCTCGCGAGCACCACCACCAACGGGATCACCGCGAACATCGCGATCACCGGCACCGGTACCCGCCCACAGATCGCGTTCACCTCCACGCCGACGCTACCGCAGGACGAGGTGCTCAGCCGCCTGCTGTTCGGCACCAGTCCGACGAACCTGTCCGCGATCGAAGGCATCCAGCTTGCGGCCGCGCTGAACTCGCTGCGTGGGTCGGGTGGAGGCGGGCTCAACCCGCTCGGCAAGCTGCGCTCGGCGACCGGCTTCGATCGGCTCCGGGTCGTCGGTGCCGACGAGGCGAGCGGCCGGGGTACCTCGCTGTCGGCAGGCAAATACCTGACGAGCAACATCTATATCGAGATCATCACCGATGCCCGTGGCATGACAGCGACCCAGCTCGAGATCGCGCTCACCAAGTCGCTCAGCCTGTTGTCGTCGGCC
>DATLME010000139.1:0-6625 GCA_035537395.1 Sphingomonas sp. | reverse complement strand
TGACGGGTTCGGGGTCGTGACCACGAGGAGCCGGTATGGTTCGCCCGGCGCTGGATTCGGGCAGATCGCCAACGCAGCCCGTCGTGCCGGACTTGTTCCGGCATCCACCTGTCCGCGTGCCGCCGGGCTCTGGTGCACGGTTCGGCGGACCCCGGAACGAGTCCGGGGTGACGGGGTGTTGGTTGCCGACGGCGACGAGTCGCGGCGTCAGCCTGCGACGGGGAGTCTCACGGTGCCGTCCTCGTCGCGCAGCAGCGGGCCGTAGGCGATCACGGTTTCGAGTAGCAGCGGGCCATAGAGATGCGGGAAAAGGGCGCCCCCGCGCGACTCTTCCCACTTCAGCGAGGCCCCGAACGAGCCGAGATCAACCGCGGCGACGTGGAGGTCGTCCTGGCCCGCGAAATGCTTGTCGACCGTCTCGGTCAGCTGGTCGCAGGTCGACAAGTGGATGAAGCCGTCGGCGAGATCCACTGGCGCACCCGCAAAGCTGCCCTCACGTTCAAGCGTAGCCATCTCGTCCGCGGTCAGCACCTTGTAGGCCGTCGTTTCGGCAGGAGGCGCGGCGGTCACTCGCCGTCCACCGGGCCGGCAGCCGCATCGTCGCCGATCACCGCGCCGGTATCGGGGGCGAGGGTCACCGCGCCGTCTGCCAGGTTGATCTCGGCATCCTCCTCGGTCTCCTCGATCCGCGCCGCCGACACGACATGCTCGCCCTTGGCGACGTCGAACAGCTTCACGCCCGCCGAGTTCCGGCTGATCACCCGCAGCGATGCGAGCGTGGTGCGGATCAGCTTGGCCTGGTTGGTCACGAGCATCAGCTGGTGGCCCTTGCCTGCCGGGAAGCTGGCGACCACGTCGCCATTGCGCGCGATGTTGTCGATGTTGGTGATGCCCTGGCCACCGCGCCCGGTGCGGCGATAGTCATAGGCGCTCGACAGCTTGCCATAGCCGTTCGCGCAGACCGTCAGGATGAACTGCTCGCGGCTGCGCAGATCCTCGAAGCGTTCTGCCGACAGATCCGGCTCGCCCTCCTTTTCGCCCTTCCACGGCGCGAACCGCAGATAGGTCTCGCGCTCATCGGGCGTCGCGCCGACGCGGTGAAGCACCGACAGCGAGATCACCTCGTCGTCGGGGCGGAGCGTCACCCCGCGTACTCCGGTCGAGGTGCGGCTCTGGAACTCGCGAACGTCGTCGCCCGCGAAGCGGATCGCCTTGCCCTTGCGGGTCGCGAGCAGGACGTCGTCGTGCTGGCTGAGCAGCGCGACCCCGATCAGCTTGTCCTGACTTTCGTCTTCGAAACGCATCGCGATCTTGCCGTTCGACGGCACGTTGGTGAACGCGTCCATCGAATTGCGGCGCACGGTACCGAGCGCGGTGGCGAACATCACGTGGAGCGAGCCCCATTCGGACTCGTCCTCGGGCAACGGCAGCACGGTCGAGATCGTCTCGCCCTCGGCGAGTGGGAGCAGGTTGACCATCGGCCGGCCGCGCGTCGTCGGCCCGCCCTCGGGCAGGCGCCAGACCTTCATCCGATAGACCTTGCCGGCCGAGGAGAAGAACAGCACCGGGGTGTGGGTCGAGGTGACGAATAGCTCGGTGACGAGATCCTCGTCCTTGGTCGCCATTCCGGACCGGCCCTTGCCGCCGCGTGCCTGGGCGCGGAAGCTGTCGAGGCTGGTGCGCTTGATATAGCCCTGCATGGTCACGGTCACGACCATGTCCTCGCGCTCGATCAGGTCCTCGTCGTCGATCCCGTCGGCGGCAGCCGCGATCTCGGAGCGACGCGGCGTCGCGAACTCGTCGCGGACCGCGATCAGCTCGGTCCGCATGACTTCGAACAGCTTGACGCGGTTCGCCAGGATCTCGAGCAGTTCGGCAATCGTCGCGGCGAGCGTCTTCAGCTCGTCGCCGATCTCGTCACGGCCGAGCGCGGTAAGGCGGTGCAGCCGCAGGTCGAGGATCGCGCGGACCTGCAGGTCGGACAGGCGGTAGACGCCGCCTTCCTGCTTGTGCTCGACCGCCTCGACGAGACGGATGTACGGAGCGATCTGCTCCACCGGCCATTCGCGCATCAGCAGCGCGTTCCGCGCCTCGGCGGGCGACGACGATCCGCGGATGATCCGGACGACCTCGTCAAGATTGGTGACTGCGATGACCAGCCCGAGCAACAGATGCGCGCGGTCGCGAGCCTTGGCGAGTTCGAACTTCGAGCGGCGGGTGATGACCTGCTCGCGGAACTGGACGAACGCCTCGATGATGTCGCGCAGGTTGAGCAGCTCGGGGCGGCCGCCGCGGATCGCGAGCATGTTCGCCGGGAAGCTCGATTGCGCGGGGGTGTGGCGCCACAGCTGGTTGAGCACGACTTCGGGGGTCGCATCGCGCTTGAGATCGATGACGATGCGGACGCCCTCGCGATTCGATTCGTCGCGAATGTCGCTGACGCCCTCGATCCGCTTGTCCTTGGCGGCCTCGGCGATCTTCTCGACCAGGCCGTTCTTGCCGGTCTGGAACGGGATTTCGGTGAGCACGATCGAGCGCCGGTCACCGCGGGTTTCCTCGACGATATGGCGCGAGCGCACGATCACCGATCCGCGGCCGGTGGAATAGGCGGAGCGCGCACCGGCGCGGCCGAGGATGATGGCGCCGGTCGGGAAATCGGGACCGGGGACGATCTCGAACAGTTCCTCGGTCGTGATCGCGCCATTGTCCATATAGGCGAGGCAGGCGTTGATGACTTCGCCGAGATTGTGCGGCGGGATGTTGGTGGCCATCCCGACCGCGATGCCCACGGCACCGTTGACCAGCAGATTGGGGAAGCGCGCCGGCAACACCGTCGGCTCGCGTTCGGAGCCGTCGTAATTGGGCTGGAAGTCGACCGTATCCTTGTCGAGATCGGCGAGCAGCGCATTGGCGACCTTGGCGAGGCGCGCCTCGGTGTAGCGCATCGCGGCGGGGGGATCGGGATCCATCGAGCCGAAATTGCCTTGGCCGTCGACCAGCGGCACCCGGAGCGACCAATCCTGCGCCATCCGGGCGAGGGCGTCGTAGATCGAGCTGTCGCCGTGCGGATGGTATTTACCCATCACGTCGCCGACGATGCGCGCCGACTTGCGATAGGGCTTGCCCGCGACGAAGCCGCTTTCGGACGCGGAAAACAGGATGCGGCGATGCACCGGCTTTAACCCGTCGCGAACGTCGGGGAGCGCGCGCGCGACAATGACGCTCATCGCATAGTCGAGATAGCTCGACTTCATCTCGTCGACGATCGAAATTGTCGAGATGTCGGAGGGTTCGGCGAGCAGGGTCTCGTCGGCCAAATTTCGTGCCTTCAGGTTGTTGCTTGATCGGGTCGCGTTCTAGGCGTTCGTCACGTGAATGTCACGTGTGTGTGGGCTGCGGGAGGGGGGAGCAACGTCATCCCCGACTTGTTCCGGGATGACGGGGGTGTGGGTCGGACCACTGCCGGAACCAATCCCCAGCCGTCAGTGCTGAGTAGAGACCGAATATCGCTCGCGGAGGGGCGTATCGAGGGCTCGTATCCAAGCATGGGTGGAGCGCACCAAACTGTCCTTCGATACGGGCTCTCGATACGCCGCTGCGCTGCTACTCGAACCCTACTCAGGACGAACGGTGGAGGCCCTCATGGCGTGATCTCGACGCCCTCGTGGTCGAACAGCTTGCCGCTGTCGGGCATCTTCAAGCCGTCGATCACGTCGAGCAACTGCATCGCGGCGCGATCCGCCGTGAACAGCGTCCCGGGGCGGACGTTTGACTGAAACGGCTTGGACAGCGCGGTGTCGACGGTGCCGGGGTGGAGGCCGACCACGATCGAGCGGTCGTTGCGGCGGCGTTCCTCGATCGCGAGGGTGCGGATCAGCTGGTTCAGCGCAGCCTTGGCGGCGCGATAGCCGTACCAGCCGCCAAGGCGGTTGTCGCCGATGCTGCCCACCCGCGCTGATAGCGCGGCGAACACGCTACGATCGCCGCGTGGCATCAGCGGCAGGAAGTGCTTGGCGACTAGCGCAGGGCCGATCGCGTTGATCGCATATTGGCGGGCGAGCCACGCCGGATCGAGGTCGGCGAACGCCTTTTCGGGGCCGCGCCCGTCCTCGTGGAGCAGTCCCGTGGCAACGATCACCAAAGCCGGCTTCGGCCCCGCCGCGACACGCGCCGCCGCCGCCGCGATGCTGGCCTCGTCGGTGAGATCGAGATGATCGGGCTCCTCCGCAGAGCGGGAGAACCGATAGACCGGCGCGGCGGCGCCTTCCTCGTCGAGCGCGTCGGCGAGCGCCTTGCCGATGCCGCCGGACGCGCCGATCACCACTGCGCTGGTCATCGAACGAACCGCCACACATCGTCGGTGCTGGCCGCCGCATCGAAGCGGTAGCCGTCGCTGTCGAACCCCTGGAGCCCGGCAGGCTGGTCGATCCGGTGCTCGACGACCCAGCGCGCCATCATCCCGCGCGCACGCTTGGCATGGAAGCTCACGAAGCGTGCGTCGTGCCCCTCGCGAAAGTCGATCGCGATGGTGCGGATCGTCCCCGGGAGGCGCTGGTCGATGGCTGCCCAATATTCCTGGCTGGCGAGATTGAGGACGACGCCCGAGCCTTCCGCGGCCACGTCGTCGGCGAGCAGCGTTGCGATCCGGTCGCCCCACCAGTCGGTCAGCCGGGCGCGTCGCGGTGCCCAGCGCGTGCCCATTTCAAGCCGGTAGGGGCGCATCAGATCGAGCGGGCGGAGCAGGCCGTAGAGCCCGGAGAGCATCCGCAGATGATCCTGCGCGTAATCGATCGCCGCCTCGTCGAGCGTCGCGGCCTCGAGCCCGGTGTAGACGTCGCCGGCAAACGCGAACAAGGCCGGGCGCTCGGGCAGATCGGGGAAGTCGCGGAAGCGATCGGCGTTCAGCTTGGCGAGCGCGGGCGAGATGTGCATCAGCTCGCGCAGGCGTTTCTGCGACAGGTTCGCCGCCGATTTCGCGAGCGACGCTGCCTCCGCGCCGAAGCGGGGTGCGGTCGCCGCGAGTGCGGGGAGGGCGCTGGCATAGTCCAGCGTCTTGGCAGGGGAGATCACGGCGAGCATGGCGCGCCGGTAGCCGGGGCAGGCGGGCCGTTCAATCGCTGTTCAGCGACTTCGCGCCATCCCGATGGGCAAGGTGCGCTGCTTGAACGCGGCCATCGGGAGCTTTACAGCCCGGCCGGCATTTTAGACGGCATGCCCATCAGGAGAGACTCGGAAATGAAGACCCTTTCGAAGATCGCGCTCGCCGCGCTCTTGACCAGCAGCCTGGGCGGCATCGCCGTTGCCGTGCCCGCCGCGGCACAGAAGCAGAAGAAGGAAGAGCAGAAGCCGGGCATGAAGCTCAGCAAGCCGGTCGCCGCGATCGCCAAGTCGGCGCAGGATGCGATCGCCGCGAAAAACTTCGCGGTCGCCGAGCCGATCCTCGTGCAGGTCG
Source organism: Sphingomonas sp. (assembly GCA_035537395.1). Classification (GTDB taxonomy): domain Bacteria; phylum Pseudomonadota; class Alphaproteobacteria; order Sphingomonadales; family Sphingomonadaceae; genus Sphingomonas. Next base: position 1,173 of record DATLME010000139.1, on the reverse strand, counting down.
AAACCGCTGCGACCACCGACGACGACAAATATGTCGCCGCCGCGCTGCGCTACGATCTGGAGAACCAGAAGCTCGCTGCCGCGCAGGCCGCGAACCCGAACGCGCCGCTCGACCAGACCTCGCTCGCCAAGCCGCTCGACATGCTGATCGCGGCGAAGAACACGCCCGCCGCGGATCGCGCGCGCTATCTCTATCGCCGTGGCCAGCTCGCCTCGATCGGCGGCCAGCACCAGGTCGCTGCGCAATATTACCAGCAGGCGAAGACGGCGGGCTATACCGACCCTGATTTCGAGCTGCAGTTCATCAAGACGAAGTTCCAGTCGGGCGACGTCGCTGGTGGTCTGACCGATCTCGAGTCGGAGGTCGGCAAGCAGGAGGCCGCGGGCAAGAAGGCACCCGAAGCCTATTATCGCTATGCGATCGCGCAGGCGAACCAGAAGCAGCTCAAGCCGCAGACGATGACGTGGCTGAAGAAGTATATCGCGGCGTATCCAAGCGCGGCGAACTGGCGCGCGATCCTGATCACCTACGGTCTCCAGCCCGCGAGCGTCGCCAAGCTCGACAAGAACCAGACGATCGACCTGTTCAGGCTGCTGCGCGCCTCGGGCTCGCTCGCCGACCAGGCGCTGTACCAGGAATATGCGCAGAGCGTGTACGACCGCGGCCTGCCATACGAAGCGCAGGCGGTGATCAAGGAAGGCCGCGCGTCGGGCAAGCTTGCCGCGACCAACGCCAATGATTCCGCGCTGCTCGCCGAATCGACCCGCGCGATCCGCGACGAGGGTTCGCTCGCAGGTCAGGAGAAGGGCGCGCTCGCCAGCAAGGACGGCAAGCTCGCCTCGCAGGTCGGCGATGCGTATCTCGGCCAGGGCAACTACGCCAAAGCGGTCGAGCTGTATCGCGCCGCGCTGACCAAGGGCGGGGTCGATGCCGACGAGGTCAACACCCGCCTCGGCATCGCGCTGGCGCGGTCGGGCGACAAGCCGGGGGCGACCAGCGCCTTCGCGCTCGTGAAGGCCGAACCGCGTGCGGGGCTCGCACAACTGTGGTCGCCCTATGTGGCGGTGGGTTCCACCCCGTCGGCACCGGGCGCGCCGTCCTGAGGTGAGGGGGGGGCGTCCATCGGGGTTTGTGCCTCGAGGAGAGGCCCCCTCCACCACTCGCTTCGCGAGC
>DATLME010000138.1:0-9369 GCA_035537395.1 Sphingomonas sp. | reverse complement strand
TTGCCGACGCTGGGCGTCACCAACGCGTATTTACCGTCGAGGCCCTGGTAGATGTTGGCCTCGGAGCGGTCGGCAGCCTGATCGACATAGGCCTTGTTGTCGGCACCGATTGTCAGCACGACGCTCTCGGCAGGCCCGTTGCCCTCAACATAGCCTTCGGATCCCGCCTGACGCGCCTTGACGACGCCAGCGCCCGACAGGTTGACCTGCGCAATGTTGGCGCGACCATCCTGGTAGACATAGCTGAAGCTGTTGTCGGACCCGGCCGCCTGCGTAACGGTTGCCTGGTTGCCGGTCGACGGGCCGCTGCCATTCCCACCGTAATAGCGGTTCTGAAGCAGGACGCTGACGTTGCGCGACGCGTTCTGCGACACGGTAGCGCGGTTGTCGGTGCCGGTGCTGTAGTTGAAGCTGTCCTGGTTGGCGGCGTTCTGGGTGATGTCGGCGCGGTTGCCCGTGCCGTTCTGGTTGATGTCGCTGATCGAACCGCCCGCCATTGCGTTCTGCGTGACGAAGGCGGTGTTGCGCATGCTCGCGGGGTTGGAATTACCCTGCTCGATGTTGCTCTTTGCAGTCGCGTTCTGCGTCGTCGTGGCGTTGTTCTCGCTGCCGGTCTGGACGACCGTCGCGACCGCGCCCGTGGCGTTCTGGGTCACCGTGGAGAAATTGTCGTCGCCGTTCTGCGCCACGGTGGCTTCGTTGCCGTTCCCGGTCTGGTCGATGTCGCTCTGGTTGCCCGGATACTGGAAGCCCGGCGGGTTGCTGGCGCCATCGGTCTGGGTGACCGTTGCGGTCGAATCGCCGCGCTGGACGATGCCCGAGCGGTTGTCGCCGTAGGAGCCGAGCTGGGTCACCTTTGCGGTCGCACCGGTCGCGGTTGCTTCCTGGCGGATCGTCGAATTATTGTAGGTGCCGGTCTGGCGAACCAGGCTGACGGCGGCTGCAGCCTGATCGATCGTCGAGCGATTGACGGTGCCGTTCTGGGCGACATCGGCATCGGCGTTGGCAGCCGACTGCGTGATCAGCGAGCGGTTGTTGGGGTACTGATCCGGCGTGTATCGGCCGGCAAGCGTGTTGGTACCGGCCTGGCGGACCTTGGCCTTGGCGCCTGCGCTCTGGTTGACCTCGGAATTGTCCGCAGTGCCGGTCTGGCCGACATCCGCGTTCGCGCCGTTGCCGCTCTGGTTGACCGTCGAGATGTTGTTCTGCGCGAAGGTCGGTGCCGAGGCGAACAGCGCGATCGCCGACGCCGAAAGGAAGATGGTGGATTTCACGGTAGAGTTCCCCTGTTGTGTTTTGGCCCTGGTCGTCGATCGCGACGCGGCGCCAGGTCGCTGCATCGGTTCACCCCCCCGCGATCGAACGATGCGGTTATGATGGTTTGAAATCTGCGTATGGCGACGCGACGCCGGGCTAGCGTGCGCGTTCGGGCCCGATATCCGCTGCGCGGTCCCTCGTGCCGCAGCTTGCGGCAGTTTGCCCGTCGATGATCATCGTCCCCCCTGCGGCCGTCCCCTGCCGCACCCCGTCGTTCATCTGGCGTTAACCACGCGGGTAGGGGCTCGCATCCCCCATCTTGGTGCCGGCGGGGTACGATCCGCAAATTATCGAGTGTGTCTCGAAATGAAACAGCCGGCCGGAATCGTGCGGTACGTCTTCAGCGGATCAGACGATCCGGTATGGCGATAGCCGGTCGAGCAGCTCCTCGCGCGAGCGAACCTCGATCTTGCCGTAGATCTTCTTGATATGATGACGGACAGTGTTGACCGACACGGTCAGCGATGCGGCGATCATCGCGACAGTCTGGCCGTGGAGCAGGGCTTCGACGATCCGCGCTTCTGCGGGGGTCAGGCCGAATACCGCATCCACGTCGCAATAGATCGAGCGGAAGGCCTCGTTGTCGCGAACGATCTCGAGCCAGGCGGCGCGCACCGGCGTGTTCTCGGCGAGGTGGCCGCGGAAAAGCAAGGTTCCGCAGCCTTCGTCGAGCGAGATAGCCAACGTTCCGAGCTTGGCGGTGAGGCGGATCAGATAGGTGTCGAACGCCCGCTGATCGACGCTGTTCTGGAAGCGAAGATGATCGTCTCGGATCCTGATGCTGCTGCATTCGCGCAGTACGTCGATTGCTGAATCATTCCACCAGAGAATCTTGGCGTCGAGCCCGATCAGCAATCTTGCGTGTCGATCCTGCGTGAACCATGCCAGTGCCGAAGCGCCAACCCATTGATCGATATCTTCATTCTGCGTCGAAACACGCGTCAACACCGAACTTCCCCCCCCTGTGTGACTTGCCGCCCCATCTTGCTTCCGTGTGGAACGACTGCGATCCTTGCGTCAAGCCGGCATCGTACAACTCGCGCAGCAAGCTCGACTTGGATATGCGACGACCCGTGCAGGCGGGCACGATCATTTCTTGGTCAGCCAGCGCGACCGTGGCAATGAGCCGCGAACGAATGAGCCGCACGCTGGTGGTTGTGATGCGGCCGACCGGAGAGAGATATGGTCCCGGCACGCGCGCGGCTGCTCACGTTCACGAGTCCCGCAATCCCGCTGGCGGCGATCGGCTTGCCGTTCGTCGTCCATCTACCGCCCTATTATGTCGGCGAGCTCGGGCTCGGGCTCGGCACCGTCGGGCTGATCTTCTTCCTGGTGCGCGCGATCGACCTGCCGCTCGATCCGCTGCTGGGCCATCTGATCGATCGGACGCGAACCCGGTTCGGGCGGTTCCGGCCATGGTTCGTCGGTGGTGCGCTCATGATGATGGTCGCCAGTTATCTGGTGTTCATGGCGAAACCCGGCATCAGCGCGGCGGCAACCTTCGCGGCGCTGATGCTGCTCTATGCCGGCATGTCGAGCTTCATGCTCAGCCATCTGTCCTGGGCGACGACCCTGTCCGAGGATTACGACCAGCGTTCGCGCGTGTTCGGGTGGATCCAGGCGATGGCGGTGTTCGGCATGGTGCTGGTGCTGATGCTACCGCCGCTGGCCGGTGCGCTGGGCGGTTCGGGATCGCCCGCGGCCGGGGTCCATGCGATGGGGTGGTTCGTGATCGCGTCGCTGCCGATCAGCCTCGCGCTGGTGCTCGCCACGACGCACGAACGGCCACGCGCGGCGGCGACGCTGGAGCCCGGGCTGCGCGACATGCTGAAGCTGTTCCGCAACCGGCTGATGATGCGTCTGCTCGCGGCGGATCTGCTCGCCGGGATCGCGCCGGGGATCACCGGATCGATGTTCATCTTCTACTTCGAACATCGGCTCGGCTTCGACGCGAGCACCGCGAGCTTGCTGCTGCTGGTCTATTTCGTCGCCGGGCTGCTCGCCGCGCCCTTGTGGATGAAGCTGGCGCTGCGGATCGGCAAGCACAAGGCGGCGACGGTGGCGGCGCTGACGTTCTGCGTGACCAACAGTGCGATCATCCTGCTGCCGACACACAATCTGACGAGCGCGATCGCGGGCATGGCGTTCGCCGGCCTGCCCTATGCGGCCTTCCCGTTCCTGATGCGGGCGATGCTCGCCGACGTGATCGACACCGACCGGCTCGACACCGGGCTCGACCGCGCCGGGCTGTTCTCCGCGGTGCTGACGACCACCACCAAGATCGCGCACGCGCTGCCGATCGGCGTCATCTACCCGATACTCGGGCTGATCGGCTTCAATGGCAAGGCGGGCGCGGCCAACACGCCCGACGCGATCATGGGGCTGACCATCCTCTTCATCGGCGCGCCCGTGGTGGTGATGCTGGGCGCCGCCTGGGCGGTCGCACGCTGGCCGCATGACGCGCGCGCGCATCAGGCGGTCATCGCGGCGCTTGCCGACCGGAAGCCGCGGGTGGCGCAAGGATGACGCCACCCGCTGCCGGCGGGCTTATTCCTCCTCGGCCGCTTCGGCTTCGGCCTTGGTCTTGTGCTCGATGCCCTCTTCCTCGGCCGGGGGCGAGTAGACGGTGAACAGCTTCAGGGGCTCCTCGCCCTTGTTGATGATGTTGTGCTTGGCGCCCTTCGGGATGACGATCATGCGGTTGGCGGTGACCTTGGTGCGGCTGCCGTCGACGACCGCCTGGCCCTCGCCCGCGACGAAGAAGGTGGTCTGGTCGGCGTCGTGGGTTTCCTCGCCGATGTCGTCGCCGGGCTCGATGCTCATCAGGACGATCTGGCAGTTCTCGTCATAATAGACTTCCTTCTGGAAGTTCTTGTTCTTGGTCGCGAGCTCGATCATGTCCTTGTTGAATACGGCCATGGGTTTGTCTCCTTGCAGGGGTTCGCTGCCTCAACGACGCGGCGGCGCGAAAGGCTCCGCGGCCGATCGTCACTCGTAGCGCAGCGCACGGACCGGGCTGGTGCGCGCGACCCGGACGGCATGGGTCGCGATCGTAGCGACCGCGATGGCGAGCGCGATGCCGCCCGCCAGCAGGAACGGGACCGGCGTCAGCGCGATCCGCGTGTCGAAGCCGTTGAGCCAGTCGCGCATCACCCACCAGGCGACCGGCCAGGCGATCAGATTGGCGATCAGCACGGGGCGGCTGAACTGCCAGACCAGCAGCCGGACGATGTCGCGGGTGCGTGCGCCGAGCACTTTGCGGATGCCGATCTCCTTGGTGCGGCGCTCGGCGGTGAAGGCGGCGAGCCCGAACAGCCCCAGGCAGCCGATGATCACCGCGAGCAGAGCAAAGGCGCCGAACAGCGACGCCCGTGCCGCCTCGCGTTCATATTGTTCGCGGACGATATCGTCGGCGAAGCGGCCGTTGAACGGCACCTGCGGGATCGTCCGCTGCCAAACCGTCTCGACCTGCTCGCGGATCGTCGCGGGATTGCCGTCGAACCGGACGACGATGTCGCCGAAGCCGTTGCGTCGCATCGTGTAGATGATCGCCTGCAACGGATCGCGGATCGACCGGAACCGCGCGTCGGCGACCACCCCGACCACCGTCAACGGCAGCTGGCCGTATTCGGAGGGCAGCATGTCCCCCATCAGCGGCTTGCCGATCGCTTCCTGCGGGGTGCGGAAGCCGAACCGCCGCGTCGCTTCCTCGGTCAGCACCACGTTCGCGCCGCGCTGGGCGAGGGCGCGGGCCGCGGCGGGATAGGCTGGATCGCTCGGCGGTGGCGTGGTGGTATCGTCGCGCCCGCGCGTCTCCGACAAGGCGCGCCCGGCGACGATCTTCATCCCCATCGCCCGGAAGAAATCCTGCTCGACCGAATAGTCGCCGAGATCGACCGATTGCGTACTGCCCGGCAGGTAGATGCTGGTCACCGAATTGCCGCCGGGCGCCACCCCGATCTGGGTGCGCGCGGCCGCGACCACGCCGGGGATGCGGCGGATCTGCTCGGTGACCTGGCCGTCGCGACCGTCGACCCCGCGATAGCCGAGGTTGCCGACCTGGAGCAGGCCGTCGCGCTGATAGCCCGCGTCGGCTGTGCGGGCGTAGACGGTCTGCGCATAGATGATCGCGGTGCAGATGATCAGCGCGATCGACACTGCGAATTGTCCGACGACCAGGATGTTGCGCAGCCGCCCCGATCCTTGCGCGTCCGCCGCCGATTTGTTCGCCTTCAGGATCTTGGCGGGCTCGAAGCGCGCGAGATAGAAGGCGGGATACAGCCCGCCGAGCAAGCCGACGAGCAGCACCAGCGCGACCAGCGGCAACAGGATTCCGCCGGCACCGACATAGTTCAGCGCAATGTCGGCATCTAGGAAGGCGTTGAACGACGGCAGCAGCAGCTCGACCGCGGCAAGCGCGACCAGCATCGCGAGCACCGCGACCAGCACGGACTCGCTCAGGAACTGCGTGATCAGCTGGCGTTTGGACGCGCCCAGCACCTTGCGCAGCGCGACTTCGCGGGCGCGCTGCGACGCACGGGCGGTCGCCAGATTGGTGAAGTTGACGCACGCCATGCCGAGCACCAGCACCGCGATCACCGCGAAGGTGGCAACGGTGAACGCGTCGTTGCCGGGCGTCGCGGCGGCCCCCTGCGCCTCGCCGAGATGGACGTCGCGGATGTTCGCGAGGCGGATGTCCTGGACGTCGCCGGGGTTCGTCTTCCGACCGCCGCTCACCTCGTCGGGGATGTTGCGCTTTTCCCAGGCGGGCATCTGCGAGTTGATCAGCCCGGCGTCGTCGGCGGCGCGCAGCTTGACGTAGTTCCACCCCTGCTGGCTGTTCCACGCGGTCAGGACCGGCAGCCGATCGGCGAACTGGACGCCGAGATCGAAGCGCGCCACCGCGTTCGCCGAGAAGCTGGAATTCTTCGGCCAGTCGCGGAATACCCCGGTGACGCGGTAGTCGACGTTGCCGGCGTTATCCACGATCGTCAGGGTCTTGCCGATGGGATCGGCGCTGCCGAACCGCCGCCGTGCCTCGCTCTCGCTGAGCGCGATCGAATGTGCGTCGGGCAGCGCGGTCTTCGCGCTGCCCCGAACGAAGGGCACCTCGAACACCGCAAACAGATCCGCATCCGCCATGCGCAGGTCCTCGATCTCGCCGGCGCGGCCGTCCTGGATCACGATCGGCGAGAAGCTGCGGATCCACGCCAGCGCCTCGACCTGCTGGGGATAATCCTTCTGCAGCGCGCGACCGGCGGCGATCGCGCTGACCTGGAGGTGCATTTCCTCGCCGCCGGATTCGGTCGCCTTGTAGTGGGTCTGCACCTGGAAGACGCGATCCGCGCCGGTCATCCAGTCGTCGTAGCTGCGCTCGTACCGGACGTAGAGCAGGATCAGCACGCACGCCGCGAGGCCGATTGCGAGCCCCAGGATGTTGATCACCGCATAGGCGCGGTTCTTGGTCAGCGCGCGGATGCCGACGGTCAGGTAGTTGCGCCACATGGCGGGATCTCCGGAGCGGGATGAGGGTCAGGCGGCGCGGCGGCGTTCCTGGAGGATGCGGCCGTCGAGCATGTTGACGATGCGGCTGGCATAATCCGCATGCGCCGGCGAATGCGTGACCATCACGATCGTCGAACCCTGTTCGTTGAGCGATTGCAGCATCCGCATCACCTCCTCACCGTGGTGGGTGTCGAGGTTCCCGGTCGGCTCGTCGGCAAGGATCAGCTTGGGTTCGGAGACCAATGCGCGAGCGACAGCCACACGCTGCTGCTGCCCCCCCGAAAGCTGGTTTGGGCGATGCCGGGCACGGTGCGCGATGCCGACACGATCCATCGCCTCGTCGGTCCGGCGCTTGCGCTCGGTCGCCGACACCGGGTGATAAAGCAAAGCGAGCTCCACATTCTCGCGGACCGACAGTTCGTCGATCAGGTTGAAGCTCTGGAAAATGAAGCCGATGCTCTGCTTGCGGAATTCGGCAAGCTGGCCCTCGCCGAGACCGGCGACCTCCCGCCCGTTGAACGCGTAGGAGCCGCTGGTCGGCCGGTCGAGCATGCCCATCAGATTGAGCAAGGTCGATTTGCCGCATCCCGACGGGCCCATCACCGCGACGAACTCGCCGTCGTGGATGACGAGGTCGATCGCATCCAGCGCGGTGGTCTCGATCGTGTCGGTCCGGTAGGTTCGCGTGAGAGCGCGCATTTCGAGCATGGTCCGTCCTTTCACTTGGTCGTCAGGTCGAGTCGATCCTTGTCGGCGAAGCCCGTATAGGGGGAGGTGATCACGCGCTCGCCCGGGTCGAGCCCGTCGAGCACCTCGATCGCTTCGGGATTGCGGCGGCCGAGCCGCACCGGGCGCTTGACGGCGCTGCTGCCATCCGCCGCGACGACGAACACCCAGTTGCCGCCGGTCTCGGTGTAGAAGGCCCCGTTCGGGATCAGCCGCGCCGGCGCAGGATCGCCCAACGTCAGCCGCGCCTGCAGCGTCTGTCCGCGCTGGATACTGGCGGGTTCGGCGCCGACGAACTGCAGGTCGAGCTGGAATTGCCCGTTCTGCACCTGCGGGTAGATCTTGGTGACCTTTGCCGCAAAGGTCTTGCCTCCGACGTCGACGCTCGCCTTCTGGCCCAGCTGGACGCGGCCAAGATAGAATTCGTCGACACCGGCCTGGAGCTTGTTGCGCCCCGGGCTGTCGATCTGCGCGATACGCTCGCCGCGCTGGAGCGACTGCCCGATCTGGATGTTGAATCCCGACAACTGGCCGGCGACCGGGGCACGTAGGTTCAGCGCCTCCAGATTGGCGCGCGCGAGCGCCAGTCCCGACTGCATCGATGCCATCGACGCGCGCTGCTGACGCAGCTGGCCGGCCTGCAACCGCTCGTCGGTCGCTTGGCCGCGTTGCAGCACGGCGACGCGCCGCTGCTGGTATGACAGGTCGTCGCCGGTATCGTTGAACTGCTTGCCAGTGACGAAGCCCTTGGCCGCGAGCGGCGCCTCGCGGTCGTACTGCCGCCGTGCCCTGGTTGCGGCCAGCCCGGCCTCGAGCACCGCACGCTCGTTCGCGAGCCGGGTTTGCGCCAGCGCCAGCTCCTGGCTGCGCATGTTGTTGATCTGCTGCTCGACCTCGGTCTGTCGTGCGAGCGTCGACAATTGCAGCTCGGCATTCGACAGGACGGCGATCAGCTGCCCGCGAGCCAGTGTCGCGCCGTCTTCCGCGATCACCTTCTCCACGCGGCCGCCTTCGATCGAATCGATATAGACCGTCAGCAACGGCGTGACCCGCGCCCGTAACGGCAGGAAATCCTCGAATTGTCCTGTTCTCACCGTCGAGATAGTGACTCGGTCGGCGCTGACGCTCTGCGTTGCGGCGCTGGGCGCGAACCACCAGAACAACAACGCGGCGAGCCCGATCGCGACGGCCGCGACGGCGAGCTTCAGGCGCGCGGGCAGCCGGCTGGTTTCGACCGACCGATCCATGCTGCTGCCGGTGACGGGCCGGTCGCCCCCCGGCGGATCGGACTTCAGGTGCAGCACGCTCATCGCCGGATCACGAAGGCAGCGCCGGATTGCGACTGTCCGGTTCCGGACGCTCCCGTCCGCAACCGGACACTACCCGCATCGATCGACAACGACAGCCGGAACGACGCGGTCTCGAGGCTTGCCGCCCAGCGCGGCGCGGGCATGGCGCTCCACATGAGGATCGCAGCGCAGATCAGCGCGGTCAGCCGCATCGTCGCATTCATCCGGGGTTCGGTCATCGGTCCCAATCCGTGGCAGGATCATCGTTGCCGCCAGCTTCGCACGAACCGTGCCACACGCCCCTGCCCGTCACGTTCCTGCCCGTCACGTTCGCGCCGGCCGCCCTGCTGGCACGAAAATTGATTGTCCGGATCCGCACAGCAACTGTACGGAATGGACCGGATGGCACGAGCGCCGGAATTCGATCTTTGCATCGTCGTCGATGACGATGAGGACATCCTCATCGCCGCGCGGCTGCTGCTGCGCGCGACCTTCAAGGAAATCGTCACGGTTTCCGGGCCGGAACGCGCGA
>DATLME010000137.1:0-4435 GCA_035537395.1 Sphingomonas sp. | reverse complement strand
GCTCGACGTGATGCGCGGCGTCGGGATGAGCTACGGGCGGTTGCTTCGCGTGCCCTATATGTACGCTATCGCGCTCGCCGCAGCCAACCTTGCAATCGTCGGCTATCTCCAGCCGATCTCGCGCTATTATTACGAAAATCTCCGCTTTGAGCTGCGCACGGGCGCGCTCGGCGCGTCGATCAAGGTCGGCGAGTTCACCCATCTGGGTGATCGCATGACGCTGCGGATCGAGCAGAGTCGCGACAAGGGCCGCGATCTTTCGGGGATCTTCGTGCATGCGCTCACAGCCAAGGGCGACTGGATCGGCGTCACCGCGGAACGCGGCCGTTTTCTCGCGACCGACGATCCCAACGTCATCATCTTCCGGCTGACCAACGGCACGCTGATCCACAATCATCCGGGCTTCAGGACGCCGCGGGTGTTGACGTTCAGTGCGCATGATCTGCCGATCAATCTGCCCAAGTTCGAGAGCTTCCGGCAGCGGGGTGGCCGCAATCTGGAATATACGCTGCCCGAACTGGCTCGCCAGGGGCAGACCGCCGCGACCGACGAGCAGCGCGACAGCAGCCGGTCCGAGTTCCACTTCCGGGTCGCCGAAGTGGCGACGATGTTCCTGCTGCCGATGCTCGCGCTCGCGCTGGGCGTGCCGCCCAAACGATCCTCCTCCGCCTTCGGGGTGTTCCTCGCGATCGTGATGATCGTGACCTACTTCAAGGTGAACCAATATGCCGCCGGCGTCGGCGAAGCGGGCAAGGTCGACCCGTTGATCGCACTGTGGGCGCCGTTCGCGATCTTCGCGGGCCTGGTCTTCTGGATGTATTACACCATCGCCTATGTGCCCGGCGGTCAGCCGATCGGCGCGCTTGAACGGGTGTTCTCGAAAATCGCCAAGGCGGTCACCAATCGGATGCCCGGCCGCCGCCGGCTTGAGGCAGGCACATGAGTACGGTCAGCTTCTTTCCGTCGCGCACGGTCGCCTTCTACATGGCGCGGCTATTTCTGGTTCGCACCTTCGGGATCCTCGGCGGGTTGGTGCTGGTGCTGCTGGCGCTCAACCTGCTGAGCGAGTCCGGCAAGATCCTCGCCCAACCCGGAAACGGCGACGCGCAGGTCTGGAAGTACGTTTCGCTACGTGGTCCCGAACTGATCGCGTTCGGCCTGCCCTATTCGGTGCTGCTCGGCACGATCCTGACGCTGATCACGATGAACCAGAACAGCGAGATCATTGCACTGAAAGCGTCGGGCATGTCCGCGCACCAGGTGCTCGCTCCGCTGCTGGTTGCCAGCCTCGGCGTGGCGATGCTGAGCTTCGCGTTCAACGATCGCGTCGTGTCACGCGCGAGCGCGACTCTCAGCCAATGGAACAAGGTCGATTATGGCCCGCTGCCGATCGATCGCGGCGATCGCTCCAACGTCTGGGTCCGCGACGGGGATGACCTGATCGAGGTCGCGCAGATCCGCGGGCGCGGCGACGCCGCGATCCTGGGCGGCATCACCGTGTACGACCGAAGCGGCGGCAGCCTGACCGGCATCGTCAGCGCGCCAACCGGGCGGCGCGACGGCGATGGCTGGCGGATCGGACCCGCGAGCCGGTTCGACGTCGCCCGGGGAACGCTGACCCCGCTCGGCTCGATCGTGATCGGTCGCGGGGTTCGCCCGGATCAGTTCACGCTGTCGTCGGTCAACGCCGAAGGGCTGTCCTTCGGTGCGCTGCGCGCGGCGATCGACGATCTCGCCGACGCCGGCCGGCCGACCGAAGCGCTGGAGGGTGCGCTGTGGCACAAATTGTCGAGCCCGCTATCGGCGGTGTTGATGCCGCTGCTCGGCGCGGTGGCTGCGTTCGGTATCGCGCGGTCGGGCAAGTTGTTCATTCGAGCGGTTATCGGGATGGCGCTCGGCTTTCTCTACTTCGTCGCCGACAATTTCGCGCTCGCGATGGGCAGTTTGGGGGCATACCCGCCCTTCCTCGCCGCCTGGGCGCCGTTCCTGCTCTTCCTGCTGATCGGCGAAGCGGTGCTGTTCAGAACCGAGGAGTGAGCAGGAACCGCTGAGGCGGAACTAGGGGCCTAGCGGCGCACCATCATCGTGCTTCGCGCGATCCGCGCCACCAGCCCCGGCAGTCCCGGATAGCTCGCCTGATGATAAGGCGACGTGTGCTCGAGCGCTGCCGACAGGCGCCGATGCGCCTCACCCAGCGCGTGATACGGCACGCCGGGGATCAGATGATGCAAAGCGTGATAGCGCAACCCGACCGGCGCCCACAGCATCGGCAGCAGCGCTGGCGGGGGCACGTTGACCGTATCGAGATATTGCGCGGTGACGCTCATCGACTCGCCCTCATTCTCCCAGAGATGCGCGACCAGCGTACGGACCTGGTTGACCACCGCGACGCCCGAGGCGACCGCAAGGAAGATCAGGAACGCCCGCAACGGGATCACCCCAAAGCCGACCAGCGCGAGCAACCCGATCGCCCAAAGGCTCGCCGCGGCCTCGATCCGGTGCCACTGCTTCCGGAACGCGCCCTCGGGGCTGCGGCGGCGGAAACCGGGGTTGATCGCGAGTGCGGATGCGCGCTGCACCACCACCGTGCGAAGCGCAGGGAAGAGCGCCGACAAGGGCGACAGGATGGCGTAGCGGATCAGCAGCCCGATCGGCGCCAGCGCGGAAATCACGATGAACGCGGGAAGCGTCCACGGCTTCATCAACGCGAGCGGCAGATATTCGGGATCCTCCGAGGTGCCGTAACGCGTCTTGGCGTGGTGCAGGTTGTGCACGCCTTCGTACATAAAAGACGGGGTTAGCATCGGCACGCCGATCAGCGCGTTCCACCCGGTGCGAAAACCCGGCAAGGTCGCGTGCTTCACATGGGTCAGCTCGTGAATGAAGCTGATCCCGCGGTACAGTGCGAGCATGGACACGATTCCGGCGACCACCGCCACCAGGGTGGTGTCGGCAGTCACCGCCACCAGCAACGCTCCCCAGCCGACAACCGCCGAAGCGACGAGATCGAACCAGTAGATCGAAGGCCGTGCGGCGTTCAGATCGCGCGTCAGTTCGGCCGCGGTGCGGAGCATCGCCTTGTCGTCGGCGATCAGATGGGTCGCGACCCGATCACGCGTGGTCGCCTTGGGCGACGATCGATCGAGGGTGAGGGCATCGTTCATGGTTGCAGGCATTACAAACAGATAGTGGCGACACCGTGGCTTTTACAGGCACGGCAGCGCCCGGATCACGCGGAAACCCCACTCGCTATGATCGATTCACTTGGTTAGGAAGCGCGCTCCCGATCGATTGGACAGGCATCATGGCAGCGAAAGTGACGATCCGTCCGGTGTTGAACGACCGCGATCGCAAGGCGTTCGTCGACCTGCCGTTCCGCCTCTATGCGGACGATCCGAACTGGGTCCCCCCGCTCAAGCGCGAAGCGCTAGGGTTGCTCACGCCTGCCAAGAATGGCTGGTTCAGCCATGCCAAGGCTCAGCTTTTCCTCGCCTTCGAAGGCGACGTGCTGGTCGGGCGGATTTCGGCGCATATCGATACGCTGGCACTCACCATGCCCGCGGCGCAGGGCTTCGGACCGGGCGTCGGGCAGTGGGGCTTGATGGAGGCCGAGCGCGAGGACGTGTTCGTCGTGCTGATCGCGACCGCCGAGCAGTGGCTACGCGATCAGGGCATGACGCGCGCACTCGGCCCGATCAGCATGTCGATCTGGGAAGAGCCCGGCCTGCTCGTCGAAGGCTATGATCATCCGCCGACGGTGATGATGGGCCATGCCAAGCCCGCCTATCGGGGGTGGATCGAGGCCGCCGGGTACCGCGTGGTCAAGCAGTTGATGACCTACGATCTCGACATCACCCAGGATTTCCCGCCGATCGTCAAACGGATCATCCAGTCCGGCGAGCGCAATCCGCGGATCGTGGTGCGCGAGGTCGACAAGCGCAATTTCGAGGCCGAGGCCGCGATCATCCTCCACATCCTCAACGATGCCTGGTCCGGCAATTGGGGGTTCGTGCCGCTGACGCCGCCCGAGATTGCGGATGTTGGCGTGAAGCTGAAGCCGATCGTTTACAACGACCTGATCCGCATCGCCGAACTCGACGGCAAGCCGGTCGCGTTCATGATCACCCTGCCCGATGTCAACGAGGCGATCGCGCCGCTCAAAGGCACCCTGCTACCCTTCGGCTGGGCGAAACTGCTGCTGTGGCTGCGCAAGCCGAAGGTGCGGACGATGCGCGTGCCCCTGATGGGCGTGCTGAAGGAGCTGCAATCGTCGCGGCTCGCGAGCCAGCTCGCCTTCATGATGATCGAGTACATCAAGCGCGCCTCGGTCGAGCATTATGGCGCGAGCCGTGGCGAGATCGGCTGGATCCTCGAGGACAACCAAGGGATGCGCTCGATCGCCGAGACGATCGATAGCCGCATCAACAAGGTTTAC
>DATLME010000136.1:0-28036 GCA_035537395.1 Sphingomonas sp. | reverse complement strand
TGGCGAGCGCGGCGGCGACCGGGTGCCGGCCCCAGAAGCGGGGCTTGTTCTGGGGTGACGACGAGGCTCGGGCTTTGCGGCGCATGGCGAGGGTCTTGGCCCGGCTTCCGTTGACAGGCAAGCCGCACCCCGCCATTCACGCGCCTTCGCCCGACGAGGCGACACCTGGACAGGTGGCCGAGTGGTTAAAGGCAGCAGACTGTAAATCTGCCCGTGCAAGCGTACGCTGGTTCGAATCCAGCCCTGTCCACCATCCCCCGATCGATGATCCTGACGCGGCGAGCGTCCCGGCACGGCGGGGTGCCGCCGGTGCCAACGCAAAACGGCGGCTCCCGAAGGAACCGCCGCTGCGCCGAACCGGGGGTGCTGACGAGCACCCCTTGGTCGTCGTGATTACTTCTTGTCGCCCTCGCCCTCGGCAACGCCGACGACCGGCACGTCGATGGTTTCCTTCTCGGTCTTCACCTTGGGAACGTCGACCGTGGTTTCCTTGGTGCCGACCACCACCTTCTTCGAATCGACATCCACGTCGGGCAGCGCGCCGCCCTTGGCGCTGACGTCGACGTCGGGGAGTGCGCCCTCCTTCACGTCCGCGCTCCAGAAGCCGGTCGCGAACAGGATCGCCGCGATGATCGCCGCAATCGCCAGAACGATCATGATCGTCCGGCCCGCGCCGCCCCGCCGCGCCGTGGTGTGGTCGCCGTCGTTTCGATAGTCAGCCATGTTTATCCTCCCGATATAATTCGTACGACATGCAAACTCGTTCGCTTCGGTGTTGTTCCTTGGTCGAAACGATCATTGCGCGATCCTCTCGTCCCGTTCGAACACGCACACGCGGGAAAAGCCGCTGGTCCCGGGACCAGCGGCTCTTGCCTGCCCTGAAAGGGGCGCGGACGTCAGGCGTAGGTGACGTTCGTCTTGCGGCGGCGATACCGGATCGCGGCGCCGGTCATGCCGAAGCCGACCAGCATCATCGCCCAGGTGGCGGGCTCGGGAACCGCAGGGCCGGCCGGTGCATAGGCGAGGCCCGAATAGCTCGAACCGTCGATCACGCCGAACGTGCCGGTGGTGAAGCTGCGCGCATTGGTGCGGAAGATGTAGGTCGCGCTGACTTCGTTGTTCTCGAGACCGTTGGTGCCGAAGTTGGTCTGCATCGTCACCCCGGTCGAGCTACGGCCGACCGTGGTTGTCGAGCCCGGAGGGTTGTTCGACGCCGTGAACATGCGCTCGCCGTCGAGATCGGCCGCCGACACCAGCGCATCGACGGTATACCCGGCGAAATCCGATGCGGTGAACGCATCGATCATCTGGCTCGAAACGGTGCCCGCTCCGGTGCGCGCGACCTGATAGTAAAAATCAAGCGTGCCGAAGGTGTTGAGGTACACCGCGCTGCGCATCACCGCCGAGAAGGTCAGTGCCGTACCCGGAACGCTGGTCGACGCGATCAGCGTGCCCTGGGTCGAAACCACGAACGGGCTGTAAGTCAGACCCGCGGTGCCTGGCACGATGATGGTTGCCGACGCAGGCGCCGCAACACTGGCGACGGCCAAGGCTGCTGCCGAAATCACGAACTTATTCAACATTTTCTTCTCCCTGTAAGTACGCGCAGGTCGGCGAATCCGCCGAATAGGCTCCCAGGGACGATGAAGCCCAATTTAACCGTTCAAGTCTACAACGTAGTTAACGTTACAGTAAGCTTTGTGTGATTTGCCCCAATTCGGCACATGGGCGGCCGGCTCCTGCGTTGACGCAAGTTTCGCCGGCTCAGGCGGCGATCACGGCGCGTATCTTGCGCGCGAGCTGGTCCGCGGTGAACGGCTTCTGCAGCAGTTGGACACCCGGATCGAGCATGCCGCCATGGACGATCGAGTTGCGCGTATAGCCCGTGGTGAACAGCGTCTTCAGGCCCGGGCGCAGCCGCGCGGCCTCGGCTGCCAAGGCGCCGCCGGTCATTCCCGGCATCACGACGTCGGTGAAAAGCAGGGCGATCGGCGGCAACGTCTGCAGCAATGCAAGCGCGCTGGCGCCGTCGGGTGCTTCGAACACCGAATAGCCGAGCTCGCGCAGGGTCTCGACCGAGGTCGCGCGGACGCTCGCCTCGTCCTCGACGACGAGTATCGCCTCGTCGGCGCGGCCGATCGGCATCGTCTCGGTCGCGACCGGCGGCGAATCGATAGCGGGGCTCACGTGGCAACGTGGCAAGTAAAGCCGAACCGTGGTGCCGTGGCCCACCTCCGAATAGATCCGCAGATGCCCGCCGGTCTGCTTGGCAAAGCCGTAGATCTGCGAGAGGCCGAGGCCGGTGCCCTTGCCGACCTCCTTGGTCGTGTAGAAGGGCTCGAACGCGCGCGCCGCGACCTCCGGGGTCATACCGGTACCGGTGTCGGTGACCGCGAGCAGGACGTACTGGCCGGCGGCGAGCCCGGGTTCGGTCGCGACATAATCGTCGTCGAGATGCGCGTTCTGCGTTTCCAGGGTCAGCTTGCCGCCGTCGGGCATCGCATCGCGCGCGTTGATCGCGAGGTTGACGACCGCGTTTTCGAGCTGGCCCGGATCGACGTGCGTCAGCCACAGCCCGCCCGCCAGGATGGTCTCGACCGCGATGCTGTCGCCCAGCGTGCGGCGCACCAGCTCGCACATGCCGCCGACGAGGCGGTTCATGTCAACCGTGGCGGGCTCGAGCGGCTGGCGCCGTCCGAACGCGAGCAGCCGGCGGGTCAGCGTCGCCGCCCGCTCCGCGCCGTCGTTGGCGCTGTCCAGATAGCGGACGATGTCGGCGTTGCCTGCCGCGAGCCGTCGTCGGGCAAGGCTGAGATTGCCCATGATGATCGAGAGCATGTTGTTGAAGTCGTGCGCGATGCCGCCGGTCAACTGGCCGACCGCCTCCAGCCGTTGCATCTGGCGCACCTGATCCTCGGCGGCGGTGCGTTGCGCTATCTCCGAACAGAGGCGTTCGTTGGCGGCCTGCAACTCGGCGGTGCGTGCGGCGACACGCTGTTCGAGCACCGCATTCAGCGCGGCGTATTCGGCCTCGCTGCGTTGCGCACGATCGAACGCGCGCGCCATACCGTCGATCACCATGACGATAGCCCCGGAGATGGCGGCGAACGCGAGCAGCGCGATCGCGCCGCTCGGCGAGTCGATCGCGAAGCTGTTCTTGGGCGTGACCAGGCAATACCAGGCGAACAAGGTCGACAGGACCGCGCAGATCGTGCCGCCGCCCCGGCCGGCGAACAGGGTCGCGAGCAGGATCGCGGGGAAGAAGGTCAAAAAGGGGAAGCCGCTGAGCCGCGTGCCGAGGACCAGCCGAGCACCCATCGCGGCGCAGGCCAAGGCAATCGCAAGCAACAACATCGCCCGCGGATGCCGTCGCCCGCCGTTGCCAATGGCTGCCCAGTCCATCCCGTCTCCGCTCCGGTCGCCGCCGATTACGGTCGGTGCGATATCGCGTGTCGGCCGCAGGGGCAATTCGGCAACCGCGCCGCGGCCTACTCGACAGCCGGGCGGTCGATCCTCGGCAGGTGGATCAGGTTGTCGGTCGCGAACCGTTCCACCACCTCGGCGTCGATCGGCTCGGCGAAGGTCAGCCCGGCATGGCTATGGTCCGACCAGCAGACATTGGCGGCGACCGGTGCGAGCCCGTTCATCGACAGCACCACGTCGAGACCCGGCGACAGCCGCACGTCCGAACTGATCCGGCAGCCTGCCGACGACAGGTCGAACAGCCGGGCAACGATCGGTTCGAGCGAGCCCTGGCCGTCGCGACGGCGTTCGATGACGATGCTCTGCGAGACGCGCCAGCGGCGGTCGCCCTCGTCGCGGCGGACCAGACCGGCGCCGAGCAGCCGCTGCGCCCGCTTGCGGCCCTGGCCGAGCGCGACGATCTGGCGGAGCACCGCGGGGTGCAGCACCTCCTCGAAGCGGAGCCCGGTGGCGGACGCGGAGGTCCAGGACACGCTGCAATGAAACGAGGCGAAGCCGTCGAGGGTCAACGTGACCGCGGCGGCGTCGCCGAGCCAGTCCGATTGCGCGATCTGGCAACCCGCCTCGGACACGTCGGTCAGCGTCACCGCCACGCTGCCATGATCGCGCCCGACGACGTGGCCGACGAGCTTGACCGGATGTCGCAGCGCGCCGCGCCGGTCGATCTCATATTGCGTTTGCGGGTGAAGCTTGTGGGTGGCGGCCATCGCGTCAGCTTAGCGTTAAATGCTTTCGGACTAGCTGCCGACCATCGTAAACCGCTGTTAGCGAATGCTTATCGCGCGGCTACATCGATCAGAACGAGGGTGGCGTTGTCGCTGCCGTCGCGTTGCAGCGCGTTGGCGAGAAGGCGGTCGGCACAAGCGTCGATGTTCGTGGGCATCGTCGTGAAGTCGCGCGCATCGAGCGATCGCGAGATGCCGTCCGAACAGAGCAGGAGCCGATCGCCCGGCACTACGTCCGCCGTCGCGACGTCGATCTGAACCCCGGGCGCAACGCCGAGGGCGCGAGTAACGACGTTGGCACGCGGGTGGCGTTCCGCACCGCTGGCGCTGAGCACCCCGGCATCGACCATCTCCTGCACCAAGCTGTGGTCGTGCGTCAGCTGGCGCGCCGCACCGTCGCGGATACGATAAGCGCGGCTGTCGCCGGCCCACGCGATCGTAGCGCGGCGCAAGTCGAGGCCGAGAACGACGATCGTCGCGCCGCTGGTGCCAGCGGCGACGCCCGCCCCCAAACCCGAGCCAGAGTTGGCGTAGATCGCGGCGTTGGCTTCGTCGAGCGCGCGGACGATGCTTGCCCGGGCGATCGGCTGCGATCCGCCGGCAAGCCTCGCTAGCGCCTCGATCGCCGTGGTCGCCGCGGCGGCACCCGCATTATGCCCACCCATCCCGTCGGCGACCGCCCAGAGCCCGCGGTCCGGGCATTCCAGCAACCGATCCTCGTTGACGGTGCGTACCCGGCCGACATGGGTGCGTCCGGCCGTGAAGGAGGCCGGCGGCGAGGGGCGCAGCCACCGTGCGAGGAGCGCAGTGCTCCTCACGAAGGCTCGCGCATCATGGCGGCTTCGGCCTCGCCATAGGCGGCGACGAAGGCGTGATCGAGCGAGCCGGGGGAGTCGTGGTCGAGCTGGCGGACCAGGTCGGCATGGCGTTCGGCGACTTCGCCGACCTGCAGCGTCGCTCGGCTTTTCAGAAGCGATGCGCGATCGCCGACGGCAGTATCGAGGACGGCCGGATCGAACGTCCCGATCGCGGCGCGCAGGCTGCCTTGCAGGCCGGCGAACGTGGCGACGAGGTGTCGCTTGACGTCGCGAAACGATGCCTTCAGCGCGGCCGGCCCCGACAGGAAACCGGACGAACCGGTCATCAGCAGGTCGATCGCAAGACGCTGGGTCGGCGCCCATTTGAACGGATTGTTGTTGCTGCCGCTGATCGTCGTGCGGGTCAGCTGGTAGCGCGCGCGCGCGACGTCGCGTTCGGCCATCAGGTCGCCGATGCCGAGCACCATCTGCCGGTAGACCGCGCCGGCGCGACGCATGATCTCCTCGGGATCCTCTTCGGACAGCATCGAACAATCGAGCCCCGCGCCCTGGCAGAATGCTTCCAGTAGCGAGCCGCCCGCGGGGATCGACAAGGGTGTTGCGTCGCTCCAGTCGTCGGGCACTTCGAGCGAGGATCCGAGCGGCGGCGTCAGCACCATCGTCCGGGTCGCGTCGATCGCGCCGTCGTCGTGCGGTGCCCGCGTCGCAACCATCCGGAACCGGCCAAGGCGCAGCGCGCTGGGCACCGGCAGCAACACGTCGGTCGCGTCGGGGAAGCGTTCGCCGGTGTCGTCGTCGAACACGCCGTTGGCGCCGAGCGCGCGTAAAGTCAGCCCGTCACCGTCGACCACCAGTTCGCAATGCGCCCGCGACAGCGCGCATTCGGGATCCGCGATCGCCCAATCGGCATCGCTGTCGCGCCCGATCCGCAACACGCCGTCGCGGATCAGACGCGCGTCGAGCGGGGTGATCATGTTCTCGGCATCGAACAATTGCAGCATGTACATCGCGCCGGGCCCTCTCAAGCCGCCAGCCGCGCGGGCGTGGCGATGCGGGTGGCGTTTAGGGCCGCCTCGGCCTGCGCGCCGGTGCCCGCAAGGTGCGGTTCGACCGCGCTGGCGGCCCGATTGAAGGCGTCGAACACCGTGCCGAATTCGTCCCTCCGGCGGTGCGAGATGCGGAGCGCGAAATCGGATTGCGCCGCCTCGTCGAGCGCCAACCGCAATCGCGCCAACGGCCGCGCGACCATCGCGCCGCTGAGATAACCGACGACGAGCACGACGCCCATGATCACCATGGAGAGAATGCCGAGAAGGAGGGTGGCCGACGCGATCGCGGCGTCGAGCTCGGTCCGGCGGACCACGAGATCGACCTTGCCGAATTCGGCGCCGGCATAACGGATCGGCCTGACGAAGCGCAGGCCGGGGCCGGCGCCTCTGTCGTCGGCCGCGGTGACCCCGGCGATGCCGGCTCCGGTGAGCAGCGTCTCGCCGGATGCGGCGCGGTAGCGTCGGCCGATCAACTTGGGATCGCTGGCCGCGCGGACGATGCCCGCGGTGTCGGCGACGACGAGGTCGCGAATACCGCGGTCGCGTGCGGCGGTGGCGACGAAGGCCTGGAGCCCGGTCCAATCCTGCTGGCTGGCGTCCAGCCCCGCATTGTCGGCGGCCAGCACCGCCGAATTCCCCGTGACGAACGCCGCGATCGAGCTGCCCGACACGATCGCCATATGCTCGAGCGTCTGCTGCTGGCGGCCGAGGATGGCGGTGACGCTCGCGGCCAGCGCGATGGCGGTTAGCCCGACCAGCGTCAGCGGGAGCTTGACCCGCAAAGACAGGCCGCGCCGCGCGGCGGGCGCCTCGGCACTGGCCGCAACTTCGCGGGTCAGCGCCTTCAACAGCGCATCGCCGTCGGCGAAGCGCTGCTCCGGCTTCTTGGCGAGCAGCTTGTCGATGATGAAGCGCAATCCGGGCGGGCAATCACCGGCGGAGCGGTCGATCGGCTCGACCCGTTCCTGCGCGATCTGGATCGCCAGCGTCGCCAGGCTGACCCCGGGAAAGGCGACCTTGCCGGTGACCATCTCGTAAAGCACCACGCCGAGCGAAAACAGATCGGAGCGGCGGTCCACCGTAATGCCGAGCGCCTGTTCCGGGCTCATGTAGCGCGGGGTGCCGATCATCTGTCCGACCTGGGTCCGCGCCATCTGCTCGCCCGCATGTTCCGGATCGAGGTCGCCCATTCGCGCCACCCCGAAATCGAGGAGCTTGGCGGTCTTGCCGTCGGCGGTCAGCAGGATGTTCGACGGCTTGACGTCGCGGTGCACGACCCCTGCGCGGTGCGCATAGTCGAGCGCCGAGGCGAGCTGCTGGCCGATCGCGAGCACGCGCTCATAGGGCAGGCGGCCCTGCGCCTGGATCAGCGTGTCGAGCGGCTGGCCCTCGATCAGCTCCATCGCGATATAGGCGACGCCGTCCGCCTCGCCGACATCGTAGATCGTCGCGATATTGGGATGGTTGAGCGCGCCCGCAGCGCGGGCTTCGCGGAGAAAGCGTTCGCCGAGTTCCGGGTTGCGGCCATATTCCGGCTTCAGCACCTTGATTGCGACGGTGCGGCCGATGCCTGGGTCATGCGCGCGATAGACATCCGCCATCGCGCCTTCGCCGAGCCGTCCTTCGATCCGGTAACGTCCGAGCATGTTCATTGCGGAGCATCCGCTTGGCGGGCGCCGGGGCGCCGGTGGGTGACAGGGATCAGGTTCATTTGCGCGCCCGGACGGTGGCGGCGATGCGCTCGGCGCGGCCGAGATCGCGGGTGATCACCGGATTGCCCGGATCCAGCGTCGCGGCGCGTCGGAGCAGGCCGACCGCGCGCGCGACATTGCCTTGGTTGAGCGCGGCAAGCCCCGCCGCTCGGGCCTGCCGGGCGGCGGCGGGGTTGGTCGCGGGCTTGCTGGCGACCGGCTTGACGGGTGCCGGCTTGGGCTTTGCGGGGGCCGCGACCACGGGGGATTGCGGACGCGGCTCGGGACGGCGCGGCATGTCGACGCGTGGCGCTGCGCCGGGGATGCGGATGACCTGGCCCGCGATCAGGCTGGTCGGCACTGCGATGCCGTTGTAGCGCGACAGCTGATAGCCCTTCAGCCTGGTGCCCAGAAACCGCTCCGCAAGCCCGGTCATCGTGTCGCCCGGTCGGGCCGTATAGGCATGGCTCGACGGGCCGAGCAGTTGCTTGGGATCCTCGGTGATCGAATCGCGCAGCACCTGTACCGACGCATTCATCGGATCGCTCTTCAGCGCTGCGGCGATCCGTCGCTGCGCGGCCTTGGTGTCGCCCTTGTCGAGCAGCGCGATGATCGCGTCGACTTCGCTGGCGGTGGTTGCCGCTGGAGGGGCCGGCAGCTCGCGCGCCGGCTTGGGGCCGTGCGAACAGGCGGCGAGGGTGAGCATCAGCGCGAGCGAAAACGCGCGCGTCGTACCGCGGGGGAGGGTGGTCATGCAGTCAGCCTTTCGGAAATCCGGTGTGCCGGCGCGGAGTCGATCGCGAGCAGCGTCGCGAGCGACGCCTGATCGCGGACGAACGCCACGAAGCCTGCGCCGTCGAGCGGCGGCGCGAAATAATAGCCCTGGAAGTGCGTGCAGCCGTGGCGGCGGAGCCATTCATATTCGCCGCGTCGCTCGACGCCCTCGGCCAGGACGCGGATGCCGAGCCCACGGCCCAGCGCCACGATGCTCTGGCAGATCGCCTGGCTGTCGCGGCGGGTGTCGACGTTGGTCACGAATTCGCGGTCGATCTTGATCTTGTCGAAGCTGAGGGTGCGCAGCGTGCTGAAGCTCGAGAAGCCGGTGCCGAAATCGTCGATCGCGATCCGCACGCCCATCGCGCGCAATGCCGCGAACAGGCGCGCGGCGAGATCGCCGTCGCCCATCGCCACGCTTTCGGTAAGTTCGATCTCGAGCGCCTCGGGGCTGAGCGAATGGCGGGTCAGCGCCCGTTCCACCAGCGCGGGCAGGTCGTCGCGCTGCAACTGGTGGCCCGACACGTTGACCGCGACCCGC
Source organism: Sphingomonas sp. (assembly GCA_035537395.1). GTDB lineage: Bacteria > Pseudomonadota > Alphaproteobacteria > Sphingomonadales > Sphingomonadaceae > Sphingomonas. Next base: position 18,955 of record DATLME010000136.1, on the reverse strand, counting down.
AGCCCGGCAAGGCCCTCCGTCTGCCAGTGGCGCGCCTCACGGCTGGCGACGTTGAGCGTCCACATCCCGATCTCGTGCGCGAGCCCGAGCTTCTCCATGATCGGCACGAAGCGCGAGGGTGGCACGAAGCCACGAACCGGGTGGTGCCAGCGGATCAGCGACTCGGCGCCGCACACCCGGCCCGCGGCAGCGTCGACCAGCGGCTGGTAGCACATCTGGAGCTGGCCACGCTCGATCGCCTGGCGCAGGTCCTGTTCGAGCGCGTAGCGATCGCCCGCGATCGCCGCGGGATCGATCGCGGGCGCGGCTTCGATCGCCATCGCGGCATGATCGAGCGTCAGCGAGGACAGGGTTCGCGCCAGCACGCTTTGCGGGGTGCTGCCGCCGGCCGTGTAGACCGCCTGGCGGACTCGGATCTCGGGCAGGATCTTGCGGCCGTCCTCGACGATCGCATCGCCGAGTGCGTAGCCGATCACGTCGAGCTCGGCCTGCGCCGCCGCCGGCTCGATATCCGGACCGAACCAGATTGCGAGCACGGACCGATCGACATGCGCCACCAGCCGCTCGGCCGGCAGCATCCGCGCGAACCGGTCGATCACCGACAGCAGCACGCGTTCGCCCAGCGCCGGATCGAACGCGCAGAGCCGGTCGAAATCGGCGATCCCGATCACCCCGAGCAGGCCGTTGCCGTCCTGCGCCATTCGCGCGATCAACGGTTCGCGGGTCGGCAGCCCGGTAAGCGAGTGGCGCTGGTCGACGCGGTTGACGGTGTCGCCGAGGCGTTGCTCGACCGCGTCGATCGCCCGGCCGAGCCGCGCCTCGATCGATCCCGCGACCGCGACGCCGAGCGCGCGTTCGAGGCGATGGACGTGTCGCAGCAATCCGCGACCGATCCGCGTCGACCGTGCCACCGTACCGATCGCGCTGGCGAAAGCGACTGTCGTCACCACCCAGACCCCGGGCACAATCCCCGCGATCCATAGCCCGCACGCCGCCAGTACGGCGACGACGAGCAAAGATGCTAGCAGACGGTGAACACCCATACCGTCTTCATTAAGCGAAACACTGATACCGACTCGTTAAGGAGCCTTCGCGTTTCTCCAACCCGCCAAGTAACTTAGATCAAAGCCGTCCGCGTTCACGCCGTCATCCCGGCGACGTCAGGCAGCAAAGCCAAGTAGCGCAACGCTTGTGGCTCTGGGTCCCGGATCAAGTCCGGGATGACGGAATGTGGCGCGGTCGGCACTCTCCCATCGTCGTTCCGGCGAAGGCCGGGACCCAGAGCCAAGCAGCGCAAGGCCTGTAGCTCTCGGTCCCGGATCAAACCCCGGAAGGCGCGACGTCGTGCAGCCTCAGAACTGCGCCGAGAAGCGTCCGTAGAGGAAGCGCCCGTTGAACCCGAACGGCGAGAAGCCGCTATAGGGCAGGTAATAGGCATCGACCGGATAGCTGCCGCCGACTGCTGCCGGGCGCTGGCCCTTCGGCCGGACGGTCGGATAGACGTCGAACAGGTTGTTCGCGCCGAACGCCCAGGTGACCCGCTCGCTGATCGTATAACGGACCTCGAGATCGGTGATCCATTTCGGCTTGAGGAACAGATCGTCGGGGCCGTAATCGGTCAGGCTCAGCGGGCTGGCGATCGGCGCGATCGCCCCTGGCGACACCACTTCGCCGTAGCGCGTGGTGCGCGCGGCAATCCCGAAACCGCCGAGCGTGCCGTCCGCGGCGAGCACGACCTTGTCGTTGGGCTGGCCGTCGGTGAAGCGGATTCCCTCCACCCGACCGAACAGCACGATCCCCGGGATCGCGACGAGCGGCCCGAGCGCGTTGAGCCGGCGATCGATCCGGTTGTCGGTATAGTTGTACGCCGCAGACAGCGACCAGCGACCGAGCATGCCGAGGCCGAACCGATAGGTGGCGACCACGTCGACGCCCTCGGTGGTGGTGTCGAGCCCGTTGATGAAGAACCGCGCGGCGCCCACCGACTGGAAGCCGTTGGCATCGAGGATCGCCTTCACCGCGGTGTTCTGTGCCGTCGTGCCGGCGCCCGACGCCCCGAGATTCTCGGTGAGCACGATCCGGTCCGCGATCTTGATGCGGAAATAGTCGGCGGTGATGTTGAACCCGCGGAACGGATTGAGCGTCACGCCGCCCGACAGGTTGAGCGACTTTTCCGGGTCGAGCGGCTTGGCGCCGAGCGCCTGCGCGACCGGGCTGCCGACCTGCGCGGTAACGATGTCGACCGGCGCGCCGTTGATGAAGTTGGTCGAGGTCGTCGTGAAGAACTGCTGGTGGAGCGACGGTGCGCGAAATCCGTTCGAGACCGAGCCGCGTACCGCGATTCCGGGGCTGATCTCGTAGCGCATCGCCAGCTTGCCGTTGAGCGTGTTGCCGAAATCGCTGAAATGTTCGAACCGCCCCGCTGCGGTGACGGTGAACCCGTCGAAGATGTCGGTATCGAGCTCGGCATAGCCGGCATAGCTGTCGCGGCTGGCGTCGGTCGCGGCGGACGCGGGAATGCCGGGAAAGCCCTGTGCCCCGACCAGCGCGGCGCGCCCGGGAAAGCTGCAGATGCCGGTGTTGGCTGTGTAGACCCCGCCCGACGCGGTGCAATTGGCCTGGGTCGACGGCCGCGATGCGACGAAGAACGGCCCGGCTGCATAGGACTCGACCTGGCCCGGCCGGATCTTGAAGTTCTCGTCGCGATATTCCGCGCCGAACGCGAAGGTCAGCGGCTTGGCGAAGCCAAGCTCGAATTCGCGCTTGATGTCGAGATTGGCAGTTAGCTGGCCGAAGCGCAGGCCGCCGGAATCGAAATTGCGCGGGCTCGCCGGGCCGAAGGAGGTGTTGAGGCTGTTCTGCGTCGTATAATCGATCTCGTTATGGCCGTAGACCAGCGAGAGGTCGGCCGACCAGGCGCCCACGTCGCCGCGCAGCCCGACCGCTCCGGCATAATCGACATAGTCGGAGCCGATGAACGGCAGGAATCCGTCGGCGCGCAGCGGCACGAAATTGCCCGCCACCGGGGTCGCCGCGGGGGTGATTACCGAGAAGTCGCGATTGTTCGCCGATGCCGACTGCCGGAAATTGGCCGCGGAGAGCCCGTCGCGCTTGGCATAGGACCCGAACGTGTAGAGCTCGAAGCCACCCAGCGGCATGCCGGCGTTGACGAACAGGTTATAGTCTTCGGTCTTGGGATCGCCGAACTGGAAGTTGAGGCGATCGAAGGACAGTTCGCGCGGGTCGAATGCGGCGGTGGGCCGATTGTAGTTGGGGCGGATGTCGAAGCCCGCACGGTTGGTGTTGTCGCGGTCGCGATACTCGCCGGTGACGTTCAGATAGCCGGGTCCGATCGGGATGCCGATGTTCGCCGCCAGCGTCCAGATGTCGCCGTCGCGCGCCTTGCGCTCACCGTCGCTGTTGACCGCGAACACGCGTCCGTCGGCGCTGCTGAAGAAAGGCTGGCCGTTATTGGTCTGGAGCCCGGTGACGTTGGGGGTACCCTCCAGCGTCGTGATGTACTTGCCGTAGCTGATCTGCGCGCGGCCGGTGTTGACGCTGCGCTTGAGCTGGACGTTGATCACGCCGGCGATCGCGTCGGAGCCATATTGCGACGAGGCGCCGTCGCGCAGCACTTCGATGCGCTCGATCGCGAGCGCGGGAATGGTGTTGAGATCGACTGCGGCGGATCCGCGGCCCACCGTGCCGTTGATGTTGAGCAGCGACGACACGTGGCGGCGCTTGCCGTTGACGAGCACCAGCGTCTGATCGGGCGACAGGCCGCGCAGCGTCGCGGGGCGGATCACGTCGGATCCGTCCGCGATCGACGGCTGAGGGAAGTTGAATGAGGGAACGAGCTGGTTGAGGATCTTGTTCGTCTCGCCGAGCCCGGAGGTGGTCAGCGCTTCGGATGAAATCACGTCGATCGGCACCGCGGATTCGGCGACGGTCCGGTTCACCGCCCGAGTGCCGGTGACGATGATCGGGTTCTCGGGATCCTCGACGATGCCGCCTTCGGTGGCGATCGGGTCGCCGGTCTGTGGCGACGGGGTGGCGGTGGTCTGCGCCAGCGCGGACGTCGCCAGAACGAACGGCGACGCCGACAATGCCAATGTCGCGAAAAGATGATGTGCCACGGCCGACCCCCTTGTTTGCCCTAGAGGTATCGAGGGTACGGCGAACGGAACGGACGGCAAGCGTACGTCTACGCACGATCCGCTTTGGATGCGATGTGTTGCTTGAATGTGACAGCAAGGGGGGCCTGGCAGGCGGCCGCGCAGGCGAACCCGTCGCTTGCTCGCGCGCAGTCCGTGGTTACAACCGCGCATTGCATTGGGGAGGATCGGGTTGCCGAAAGTCGCTGCGAACGGGGTCGAGCTGTTCTACGAGGAAACCGGCGCGCCCGATGCGCCGGCGCTGATACTGATCATGGGCCTCGGCACGCAGATGATCGCGTGGCCTGACGATTTCGTCGCGGGGCTGGCTGCTCGGGGTTTTCGCGTGATCCGCTACGACAATCGCGACATCGGATTGTCGACGAGCCTCGACGGCGCTCCCGCACCAAGCGTGTTGTTGGCGGTCGCCGCCGCCCGCTTCGGCCTGCCGCTTCGCGTCGCCTACACGCTGAGCGACATGGCGCGCGACGCGGTCGCGCTGATGGACGCGCTCGGGATCGATCGTGCCCATGTCGTCGGGGCGTCGATGGGCGGCATGATCGCGCAGCTGGTCGCGGCCGAGCATCCCGGGCGGGTGCTGAGCCTGACGTCGATCATGTCGTCGAGCGGTGCCCGCGGGCTGCCCGGTCCGTCCTCTGCGCTCCGCCGCCGGCTGATGGCGCGCCGGCCGGCCAATGCCACCCGGGACCAGCTCGTCGCCGCGGGCGCGCAGACGCTGGAGATGATCTCCTATCCGGATCCGGCGCGACCGGCGGACGCGTTCCGCATCGCTGCGCGGAAGTCGATGGAACGCGGCTACAATCCGCTGGGCATGCGGCGTCAGCTACTCGCGATCATCGCCGACCGCAGCCGTGTCGACCGGCTCGCGCGCATCATGGCACCGACTCTCGTCATCCACGGCCGCGCCGATCCGCTCGTGCCGTTGGCGGCAGGGGAGGACACCGCGCGGCGGATCGCCGGCGCCAGGCTGGAGGTCATCGACCAGATGGCGCATGATCTTCCGCCATCGCAGTCGAGCCGGCTCGTCGACCTGATCGCGGCGCATGCGAGCGCGGCAGGACCCTCCGCAACCGGCTGACCGATCCCTGCTCAGCAGCGGCGATGGGCCGCGAGCCGGCAGCCTGGACGGCCGTGTCAGCGTGGCTGTCGATCGGCCTTGCCGGCCGCCGACGCTGACGGGCGCCCCGCCGCGATCCGGACGGCATAGCCGCCGCCCGGCGCCATCGGGATGGAGAGGCTTTCGCCCCGCCGCACGGCGCGCTTCTCGATCGCGATCGCGTGGCGCGCGCTGGTGCGATAGTCGGCACCCGCGCCGTCGCGATAGATCGTCGCGGTGTAGGCGCGACCGGCATCGAGGAAGTCGAGCGGCACGCTGACGGTGCGCGCCTGTTCGTCGGTAACGGCGCCAAGGAACCAGTCGTCCGAGTTGCGATCCTTCCGCGCGATCGCGACCTGGTCGCCGACTTCGCCGGTAAGCACGCGGGTTTCCTGCCAATCGACCGGCACGTCTCGGATGAACCTGAACGCCTGCGGATATTTCGCGTAATTCTCGGGCGTATCCGCAGCCATCTGAACCGGCGAGTAGAGGACGACGTAGAGCGCGAGTTGCTTGGCGATCGTCGACTGAATGTCGCTGTCGTCCTGCCCCTTCAGGCTCAGCACGCCCGGAGTGAAATCCATCGGCCCTTCGAGCATGCGAGTGAACACCAGGTTCACTTCGTGCTCGGGCGGGTTCTTGCCCGCCCACGCGTTGTATTCCATCCCGCGCGAGCCTTCGCGAGCGAGCCAATTGGGGTAGGTACGGCGCAGCCCGGTATCCTTGATCGGCTCGTGCGCGTCGATCGACACCTTGTACTTCGCCGCTGCTTCGAGGACGCGCACGTGATGGTTCGCCATCCACTGGCCCTCGTGCCATTCGCGCACCACCGTCCCGTCCGGCAGGCGGCGCTCCAGCTGGCCCGCATCGGCGACATAGCCCGTCTTGACGACGCGCTCGCCGTGATCGGCGGCGAACCGGAAGGCGGCGTCGAACTGGTCTTCATAATGGCTGACCGCGCCACCGGTCTCGTGATGCCCGATCAGCGACACGCCCTTGCGGCGCGCATAGGCGGCGAGCGCGTCGGCGTCGAAATCCTCGGTCGGCCGCGCGAAGTCCATGCCGTTGCCATTGCCGAACCAGTCGCCGTCCCAGCCGACGTTCCAGCCCTCGACGAGCACGCCCGGGATGCGGTTGCGCGCGGCGAAATCGATATACTGGCGAACATGCGCATTGGTCGCGCCGTGCTTGGGCCCGCGTGCCCAGCTCCACGTGCCCTTGATCATGTTCCACCACACACCGACGAACTTGCCCGGCTTCACCCAGCTGACGTCGCCGAGCTTGTTCGGCTCGTTGAGGTTGAGCATCAGATGGCTGTGATACAGCCCCGGCGCATCGTCGGCGATGATCAGCGTCCGCCAGGGCGTGTTGAAGGCGCCGGTCTTGGCGACCTTGGGACCGCCGGAGCCCGGGGTCAGCTGCGCCTTGAAGCTGTTGGGCTGTTCGTTGCGAAGCAGCGCCATCGACGAATAATCGACGAGCGCGGCCTCGTGAATGGCGACGTGGGTGCCGTCGTCCAGCTTCACCGTCATCGGCGTGGCCGCGGTGCCGACCGCGGCAAGCGGCGTGCGGTTGTAGAGATACTCCTCGCGGTTCCACAGGAAGGCCGGCTTCCACCAGGCGGTGCCGCCTTGCGCGAAATTGAACTCGGTCAGCTCCTCGGCGATGTTCGCCTTGGGCAGGTTGGGTTGCGTGGGGAATTCGTAGCGGAACCCGACGCCATCGTCCTGCACGCGGAACACGACCTCCATGACGCGGGCGAGCGCGGTGGTCTCCTGCAGGCGGACCCGCAGCTCGTTGTGATGATCGCGGATGCGGCGCCATTCGCCCCAGGGCTGCTCCCAGGTCTCGTCCTTGGCGGCGCGGGTGACCGCCGCGATCTTCAGGTTGCGCTCGATCTTGCGCGCATCGGTAAACAGGAATCCGAGCCGCGACGGCGTGACGATCGGCTTGCCCTTGCGCGTCACGGTGTAGAGCGCGCGCCCGTCGCCATCGACGGTCACCGCCACCCCGATCGATCCGTCGGGCGACGTGATCGTCGCGTCAGCGGCCGGCGCGGTTTGCGCCAAGGCAGCGGGGGCGGCGAAAAGCGTGGCAAGTCCGAGCGCGAGCGTTCTCATGATGTGGTCCTTTCGGCGACGAGTGCGCCATAAGCGGGAAATTGCCAATCGCGAGTGTCATTCACTGCCTCGACGACCCGCCACTCGGCGGGACGCGGCGGCGACCATGTCGCGGGCGCGGCGGACAGGTTGAACGCGCAGAGCATCGTCGTCCCGGCTGCGCGACGTTCGAAGACGAGCAGCGCGTGGTCGGCATGGAGGACGGCGAAGTCGCCCGTCATCAACGCGTCGTGCGCATGTCGCAGCGCGACCAGGCGACGCGTCAGGTGGAGCAACGACCGCGGGTCCGCTTCCTGCCGGTCGATCGCGAGCGAGTCGTGGCCGGGCCCGACCGGCAGCCACGGTTCGGCGTCGGAGAAGCCCCGCTGGGGTGCGGTCGCGACCCACGGCATCGGCGTGCGCGCGCCGTCGCGCGACAGGGTCATCGGCCAGTTGGCGATCGCCTCGGGGTCGCGGAGCCGGTCGAACGGTACCTCGACCTGGGTAAGGCCGAGCTCCTCGCCGTAATACAGGAAGACACTGCCGCGCAGGCACATCAGCAGCAGCATCTTCGCGCGCGCAAACGCTTCGGCATGCGCCGGATCCGCCCAGCGCGACACCGCGCGCGGCGCGTCGTGGTTCTCGAACGCCCAGCTCGGCCAACCGACGCCCTCCTCGGCCGGCCAGGCCGCGACCGCGTCCGCGACCAGCGTCGGCGTGAGCGCGGAAGCGTAGAGGAAGTCGAACCCATAGGCGCTGTCGAGCCGCCGCCCGTCCTGGGTGAACGACCGCATCTCACGCAGCGCATCGTCGCCCCCCACCTCGGCAACGGTGAAGCGCCCGCCATAGCTGTCGAGCAGCTGGCGCAGCCGCTCCAGGAACACCGGGATGTCGGCGTGGCTCTGGTTGAACCGCTTGACCTGGAAGTCGAACGGCCGCGAGCGCGGCCCGTTGGTGTCGGGCGCGGGCGGATTGTCGCGCAACGCCGGGTCGTGCATCGCGAAATTGATCGCGTCGAGACGGAAGCCGTCGACGCCCCGCTCGAGCCAGAACCGCGCGGTGTCGAGCAGCTCGGCCTGCACATCGGCGTGATGAACGTGCAGCTGGGGCTGGCTGCTCAGGAAATTGTGGAGGTAATATTGCCCTCGCCGTGCGTCCCAGGTCCAGGCCGGCCCGCCGAACACCGATTGCCAGTTGTTCGGCGGCGTACCGTCGGGCTTGGGGTCGGCCCAGACATACCAGTCTGCGCGCGCGTTGGTGCGGCTCGACCGGCTCTCGCGAAACCACGGGTGCTCGTCCGAGGTGTGGCTGTAGACCTGGTCGATCACGACCTTCAGCCCGAGCGCGTGCGCCCGCGCGATCAGCGCGTCGAAATCGGCCAGCGTTCCGAACACCGGATCGACGTCGCGGTAATCGGCGACGTCGTAGCCGAAATCCTTCATCGGCGAGGTGAAGAAGGGCGACAGCCAGATCGCGTCGACGCCGAGCGACGCGACATAATCCAGCCGCTGCGTGATGCCGGGCAGGTCGCCGATCCCGTCGCCGTTGGAATCGAGAAAGCTGCGCGGATAGATCTGGTAGGTGACCGCGCCCTTCCACCACGGCCGGCCGGCGCCCGTGACGGTCATTGCGCCGCGCATACCGCATAGCCGAACGCCGGCAGCGTGACGCGCACCGAGCCGGGGGCGCTCGCCTGCGCCGTGCACGGGCCGGCGAGCGCGACGAAGCGGCTCGAACGCGTTTCCACCTCGACCGGCATGTCGATCGCCTTCGCCGAGGTATTGAACGCCAGCAGCACTTCCCGCCCGGTCGTCGGATCGAAGCGCGAAACGGCAAGCAGGCCGGGCTGGTCGCCCCAGGCGCGCAGGCGCTGGCTACCCCGCGTCAGCGCCGGGGTGGCGATACGCAGGCGGGAGAGGCGCGCGATCTCGATATAGACCGGATGCGCCGGATCGAAACTCGCCGCCGCCGTGCTCTTCGTGGTGCCGATCAGGACGTTGTCGTTGTACGAGGCTACCTGGCTGGCGAACATGTCCTCGCGCGCGTCCTGGTCGTTGCCGTCCCCGGTGAAACCCTGCTCGTCGCCCGAGTAGATCGTCGGCACGCCGCGCAGCGTCAGCAGCATGGCGTGCGCCAGCAGATCGCGTGCGAGCAGCTCGGTAGCGGGCGCCTGGGGATTGGCGCGGCGGATGAACCAGCCGATCCGCCCGGCGTCGTGGTTGCCGAGGAACGTCGGCAACCGCCGCGCCGCCGCGACACCGCCTTCGTACAGCGAATCACCGCGGAACAGGCGAAAGGCGTCGCTGGTCGGCTTGCCTTCCGCCACCATCCCGCCGACCGCGACCCGGAAGGCGAAGTCGAGCACGCTCGCCAGCCCGTCGACCCGGGTGTGCGAGGCGAGCCGACCCGGGTCGAGTTCGCCGATCGCGACCTCGCCGAAGATGTGGAAGTTCGCGATCCCGCGCTGCTTCGCGCGCCATTGCATCGCGGGCACGAAGGCTTGCCAGAATTCCGGGTTCACGTGCTGTGCGGTGTCGATGCGGAAGCCGTCGATGCCGAACCGGTCGATCCAGTCGCCGAAGATGTCGATCATCCCGCGGATCACGCGCGGGTTCTCGGTCATCAGATCGTCGAGACCGACGAAATCGCCCATCGTCGAGCTTTCGCCGGAAAAGGTCGAATTGCCGCGGTTATGGTAGAGCGCGGGATCGTTGAGCCAGCCGGGCACCTTCACGTTGCGCTCTGCCGCGGCGACATAGGGGGTGTAGGCGAAGGCAGGATCGGTCAGCCGCGCGAAATTCTCCGTGGTCTGCACGCCGTCGCCGACGAACCCGTCGTTGATCGGCTTTCCGTCCAGCCCACCGCGCCGCGTGTAGGGATATGCCGCCCGGTCGCGATAGACGCATGCCGATTGCCCCCGGCATTCGCGCAGCTGGATCACGTCGGCAGTATGGTTGGCGATGATGTCCATATAGACCTTCATCCCCCGGGCATGTGCCGCATCGACGAAGGCGCGCATGTCGGCCTCGCTGCCGAGATGCGGATCGACCGTGGTGAAGTCGGTGATCCAATAACCGTGATAGCCGGCCGATTCCTCCCCACGACCACCCTGCACGGGCTTGTTCTTGAAGATCGGCCCGAGCCAGATCGCGGTCGCGCCGAGCCCCCGGATATAATCGAGCCGCCGCGTCAGCCCCTTCAGGTCGCCCCCGTGGTAGAAGCCCTTGTGCGTGGGATCGTAGCCCGTGCGCAGCCGATCCCCCTTCAGGCCGCCACGGTCGTTGGCGGTGTCGCCATTCTCGAACCGGTCGGGGAGGACGAAGTAGATCACTTCATCCTCGGGCAAGCGGTCCCGATACTGATCGGCCGGCGCCGACTGCGCGGACCCGCAAGCGGGCGCGGCGAGAAGGGCCGCGGCGAACAGAAGCATCTTCATTGGCGATCCTTGCAGAGGCGCCTGCCGCGCCGGGGCCGCGGCAGGCGCTGAAATCAGGGCGCTCCCTACAAGGGAACGCCCGATCATCAGAATTTCAGCGTCGCGCCGGCAAGGTAGCGGCGGCCATATTTTTGATATTCGGCGACACGCAGTTCGTTGAGGCCCTCTTCGGTGACGAACGGCTCGTCGGTCAGGTTCTGGCCCTGGATATAGACGGACACTCCCTTCAGGAAGCCCACCGAGAAATCATAGCCGATCTGCCCGTCGACGATCATCTCGTCGCGTGCGCGGCGGAAGTCGCGGCTCGCACCGAAGCCGACAAGCTCGCCGAGGAAGCTGGAGCGGTAACGAACCGAGCCACGCAGGTTGAACCCGGCTTTCTCGTAGAATGCGGTGCCGTTTGCGACCCACCGGGAATAACCGAGGATGTCGGTCGCAGGTGAGTCGGGCGTCGGGCGGATGCTGGTCTTGGTATAGGACCCGCCACCGGTCACGCCGAAGCCGTCGAGCACGCCGATCAGCTTGCCGAGCGGCAGCGTGCCCGCGACCTCGACGCCGTACAGCTTGCCGCCACCGATGTTGATCGGCTGCGTGATCGTGCCGACCGACGTGGTCAGCAGATTGGCGTTGACCGGCGGTGGCAGGCTCCCGAAATCGAACGCGACCTCCCGGTTGCGATAGATGAAGCTGGTCAGGTCCTTGTAAAAACCCTGCACCGCGATGTAGCCGCTATTGCCGAAATACTTCTCGATCGTGGCGTCGAAGGCGGTGGCGCGATACGGCTTGAGCGTCGGATTGCCGGCGGTGCCGCGAATGATGGGCACGTTGACGCCGTTGACCTGGTTGCCGGTATCGACGCCATAGCTGAGTGCGACGCGCAGATCGTCGAGCCGCGGCCGTGCGATTTCGCGCGCGGCGGCGACGCGGAACACGAAGTCGCTCGGGAGCCGCAGCGACAGGTTCGCGCTGGGCAGTGCGTCGACATAGTCGTCGCCCCGCGTCTGCGTGAAATTGCCGGTCGGCCCGAACACCAGGCCGGTCGATTTCTGCTCGGTCGCGACGAACTGCACCCCGAAATTGCCCGTCAGCTCCGACGCGCCGATCGCCTGGCGGATGTTGCCCTGGAGATAGCCGGTCATCACGTCTTCCTTGACGTTGAACGCCTTGACCAGGATGTCCTGCGCGCCGGTGCGGGGCAGCAAGGCGAGAACGCCACCGTCGAGCAGGGCGAACGGATCATAGGCGAGCGCGCGGCCGATCCCGTTGAAGCCGTAGCTGACGTCGAACGTCCCCAGCAGATATTGCGACGGAATCGCCGCCTCCTGCGCGCCACCGGGGAGCGTCACGAACGCCTCGTTCGGGGTCAGGGACTTTTCGCGACGGGTGTAGTTCATGCCCACGCGCACGCTCGACAGGAACGAGCCTTCGAACACCTTCTCGATCTCGGTACGTGCCTGGTAGATCTCGTCGGTGAGACGGCGATCGTTGTAATAGCCAGCCTGGACCACGTCGCCGCCGTAACCGGCCGGATCGGTCAGCAGGAACAGCGCGGGATTGGTATAGTCGAGCTGCGGCGTGAACACCGAGCCGGTGTTCGTGGTGACGAAGCTGATCGTCTCCGAAGCACCGCGGGTGCGCCCACGGCCGGTACCGGCGTAACTCTCGAACGACAGTTCGGAACGGTTGGTGCGCGAATAGCTTAGATCGAGCTGCGCGTTCCAGCCATTGTCGCCCTTGTATGCGTTGTTCCAACCGACCGAATACAGATCGGCGGTATTCCGCTGCGCATCGTTGCGGACGAGCGCCTGCACGCCGTTGAAGCTGCCGGCCGTCACGACGCCGTTCGTCACTGTCGCACCCGCGGTGTTGAAGCTGGTGCCGAAGAAGTCGCCGACCGCGAAGCCGAGCGGCAATTCCACGCCGCGGCGGGTCTGCAGGTCTTTGAAGTTCGAATAGAAGGCATCGATCGTGCTGGTGAATTCGGGCACCGGCCGGAACTCGATCGTGCCCGCGCCACCGAAGCGCTTCAGGCGGGTGGAGGTGCCGCGCGCGGTCGGGAAGCCCACCAAGAAGGCGCCGCCGGGGCCACCCTCGCTGTACCCGCCGGAACGAAACTCCCGGAACTGGTAAGGCTCGTCGATATAGCTGGCGGCGAGGGACACGCCGATCGTGTCATTGGCGAACTGGTCGACATAGGTGCCGTTGACCCGGTAGCCGTCCCGCTTGGAGTCGGGATTGAACTTGGTGATGTCGGAATAGGTGCCGCGCCCGCCGACCGAGATCACGCGGCGGCCATACTCGATCGGACGGATCGTGCGCAGATCGACGGTGCCGACCAGCCCTTGCCCCACGATCGAGGCCTGGGGCGTCTTGTAGACCAGAACTTGGCTGACGACCTCGGAAGGATATTGATCGAATTCGACCTGACGGTTGTCGCTGGTCGAGGTCTGCTCGCGGCCGTTCAGCAGCGTGGTCGAGAAATCGGGGCCGAACCCGCGGATCGAGATCGTCTGCGCGCGGCCGGACACGCGCTGCGCGGCGAGCCCCGGCAGGCGGGCGATCGATTCAGCGATCGATGCGTCGGGCAACTTGCCGATATCCTCGGCAGAGATCGACTCGACGATCTGATCGCGGTTCTTCTTTTCTGCCACCGCGTTTTCCAGTGCGGCGCGGAAACCGGTCACGACGATCTCGCCGTCGGCGGCTTGTTCCGTGGCGGCATCCTGTTGCGGCGCGGTCTCCTGCGTCACCGCGGCGTTTGCGGCGCGTTGTGCCGCGGCATCCGGGGACTCGTTGGGGTTGGCGACGGCCGACGAACTGTTCTGCGGATCGGGGACGTTCGTCGAAACCTGCGCGGCGGCTGGCGCTGTCACGAACATCGCGATGGCGAGCGTGCCGCCGCTGACGCCTAGCTTCAGGACGTCGCGGACGGTGGATTGGCGGGTGCCGTTGAACATGGATAATCTCCCCTGATACGGGCCCCCATCGCAGCGCGGGTGGCCTCTCATGGACTCAAGAATGAGCCCGGACCGGCCCGATGGGAAGAAACCGGCATACGTATTCACAGCTGCCGAACCGTACATGTGGCCCGTCGGCCACAGGTCGGACGTTGACGGGCAGGGGGATCTGGGCTGTTGTTCCTGCGACCAAGTCCGCGGCTGACGGACAAAGGAGAGCCAAGTTCGAATCCGATGCAGCGCAAGCCGACCTCATTCGATATCGCGCAGATGGCCGGCGTTTCGCAGTCCACCGTTTCGCGCGCGCTGCGCGGCAACGCGACGGTCAGCCTGACGACGCGCCAACGCGTCGAGGCAGCGGCAAGGCGGCTCAACTACACCGTCGATCGGGTCGCCTCCAACCTTCGTTCGGGGCGCACCCGTACCCTTGCGGTGCTGCTGTTCCAGGATCCGTCGCCCGACGATAGCGTCGTCAATCCCTTCTTCCTGGCGATGCTGGGATCGATGATGCGGGCTTGTGCCGCGCACGAGCACGACCTGCTCCTGTCGTTCCAGCAGATGCGCAGCGACTGGCATACCGACTATGAGGACAGCCACCGCGCCGACGGGCTCATCCTGCTCGGCTATGGCGACTTCGCCGATTACCGGGCCAAGGTCGACCAGCTGGTGGCGCAGGAAACCCACTTCGTCCGCTGGGGGTCGGTGCAACCCGACGAGCCGGGGCTGACGGTCGGTTGCGACAACCGGGGGGGCGGGGAGGCGGCGACCCGACATCTGCTCGATCGCGGGTGCCGGCGGATCGCGTTTCTCGGCGACGCGACCGACCATTATCCCGAATTTCGCGACCGGCACCGGGGTTATCTCGCCGCGCTGGCGGCAGCGGGATCGTCGGCCGACCCCGATCTCTGTGTCACCGCCCTGTCCAGCGAGGAGGAGGGCATCCGCGCGGCGCGCACGCTGCTCGCGCGGGGCGTTCCGTTCGACGGGGTGGTCGCGGCGAGCGACCTGATCGCGCTGGCCGCGATGAGCGTGTTCGACGCCGCGGGCTTGCGCGTACCCGACGACGTCAAGCTGGTCGGTTTCGACGACATCCCCGCCGCCTCGCTCGCCAATCCGCCGCTGACGACCGTCGCGCAGGATGCGGGCGCAGCGGGTCGCGCACTCGTCGAGACGCTGCTCGACCGGATCGGCGACCGCCCGGTATCGAGCAGGATCCTGCCGACCCGTCTGGTCGTGCGCCGGTCCACGGAAGGACAGCCTTGAACACCCAAAGTCCCCCGAGCAAGCCGCGCCAGAGTTTCCGCGGACTGTGGAACATCTCGTTCGGCTTCTTCGGTATCCAGATCGGCTTCGCGCTGCAGAATGCGAACATGAGCCGCATCTTCCAGTCACTGGGTACATCGGTCGACGACCTGCCGGCGCTGTGGGTCGCGGCGCCGCTGACCGGGCTGATCATCCAGCCGATCATCGGGCATCTGAGCGACCGCACCTGGTTCGGCCGCCTGGGACGGAGGCGGCCCTATTTCCTGGCGGGGGCGGTGCTGGCGGCATTGTCGCTGTTCGTCATGCCGCTCGCGGGTACGTTCGCGGCGCCGCTGCTCTTCGCCGCGACGATGCTGTGGGTGCTCGATGCCAGCCTGAACGTCTCGATGGAGCCCTTTCGGGCGTTCGTCGGCGACATGCTGGGGCGCGATCAGCATGCGGCGGGCTATTCCGTCCAGACCGCGTTTATCGGGGCTGGCGCGGTGGTCGGGTCGATCTTCCCCTTTGCGCTCGAGCGCCTCGGCGTGTCGAACCAGGCGGCGGCCGGCGCGATCCCGGACACCGTCCGCTATGCCTTCTGGTTCGGCGGACTGGCGCTGTTCGCGGCGGTGTCGTGGACCGTGCTGACCACGCGGGAATTCTCGCCAGCCGAAATGGCGGCGTTCGACGATGCCGAAGAACTCTCACCGGTCGGTGATGCCCCGACGGCGCTCGCGCAGCGGGGCCACGGCTCCAGTGTCGCCTGGATCGTCGCCGGGGTCGCCGTCGCTGGGCTGACCTACCTCTTCGGCCTCGAGAAGGAGGTCTATTTGCTCGGCGGGCTGCTCGGCGCCTACGGGGTGGCGAGCATGGTCGCCGTTGCCGGTGCCCGGCGTGGGCGGGCACCGGGCATGCTCGGCCACATCGTCGGCGATTTCGCTGGCATGCCGGATCTGATGAAGCGGCTGGCGCTGGTCCAGTTCTTCTCCTGGTCGGCGCTGTTCATCATGTGGATCAACACGACACCGGTGGTCGCGCATCGCTTCTTCGGCGCGAGCGGGCCGGAAAGCCCGTTGTTCCAGACCGGCGCCAACTGGGTCAACGTGCTCTTCACCGTCTACAACGGGGTAGCCGCGCTGGCCGCGTTGACGCTGCTGCCCTGGATGGCGCGGGCGTTCGGCCGCGCCCGCACGCACGTCGCGGCGCTGCTGTGCGGCGCCGCCGGGTTTGCGAGCTTTTTCCTGATCCGCGACCCCCGGATGCTGTTGCTGAGCGAAATCGGCATCGGCATCGCATGGGCGTCGATCCTGGCGATGCCCTACGCCATCCTCGCATCGAGCCTGCCCCAGCGAAAACTCGGCATCTACATGGGATTGTTCAACGTTTTTGTCGTGGTCCCGCAGTTGCTGGTGGCAACGGTCATGGGCAGCATAACGAAGCGCTTCTTCCCCACCGAACCCCTCTACACCATGGCTTTTGCAGCCGCGGTCCTGGTCGCAGCGGCGCTGGCGATGCTGCGGATACCCCGGACCGCCTAGTGGTTGTCGGTCGGGGCAGGTGGTGACGCTCCGTTCGAACGCCCCGGCGGCTGGCCGGACATTGCTCGCGCCATGCTTCTCGCCGACACCGCGCAGGCGGCCAGCAGGATCAGCGCTTCGGCTGCCAACCGTGCGATGAGCACGATGTCGGGCCCGATATCTCGACCCCAGGCGATTAGCCCCCCACCGACAAGCAGCGACACTGGCATCATCCAGGCGATGCGCTGGGCCAGGCCGAGCGGCGCCAGCCAACCCTGCACCAGCAGCAGGTTTAACAGCACCAGCCCGTGGATCATCGCCAGCAGCGGAATGTAGCGGCCTGCTTGCGCGAACCCGTTGCCGAACAGGCCCGCGCTGAAATCGTCCGTCCGGTAGATCATCGCCAGACAGGTGAGCGCATAGCCAAGCATGATCGCGAGACAAAGCATCGTCCAGCTTCGCAGCGCCTGCCCCGGCGAGTGCCGGGCTTGCAGCGCGACCAGCGGTGCCGCGCCACTCGTCACGACCAATGCGACATTGGCGATGATCGCGAACAACCGTTCGCCGACCCCGATCATCGCAGCGGCATAGAGCCCGAACAATGCCGCCAGGATCGGCACGCTGCTCTGCGCGAGCGCCACGGTGCAGGCGCGGACGAGCAAATGCCCCGACCGCGCTCGCAAAAGGTCAATGACCGCCAAGCGGCGCGACCGGCGGTGCATCGGCGATCGCAGATCCGGTACGATCTGTATTGCCTGGGTGACCGCCATTGCCAGGACCAGGACCGCGAACAGCGATGATGCGCTTGCGCCGGATCGAGCGACGGCGGCGAACGCGCCGACATAGGCGGCGACGGCGGCACAATCGGCAACGACTATCCGTTTGATGCTGGTCGCATAACGGCGAAGTATGCTGACGCCGCTGCCGAACAGCCACCCACCCACGACGACGAGGCACACGTCGAGATACGATGTGACGAAATAGTCTATCATCAGGAATAGTAAGGGTGAGATCAGAAGATAGGTGGTCAGTCTCCCTCCGAGATCCGCATAGAAGGTACCAAGGATGGCAGAGTCGTCGAACGGTTCGGCAAGGTCATGATACAAGTAAACCGAAGACCCGAGCTCCGCGACGACGGAGCAGATCATCGCCAATTGTATCAGGACGAGGTATGTCGCCACGCCCGACGCGTCGAGCAAGCGCGTGACGATCGGGAGCGCCACCACCGGAAGTGCCAGCCGGACAATGTGCGACAGGCTCGCTACGATCGGCCGCGACTTCATATCGCACAACTCACTTCGAAGCTCGGCCGCCTTGTGTCCTGGATCGGGAAGCCAGCATGGTTGACACCTAGCGGCCTAACAAGCATCTTCGCTGCGACGAAGAGAAATGTGGAATTCGCTCGAGTTTGCATGCCGCTTCGGAAATCATGCGCTCTCCGTAAGACGACGAATAGTATAGCCTTGCTATTGCCATCGAACTGATGCCCGCTCCTGCAATGTCATGGAGTTCTCATGTCGCTAACTACGCCGACGATCGAGGCAGTTGTATTCGAACATGAGGAGCGAACGGTCGGTGCGCTCTACGAGGCTGGCGTTCGCAGCTTCATGGTGGATCACGAATATCGCGACAAGCATCGGCGCCAGGCTGATGCCGACACCGAAGTCAACGGCGTGCCGCTCGCTGAAGTCGCACGGATCGCAAAGCTGTCCCAGGTTCGCGTACATTGTCGCTTGAACAGCTGGTACGAAGGCTCGCTCGACGAGATCGAGACCGCGGTCGACGGTGGTGCAGCGCGCATCTACCTCCCCATGGTAAAAAGTCGGGGAGAAATGGAGCGATTCGTCCGGGCGGTGGACGGCCGAACCGAAACGGCGATCGTCGCGGAGACGCAAAGCGCGATCGATGACATCCATGCGCTGGGCGAGGTGCCCATCGATGCCGTCTATATCGGGCTGAACGACCTCGCGATCAGCAGGGGCAAGCAGTTCATCTTCGGCGCGCTCGCAGATGGTACGGTGCCTCGGGTGCGCGCCGCGTTTCCGGAAGCGCATTTCGGCTATGCGGGCGTCACCTGCATCGATTGCGGAAGCCCTATTCCCACGCGTCTGATCATGGCGGACCTGGTCGCCAATGGTGCCGATTTCTCCTTCCTTCGCCGTTCGTTCCGTCGCGATATTGTTGGCCGCGATACCGCAGCGGAGCTCGACGATATCGTGCGGACCTGGGCGCAACTGCGGCGCCGGGGCGCCGGGGAAATCGCCCGCGATCGCGAGGCGTTGCTGTGCCACATCCGCCGATGGAACGAGCCGCCCGCGTGATCGAGACCTTCTGGTCGGGCAAGCCCGTCATTGTCACCGGCGGCTCGGGCTTCATCGGCTCCCACCTCGTCCGTCGGCTTGTCGCCGCCGGCGCAGACGTGCACCTGCTCGC
>DATLME010000135.1:0-4616 GCA_035537395.1 Sphingomonas sp. | reverse complement strand
TGAGCGTTGGGGCCGTCATTTCGCTCAAATCCTCCCCGTCGAAGATGGGGAGGGGGACCGCCGCGAAGCGGTGGTGGAGGGGCCGGCGCAGCCGGCGCTGCGCGCCGCCCCTCCACCACGGCCTGCGGACGCGGTCCCCCTCCCCCCGCTCCGCGCAGGGAGGATCAGAAAGCCAATCATTGCGCCACCTTGGGGGCGGCGCCGATCAGTTCGCGGCCGATCAGCATGCGGCGGATTTCGTTGGTCCCCGCGCCGATGTCGAGCAGCTTGGCGTCGCGCATGAAGCGCTCCACCGGCCAGTCCTTGGTATAGCCCGCGCCGCCAAGCGCCTGGATCGCCTCGAGCGATACCTTCACTGCGCTTTCGCTGGCGAGCAGGATCGCGCCCGCCGCGTCGAACCGCGTGGTCTTGCCCGCGTCGCAGCTCCGCGCGACCGCATAGACATAGGCGCGCGCCGAATTGAGCGCGACATACATGTCCGCGATCTTGCCCTGGATGAGCTGGAACTGACCGATCGGCTGGCCGAACTGCTTGCGCTCGCGGACATAGGGAACGACCACGTCGAGGCACGCCTGCATGATTCCGAGCTGGATGCCCGCGAGTACCGCGCGCTCATAGTCGAGCCCCGACATTAGCACGCCGACGCCACCGTTCTCCGGGCCCATCACCTGTGCCTCGGACACGTGGCAATCGTTGAAGACGAGCTCGGCGGTCGGGCTGCCGCGCATCCCCATCTTGTCGATCTTCTGCCCGATCGAGAAGCCGGGCATGTCCTTTTCGATCAGGAAGGCGGTGATCCCGCGGCTGCCCTCACCGGTCTTGGCGTACACCACCAGCGTGTCGGCATAGGCGGCGTTGGTGATCCAGAACTTGGTGCCGTCGAGGACGTAGCCGGTGTCGGTCCGCCGCGCCTTCAGCTTCATCGAGACAACGTCTGAGCCCGCGCCTGCCTCGGACATTGCGAGGCTGCCGATATGCTCGCCCGAGATCAGCTTGGGGAGATATTTCGCCTTCTGCTCGGGGTTCGCCCAGCGGCTGATCTGATTGACGCAGAGATTGCTGTGCGCGCCGTAACTCAAGCCTACCGAGCCCGAGGCGCGGCTGACCTCCTCGACCGCGACGACATGCTCCAGATAGCCGAGCCCGAGCCCGCCATCGGCTTCCGCGACGGTGATGCCGTGCAGCCCGAGCGCACCCATTTCGGGCCAGAGCTCGCGCGGGAACCAGTCGTCGGCGTCGATCTTCGCGGCAAGCGGCTGGATCCGCTCGCTGGCGAAACGCTGGGTCGATTCGCGGATCATGTCCGCCGTCTCGCCGAGCGCGAAATCGAAGTCGGGCGGCATCCTGTTCTCCAAACCATGACTGTGCCGGCCCTGTGCCGGGCCGCTGCGAAGCCGATAGCCGCGCCGCCGGCAAAAGGAAAACACCGCGCCGTGAATAATCGCGAGCGGCCGTCCAGCTGTACTTCAAGCGATAACGATCGGTATGACCGTGCAGGCGCCGGATCCGGGCGCGCGGGAGAAGGTTCGATATGCAGCCGTTAAGCGGGATCCGCGTGCTCGATTTCGGCCGCTACATCGCCGGGCCGTACTGCGCGGCACTGCTTGCCGACTATGGCGCCGACGTGATCCGCGTCGAGCAGCCCGGCGGCAACGAGGATCGCTTCACGGTACCCGTCGCCGAGGACGGCAGCGGCGCTGGATTCCTCCAGTTCAATCGCAACAAGCGGTCGCTGGGGCTGGCAATCGGCACGCCCGAGGGCCGCGATCTCGTCCGCCGGCTGGTCGCCACCGCGGACGTGGTGATCGCGAACATGCCCGCCGATGCGCTCGCGCGGACCGGGCTCGACCACGCGACGCTCAGCGCGATCAAACCCGACATCATCCTCGTCACCGCTTCGGCGTTCGGGGACACCGGGCCGCTCGCGACGCGGGTCGGCTTCGACGCGATCGGGCAGGCGATGTCGGGGATCGTCCACCTCACCGGCACCGCCGACCAGCCCTATCGCGCGCAGGCCAATTATATCGACTTCGGCACCGCCCTGCACTGCGCGTTCGGGGTGATGCTGGCGCTGCGGGAACGCGACGCGAGCGGACGCGGGCAGCAGGTGTCGGGGTCGCTGCTCGGCACCGCGCTCGCCTATTCGAACGGGCTGACGATCGACCACGCGCTCAACGGCGTCGAGCGCCAGCCGATGAGCAACCGCAGCTACGGCTCGGCCCCGACCGACATGTTCCGCACCCGCGACGGCTGGATCATGATCCAGGTCGTGAGCAACCCGATCTTCGCGCGCTGGGCCAGGTTGATCGGCGCGCCGGAGCTGATCGACGACCCGCGCTATGCCGACGACATGGCGCGCGGCGACAATGGTGTCGGCTTGAGCGAACGAATGACCGCCTGGAGCGCGACCCGCACCACCGACGAGGCGATCGCCGCGCTGGCCGATGCACGGGTGCCCGCGGGGCCGGTGCTGCGCGCGGCCGAGGTGATGGCGCACCCGCAGGTCCAGGCGTCGGGGCTGGTCGCACCGATGGACTATCCCGGCACGCCCTGCCCCGCCCCGGTAGTGCCGACCCCGATCGGCATGTCGGCGAGCGGGCGCCCGGCAACCCGGCGCGCGCCCCTCGCCGGCGAACATAGCCGCGAGATCCTTGCCGAGATCGGCGTGGGAGAGGACGAGATCGCCGTGCTCGCCGCCGCAGGGGTGATCTGATGCTGGATCCGGCGCGGACGCCGGTGATCGTCGGGGTCGGGCAGGTCAGCGATCGCACCGAGGATCCTGCCGCCGCGCTCGATCCAGTTGGGCTGATGGCCGCAGCGCTACGCGACGCCGATGTCGATGCCGGTGGCGGATGGCTCGCCCGCGTCGGTTCCCTCGCGGTGGTCGACCAGATCTCGTTCCGCGCGCTCAACCCGGTGGTCGACGCGGTCGCCGATGCGCTCGGGATGACCCCGGCGCATCGCGTGCAGACACCCGGGCCGATGGGCGACAGCCCGGTCCGGCTGCTCGCCGAGGCCGCGAACCGGATCCGCAGCGGCGCGGCGACGGTCTGCGCGGTGGTCGGCGGCGAGGCGTTGCGCACCGCCGCGCGCCGCGCCGCGCTCGCCGCCGGTGGCAGCGCTGCGGACCACAATGCGATGCGCGGGCGCCACCGCGAACGCGCGCCCGACTACCGCCAGCGTTACGGGCTGGTGGCGCCGGTCGACGTCTACCCGCTCTACGAAAACGCGACCCGCGCGGCGTGGGGCCAGACGCTGGCCGAGGCGCAGGCCGAAAGCGCGGCGATGTGGGCGCATTTCTCGCGGGTTGCGGCGGACAATCCAGCGGCGTGGCTGCGGACGCCGCGCACCGCCGACGAGATCGCGACGCCCGCCCCCACCAACCGGCCGATCGCTTTCCCGTACCTCAAGCTCATGGTGGCGAACATCGCGGTCAACCAGGGCGCGGGCTTCATCGTCACCAGCCTCGCGGAAGCGCGGGCGCGGGGCGTGGCGGACCATGCGATCGTCCATGTCGGGCTGAGCGCGGCAGCGCACGAAAGCGACGACGTCATGGCACGCGACCGCTTCGACGCCTCCGCGGGAATGCGGGTGTCGCTCGAACAGACGCTACGGCGCAACGGCGTGACGATCGGGGAGATCGACCGCGTCGAGCTATACTCCTGCTTCCCCTGCGTACCGAAGATGGCGCGCCGGATCCTCGGCTGGCCGCTCGACCGCGCGGGGAGCGTCGTCGGCGGCCTTACCTTCGGCGGCGGGCCGATCGGCAATTACATGAGCCACGCGGTCGCGGCGATGGTCCTGGCGCAGCGGGCGGAGGGCGGCACCGGCCTGTTGTTCGGCAACGGCGGCTTCGCGACCCACAACCACAGCATCCTGTTGTCGAGCGACCCGATCGCGGCGGCGGAGACGGCGGATGATTTCGACTGCCAGGCGCTGGCGGACGCGGCGCGTAATGCTGCACCGCCAGTCGACGAGGCGTATGCGGGCGCGGCGCGGATCGAGACCTACACGGTGTTCTACGACCGCGAGGGTGCTGCACGGCAGGGCGTGGTGGTCGCGCGCAACGATGCTGGAGCGCGGTTCCTTGCGGTGGTGCGCGAGAAGGATGCGGTTCGGGTGCTGACGAGTGGCGATGCCGAGCCGGTGGGGATGCAGGGGATTGCCGTGCGGGGTGCGGATGGATTGGTGGAGTGGGGGTTCTAGCCGCCTTCGATCCACAATTTCGACACTACCGCGGCGGAGGCCGGGGCCCAGTTGGGAGACGATGGTGACGAAGCGCAGTCCTTTCGTCACTCGAGCCTTCCCACCTGGGCCCCGACCTTCGCCGGGGTGGCGATCGATTGGAATGGTCAGGCTGCGGCGGGCGCTATTTCGCCATCACCGCTGCCTGGTCCACTGGCACCACCGGCAGCCACACGCGGCTCGCATTCGCCCCATATTCCACCGTCACCGTCGCCTTCTTGTAGTCCGACTTCTTGGCGAGGAAGATATTCGGCACGAAGACCTGCGGATTGCGGTCGTAGAGCGGGAAAAGCGACGACTGCACCTGGATCATGATCCGATGTCCGGGCTGGAACACGTGGTTCACCGTCGGCAGCCGGAACTTGTACTGC
>DATLME010000134.1:0-7206 GCA_035537395.1 Sphingomonas sp. | reverse complement strand
AGATGAATTTCGGGCGAAAATAGGTGTATTTCTTGGACCGTGTCAGGAAGCCCAGGTCGATCCCGATCCCCGCGTCCTTCAGCGTGTCGTTGATGAAGCCGGCATGACGGCTCTCGTCGCGGCTCATCAGCTTGAACAGCTGCTTGATGTCGGGGTTCTTCACCCGCTTGGCGATCTCCGCATAGAGGATGCAGCCGGAGAACTCGGCAGTCAGCGAACTGACGAGAAAATCGGTGAATTCCTGGCGCAGGCCGTCGGGCAGGCTCTCGATCACCCCGTCGAACGCCTGGGTGCGCTTGAAATGGAGGCGATTGGGATCGTCTGCCATCTCCTTGATCAACGCATCCCATTCGCCGCGCACCGGCGACACGTCGATCCGGTCCATCGCGGCGAAGTCGGTCGTGTAGAAGCGCGGCGACAGGACCGTGTCCTCGCGCGCGATCGCCATCGTGTCGGCATCGGCGGGCTGGATGGCGGTGATCGCATTCATAGCGTGGTCCGATCCGAAAAGCTGACTTCGTAGAGTTCGGCCATCTCGAAATGGCCTGCGAATTTGGTCCAGAGCCGCTCGACGGTGCTGGCGCGCTCGACGGTGGCGGTGCGCTCGACGACCCGCCGTTCGCCGAAGCCGACGCTGATCGGCGCGCCATGGACGAGGACGCGATCGCCCGGGCCGATCGGATAGTCGCCCGCGAGCACGACATGCGCGCACAGGAACTCGTCGCTATGTTCGACCTCGACCCGGCAGGCGGTGTCGAACGAGGTGCGGCGAAGCGCGATCATGACGCGGGCTTCTGAAGCAGCGCGGCGAAGGCGGCGCGGTTGCTTGATCCGAAGGCAGTCAGCTCGATCGAGCGGCCGGTGGCGCTGTCGGTCAGCGAAAGTTCGCCGTCGCGCCACAAGGTGAGATCGAAGGGCGGCGCATCGCCGATGCCGCGGGAGCGGCGCTCGCGTGCGAGCCCACGCATGACACCGCGGATGAACCCGGTCTTTTCACCCGGGCGGATCACCGATGCGATCTTACCCGTGCGCACATCCTCGATCACCACGGCGCCGTCGGCGCGATCGAGGAAGCGCAGGTCGCGCGACGCGACCGCGGCGATACGACCTTCCGCACGCAACGCGGCAGGTGACGCGGCGACGGGGATGCCCGCGATGCGGACGATGCTGGTCGCCGCCAGCGCGAAGACCAGCAGCCCGGCGGTGATCGCCATCGTGCCGCCGGACAGCATGTCGGACGGGGTGCGCGTGCCGCTCATGCCGCCTGTGCCTCGGCAAAGGCGGGCATCGCTGCGGCGGGCTGGTCGACGGTGCCCAGGCTGCCGCTCGGGTTGGCGGCGAGGCAGGCTCGCGCGACCATCGCTGCGACGCTCGCGGCTTCGGGCACCGCGCGCAGCATCGGCTGGGGCCGGGTGATCCGCAATGGCCGCGCGTGGGGCCAGAGCGCGAGATAGCCGAGCCGCGGGACGCCGAGCAGCGTCAGCGACAGGTCGCCGGTGGCATCGGCGCGCGCGGCGAGATCGACCGAGGCGAGCATCGTCAGCGGCAGGTTGATGCATTTGGGCACCGCCATGCCGATCCGCAGCACGATGCGGCGATTGGTCAGCGTGTAGATCGTCGTCCGCGCCGACCCCCAGGCCAGCAGATGCAGGAGCGCGACCGCGGCGGTGCCGAGCGCGGCGGTCATCCCGACCCCGACATAGCTGCCGCTCGACGACGCCAGGGCGAGCGCGATCGCGGTCAGCGCGGCGAAGTAGACCGCGATGCCACGGGTGTGGAACGCGGACCGTGCCAGCCGTCGCCAGTCGGGTGCGCCCTGCCACAGGATCCGCTCGCCGGGCGGGAGCAACCCCGGAAGACCGGGCACCGGCTCGTTGTCATATTCGGTCAAAAGAACGGCTCCTGACGCTCGGCGTTGGCGTAGAGATAGCCCCCCCCGAAATAGGCCTGAACGCGCTCCTCCTCGTACAATGTGATCCGGTCCCCCCCCTCGAGTCGGGGCACGCCGGCGAACTGTCCAGCGTTCAGCGCGTCGATCACGACGATGCGGCGGCGACGGTCGACCTTGGCCATCATCATAGGCGCGAGCACCCCGTCCTCGCCGATCTGTATATAGCGGACGAGCCGGTCAGCGCGGTCGATCCAGAGATCGGTGACGCGTCCCGCGACGACGCCATCGGCGCCGACGACGGGCCAGCCGGCCAAATCGGGATCGCGGTTCGTGACCCAAAAATCCGGCGCCATGGAGAGCGGCACTATTCGCGGATGCCCCTCCATGTCGAGGTCGGGGACCTTGGCGCGATCGGCCCATGCCGCTGGGCCGATGCCATCGGCCAGTGGGTTCCCTGTCGGCTCATAGGGTGCGCCCCTGGAGCGCTCTGTGCGTCGTGCGGCGATGTCGATCGGTTCGCGCCCCTTGGTAGGCGCGGTGACGGTACCGTGGCCGAACGGCAGCAGGAAGGTCTTGGGCGAGGCGGCGCTGAGCGGCCCGCCGGGGGTGTCGAGCTGCCCGGTAAACTCATCCTCGAGCGGATATCCCTCGCGGCGATCCTCGCGGCGCAGATAGAAGACGAGGACGATGAAGAAGAGGACGAACGCCCAAAAAACCAGGAGGGCGACGTCGATACCGGGAGTGAGGTCGGGATGCATGATCGTCCCTTTCAGATCGGAAATTCGGTGAGGCCGAAGCGGGTAGAGGGCGAGGCGGATCGCCCTGCCGGATTGCTGCGGACGAGGGGCCCGAGCGCGACCAGCATCACGAGGAGCAGGAGGATCTCGACCAGGTAGACCGCGGCATAGCCGGTCGCGGGACCGGCGAGCGTCGAGCCCAGCCGCCCGCCGACCGCGGCCGCCGACACCGCGTCGCGCGCAAACGCCCCGAGCGCGATCGCAAGCCCGGCCGCGGTCGCCTGGACCGCCCCCCAGGCGCCGAGCGCGAGCCCGGTGCGGCCGCCCAGCTCTTCGGCATCCGAGATCGCCATCGCGGCGGTCAGCGTGCCGACCGAGAACAGCCCCGCGCCACAGCCGATGAACACGGCCCCGACCCCGAGCAGTGCCGGCGACTGGAGCGGGCCGGCGAAGATCACGCAGAGGAACGCGCCGATCCCCGCGACACCGCCGAACCCGGCCAGCCGGTGCGGGTCCGCCCCCATGGCGAGCCGCCTTGCGGCATGGGTGAAGCCAGCGAGCATCCCCGCGGCCCACAGCGCGGTGAGCGAGGTCGTGGCGCCGACCGAGAGGCCGAGGATCTGCCCGCCATAGGGTTCGAGCAGCACGTCCTGCATGCTGAACGCCGCCGCGCCGAGGCCGACCGCGACAAGCAGCCGCAGCGTCTTCGGCCGGGCGATGAAGATCGCCCAGACGTCGCGAAAGGCGGGGCGGGGGGTAGCCGCAAAGCGGACGACGTTGCGGTTGCGCGCTTCCTGTTTCCACAAGGCGGTGACGTTGAGCGCCATCGTCAGCATCGCCGCGCCCTGGACGATCTGGACCAGCTTGGTGGGGCTGAAGTCGTCGAGCAGCCGCCCGATCACGATGGCGCTGACCAGCACCCCGACCAGCAGCATCACATAGAGCAGCGCGACGACCCGCGGGCGGGCGTCCTCTGGCGCGAGATCGGTGGCGAGCGCGAGCCCGGCGGTTTGCGTCGTGTGCATCCCCGCGCCGACCAGCAAGAACGCGAGTGCGGCGCTGATCTGGCCGACGATCGCGGGGCCGTCACCCTCGCCGGTCATCACCAGCAGCGCGAAGGGCAGGAGCGCGAGCCCGCCGAACTGCATCAGCGTGCCGAACCAGATATAGGGAACGCGCTTCCAGCCGAGCACCGAACGGTGCGTATCCGACTTGAACCCGATCAGCGCGCGGAGTGGCGCGAACAGCAGCGGCAGCGACACCATCGCAGCGACCAGCGACGCCGACATGCCGAGCTCGACGATCATGACCCGATTGAGCGTACCCGTCAGCAGCACCGCGGCCATGCCCACCGACACCTGGAACAGCGACAGTCGCAACAGCTGCCGGAGCGGCAGTTCCTTGGTGGCGGCGTCGGCGAACGGCAGGAAGCGGGTACCAACCCGGTTCCAGAACGCGCCGCCTTTTACCGCGGCAAGGCCGCGCGGCCCGCCGGCGGGCGAGCTCTTTGGTGCCAGCGAGGCCTTGAGAGCAGCCATGCCGCTCATGTGGGCATCACCTCGAGTGCATGGCTGGTGTAGAAGCCGCTCGCGACGCGCAGTCCCCGTCCGATCCGGGCATCGGGCAGCGCATCGCCGATCAACGTGCGGAGCAGGCTTTCGCGCACCGGCTCGATCGCCGGCGCCCGATCGGCACGCGGGAAGAGCTTGCCGACCGCGTGCATGACGACGAGCGGCTTGGACGACGGCGCGAAGGTAAAAAGCACCGAACCACAGGTCCGTCCGGCAAGGCTGGCGACGGTGTCGACGATGTCGGAGGCGCGGTAGTGGATCAGCGAGTCCATCGCGACGACATGGTCGAAGCGGCCAAGTGAGGGATCGAGCATGTCGCCGACCCGCCAATCGATCGTGAGGCCCGTCGGCGTGCGGTCACGGGCCACGTCGACCAGGCTGCCGGCGACATCGATCGCAACGACATCGGCGCCGCGCTGCGCGGCCTCGACCGCCAGCGCGCCGGTGCCGCACCCGGCGTCGAGCAGCCGCAATCCGGTCATGTCAGCCGGCAGCCACGACAACAGCGTCTCGCGCATCCGGTTACGTCCCGCGCGCACGGTGGCGCGGATCCCGCTGACCGGTGCGTCGGACGTCAGCCGCTCCCACGTCTTCGATGCGGTGCGATCGAAATAGGATTCGAGGCTCGCACGACGCTTGTCATAGGCGGTGGAGGGGGCCGCGCTCGCCATCATTCGAAGCCCAGGAACTCGAAGATCTCGCGATCCTTCATCGGCTCCGCGGCGAGCGGCTCGCAGCCTGCCCACATCTGCGCGGCGAGACGCTTATATTCGAGGCAGGCGGCATCGACCTCGGGGGTCGATTCCATCTCGAACAGCGTGCATTTCTTGAGCCGGCTGCGACGGATCGCGTCGAGATCGGGGAAATGCGCCAGCCGCTTGAGGCCGGTCGCTTCGTTGTAGCGGTCGATCTCGTCGGTCGCCGCGGAGCGGTTGGCGATCACCCCCGCCATCCGCACGTCGTAGTTCTTCGCCTTCGCCTTGATCGCCGCGACGATCCTGTTCATCGCGAAGATGCTGTCGAAGTCGTTGGCGGCGACCACCACCGCGCGTTCGGCATGCTGGAGCGGGGCGGCGAACCCGCCGCACACGACATCGCCGAGTACGTCGAAGATCACGACGTCGGTATCCTCGAGCAGATGATGCTGCTTGAGCAGTTTCACGGTCTGCCCGACGACATAGCCGCCGCAGCCGGTGCCCGCGGGCGGGCCGCCCGCCTCGACGCACATCACCCCGTTATAGCCTTCGAACATATAGTCCTCGGGGCGAAGCTCCTCGGCATGGAACTCGACGGTCTCGAGCACGTCGATCACGGTCGGCATCAGCTTCTTGGTCAGCGTGAAGGTGCTGTCGTGCTTGGGATCGCAGCCGATCTGGAGCACGCGCTTGCCGAGCAGCGAGAACGCCGCGCTGAGGTTCGACGAGGTGGTCGACTTGCCGATCCCGCCCTTGCCATAGACCGCGAACACCTTGGCGGTACCGATCCGGTCGTTGGGATCGAGCGCGACCTGGACCGAGCCGTCTCCATCGAGGCCGATGCGGTCGCGGGTGCGGGCGGGGGGATCGAACAATGCCATCATCTATTCCTTATGCCGCCACCGCGGTGACGCCTTCGAGGCGATCTTCGAGCTCGTCGCTGGCGGCGTGGAGCGCCGCCAGCGTCTCGGGATCGGGTGCCCAGAACTGCCGGTCGCTCGCCTCGATCAGGCGGTTGGCGACACGGGCGGACGCTTTGGGATTGAGGGTAGCGAGCCGCTCGCGCATCGCGGCGTCGAGCACGAAGGTCTCGCTGATCTGCTGGTAGATCCACGGGCTCACCTGGCCAGTGGTGGCCGACCAGCCAACCGTGTTGGTGACGTGGCTCTCGATGTTGCGCACGCCCTCGAAGCCGTGCTTGAGCATGCCTTCGTACCAGAGCGGATTGAGCATCCGGGTGCGGGTCTCGAGATCGACCTGCTCGCCGAGCGTGCGGACCTTGGTCGCGCCTTGCGTCGCGTCGACGATGTAGATCGGCGCGGCGCTGCCCCGGGCGCGGGTGATCGAGCGGCTGATCCCGCCGAGCGCGTCGACATAATGATCGATGTCGGTGACCCCGAGTTCGACCGAGTCGAGGTTCTGATAGGCGAGATCGACCCCCGCGAGCGCCGATTTGAACAATTCGGCCTGGCGCGCGGGGTGCCCGTTGCGGCCATAGGCATAGCCCTTCTGGCGCTCGAACACTTCGGCGATCTCGTCGGGATCGGTCCAGGCGCCGCCGTCGATCAGCAGGTTGACGTTGGCGCCGTACGACCCTTCGGCATTGGAGAAGACGCGGAGCGCGGCGGTTTCGAGGTCGCAATCGTGCTTGGCGGCGTGGCACAGGCTGTGCTTGCGGATGAAGTTGCGATCGAGCGGCTCGTCGGCGCTGGCGGCGAGCCATGCGGCTTCGGCGATCATCCGGGTCTGGAGCGGCAACAGATCGCGGAAGATGCCCGACAGCGTCACCACAACGTCGATCCGCGGCCGGCCGAGTTCTTCGAGCGGCACGAGTTCGGCACCCGAGAGCCGGCCATAGCCGTCGAAGTGCGGCCGCGCGCCCATCAGCGCGAGCGCCTGT
Source organism: Sphingomonas sp. (assembly GCA_035537395.1). Lineage (GTDB taxonomy): Bacteria > Pseudomonadota > Alphaproteobacteria > Sphingomonadales > Sphingomonadaceae > Sphingomonas. Next base: position 412 of record DATLME010000134.1, on the reverse strand, counting down.
GCGATCTGCACGCCCTCCGACTTCAGATTGTCGGTGCCCCACAGTACCATCGCGAGCGTTTCGGGGAAGGCGGCGGTCGCGGTGTGGCGCGCGATCAGCTCGTCCGACTGACGCATGCCTTCGGCCATCGCGAAGGTACCGGGGATGCGGAACGGGTCGAAGCCGTGGATGTTGCGCCCGGTCGGCAAGACCTTGGGGTTGCGCAGCACGTCGCCACCCGGAGCAGGGCGGACGAACCCGGCATCCAGCGCGTGCACCAGCGCGTCGAGCTCGTCGTTCCGGGCGGGCAGGTCGGCACCGGCGGCGGCGAGCTGCGCGCGAGTTTCCTCGTTCATCGGCTGGCCGAGGATGTGGAGGCCGTGCGGGATGAGTTCGCGCTCTAGTTCGTAGAGCTGTGCGGTAAGCTGTCCGA
>DATLME010000133.1:0-2159 GCA_035537395.1 Sphingomonas sp. | reverse complement strand
CGCCGGTACGCGTTGCTCGAGCGTCAGGCTGGCCGCGCTCCGGTCGGCGTTGACGCTTGCGAACTGGCTGTCGAAGCGCCGGTCCTGGACATAGGCCAGCGCCGACCAGCGGGTTTGGCCCTTGCCGACCAGCCGAATCGAGGCGTCGGTCCCGCGCTGGCCGTTGTCGGTGAAATCGGTGCCGCGTGTTCGCCGGTCGCGGTAGGTGGAAAGGCTGGCCTGCGCTTCGACCCCGCCGACCTGCTGCACCAGCCGTGCCCGGGCCGCGCCCTGCTCGAACGGCGCGCGCCGGTCGGCAAGCCCGCGGTCGCCAGAGACGATCGGCAGGAACCCGTCGCCGCGCGTAAAACTGCCCGACAGGCTGGCGAAACCATCGCTCCATTGCAGGCCGCCGAGCGCCCGCGCATCGATCGATTCGCGCGATCCGCCGAACAGGCTGGCGTCGATCCGGTCGGGCGCACGGCTGTCGATCGCGATGGTCCCGGCGACTGCCTCCGTTCCGCCGCCGCGCGTGACGCGGATCCGGTCGATCGCGTTGGGATCGAGCGCGCCGAACGCGATCCACCCGCCGAATGGGTCCGTTTGCGGCACACCGTCGAGGGTCAGGGTCACTCGGCTCGCGGCGTTGCCGCCAAGCCCGCGCAGGGTCAGCCCCTGGCTAGTCGGGTGGGACGAGCGGGAATCGGAGCGGCGAAAGCTGACCAGCCCCGCGACATCACGAAGCACATCTTCCATCCGGCCCGATGCCGAGCGTTCGATGTCCGCGCGACCGATGGTGCGAGTTGCAGCGAGCCGCTCGTCGACCTCGATCCCGCGCCCGGTAACGACGATCGCTTGCTCGACCGGCGCAGCGTCAGGCATCGAGCTTCATCCAAGCTGGACGGATCGCTTCGGGCGGCACTTCGTCAACCCGAAGGTGCGCCACCGCGAGCCCGAGCTCGGGATATTCGACCCGCACCCGCGCCGGTGGGGCAACGCCGACTGGCACCACGAACAAGCGCCTATTGACCTTCCCGCGCCAGTTCATCCGCGCCGTGTTCTCCTGGCCGACAAAGCAGCCCTTGTTGAAACTGACTCCGTTCAACTCGTCGGCATTGCATTCGAGCCACAGCAAATCGCCAAGCTCCACCGCGGCCTCGCACACGCCGAGCTTCAAACGATGATCGAGCCAGCCAACCGCAGGGGAGCTCGGGGGTGCAAGCCACCGCCGACCAAGCGCAGGCAGTCGCGGATCGTCGGCCCCGTCCGGGCTCCAATGCACCGCGAGTTGCTCGTCCCGGGCAATCGTGATCGCGCGGCGCAACCGGTACATCGTGAGCCGCTTTTGCAGCGCTTCCGACGCCGCCTCGTCGCAATCGAGCAGCAGATCAGCGCCGTCCGCCCAGACGATGAAGTCGGCGATCACCTTGCCTTGCGGAGTCAGCAGCGCGGCATAGGCCGGCAATGCGTCGAGCTTGTTCGTGATCAGCCCATCGAGAAAGCCTCGCACGTCCTCGCCGGACAGGCGGATGAGGGCGCGATCTGACAGGGTGGTTTCGGGCATGCCCCTTAGCTAAGAGGCCGGGGTGACCGATACAATCACCATCCGCCGCCCCGACGACTGGCACGTCCACTTCCGCGACGGCGACATGCTGAAGACCGTTGCCCCTTTCACCGCGCGGCAATTCGCGCGGGCGATCGTCATGCCGAATCTGGCGCCGCCAGTGACCAGGGTCGAACAGGCCGCATCCTATCGCGATCGGATTATTGCCGCCGCCGGACCGGGATTCACCCCGCTGATGACGGCTTATCTCACCGATCAGGCCAATGCCGACGAACTCGCTCGCGGTTATGCCGTGGGCGTCTGGATCGCGGCCAAGCTCTACCCGGCGGGCGCGACCACCAACAGCGCCAGCGGCGTGACCGATATCGCCGCCATCCGCCCCGCGCTGGCGCGGATGGAGGCGATTGGCATGCCATTGCTGGTCCACGGCGAGGTGACCGATCCCGCGATCGACATCTTCGACCGCGAGGCGGTCTTCATCGACCGCATCCTGATCGGGCTGGTGCGCGATTTCCCCGCGCTCAAGATCGTGTTCGAGCATATCACCACGTCACACGCCGCCCGGTTCGTCGCCGACGCCCCGGATACGGTGGCCGCGACCATCACGCCGCAGCAT
>DATLME010000132.1:0-9090 GCA_035537395.1 Sphingomonas sp. | reverse complement strand
ATCCAGCCGGGCAAGTCGTTCCAGCTCGGGCCGTTCGGCTTCACCTTCGTCGAGCTGTCGCATTCGATCCCCGAGCCCAATGCGCTGATCATCGAGACGCCGGCGGGCCGCGTGTTCCACACCGGCGACTGGAAGCTCGATCCCACCCCGGTGATCGGCACCCCGCCCAGCCCCGAGGCGCTCGCCGCGATCGGCGACAAGGGCATCGACGTGCGGGTCTGCGATTCCACCAACGTCTTCAACGCCGAGGCCTCGGGCTCGGAGAGCACTGTTCGTCGCGGCCTCGCCGAGGCGATCGGCAATGCGCGCGGGCGGGTGGTCGTGACGACTTTCGCGTCGAGTGCGGCGCGGTTGCACACGCTCGGCGAAGTCGCGCGTGAGACCGGGCGCAAGCTCTGCGTCACGGGGCGCTCGCTCGACCGGATCCTGAAGGTCGCGCGCGCGTGCGGTTATTTGAAGGACTTTCCCGAGACCGTCGATCCTGACACCGCGATGCGCCTGCCGCGCAACAAGGTCCTGATCGTTGCCACTGGCGGGCAGGGCGAACCTCGCGCCGCGCTGGCGCGGATCGCCGATGGGTCGCACACGGTGAAGCTCGAACTGGGCGACAGCGTGATCTTCTCGTCCAAGCAGATCCCCGGCAACGAGGTCGCGATCGGCCGGATCCAGAACATCCTCGCCGGGCGCGGGGTCGAGATGATCACCGAGCGGCAGGCACACGTCCATGTCTCGGGCCATCCGGGCCGCCCCGAACTAGCGCAGATGTACGAGTGGATCCGGCCCGAGCTGCTGATCCCCGTTCATGGCGAGATGCGCCACATGATGGAGCACGCCCGCTTCGGCCTGTCCGAGGGGATCCCCCAGGCGATCGTGCAGGGCGACGGCGACATCCTCCGGCTACTGCCGGGTCCCGCCAAGAAGATCGGCAATGCCGAGGTCGGTCGCCTAGTGCTCGACGGCGACGTGATCCTGCCGTCCGACGGTACCACGATCAACGAGCGCCGCAGGGTCTCGCTTCACGGCCAGATCTCGGTGGCGGTCGCGATCGGGCGCGACGGTCGTTCGATCGGCGTGCCGCAGGTCCGTTTGCAGGGCATCCCCGTCGAGGAAGACCGGATCGCCTTCGTCGAAGATGCGGTCGCTGCGGTGTCGGAAGCGATGCGCTCGGGCGGCAAGCGCGAACGCGATCGCCTGCGCGAGGACGTCCGCCTTGCGGTGCGTAAGATCGCAACGCGCTGGACCGGCAAGAAGCCGATCGTCGATGTGTTGATGATCGAAGCCTGATCATGCGCTGGACGTCGCTGCTGGCGATCTACGTGCTGTTCTGGTCGTTTTCGGTGTTCCTGATACTGCCCTTCGGCGTCCGGACGACCGGAGAGGCCGGCGGCGACCACATCGCCGGCCAGGCCGAAAGCGCGCCCCACGAATTCTATATGGGGCGGCTGCTGATCCGCGTGACGATCCTGGCGACGATCCTGTTCCTGCTGTTCGTCGGGAACTATCGCTACGGCTGGGTCACGCCGGACATGCTCGACCTGTTCGCCAAGCAGCGCGAAGCCTTGCTGTAACGGAACGGCGAAGGATGGACGCTCCCGTCATCTCGGCGAACATCGGGATGACGGGAGCGGTGCCGGCCTACCGCAGCCGCTCGATCGCCTGTGCTAAGGCGACGTAGAGTTTTCCCATGTCGGAGGAGAGCATCGTTACGCCGAGGGGCGTGCCGTCGCGCTGGGCCAGGATCGCGCGCAACATGCCCTCGAAATCGTGGATGTAGCGGTTGACCGATTCGCGGAACGCGCCGTCGTCGTCGTAGAGCCGGGCGATCTCGCGCGCGTCGCCGGGCTCGAGGATGCGCACCGCCCGGCGGGTGAAGACCCCGCGATCGCCCTTCAGATACGCCGCCCAGGCGCTGTCCGACACTTCGGGCGCAAACGCCTTGGTGATGTCGATCGACGCGGAGTTGAGCGACTCGATCAGCAATGACACGCGGCGCGAGAAGGTGTCGCGATCGCTTTCCTCGCGTTCGCTGCGCGCATCTTCGATCCGGGTCTCGACGATCGCTGACTGGTCGAGGATCTCCTGGACCTGGATCGACAGCCGCTCGGTAGCGCGGGTCGCCGCATCGACCGCGATGTCGGTGGCGTCAGCGATCGCGCGGACCTGGCGCTCGACCGTGTCCGCCGTGGCGCGGCGCATCGCGTCAACGCTGGCGCTCTCGAGCGCCTCGACGGCTTCGGGGATCACCGTCGCGAGCGTCTCGCGCGCCTTCTCGGCGGCAACCGCAGCGGTGTCGCGGACGCGGAGCAGCGCCTCGATCAGGCGTGGCGCAGCCTCTTCGGCGAAGCGATGCGTCCGTCCGATCGTCTCGTCCACCATCGTGCCGAGCTCGTCCGCCTTTGCGCGGCCGTCGGTCAGGGTGTCGATCAGCGAGCCCGACAGCGTGTCGAGGGTCCGCCGCTGGTCCGCGATGACTCCCGCGATCGATTCGATCGCGTCGTGCGTGCTCTCGGCAGCGGTGACGAGCGCGAACAGTTCGGGCTTGGCCTGGACGACGATCGCGTGGGTCGATTCGATCCGGCCGTCGAGCCGGTTGAGCGCTTCGGGCAGCGTCTCGTCGATCTCGCGCGCAGCGGCGTCGAGCGCGATCAGCAGCGATTCGGTGGTGCCGATCGTCCGGGTGGCCATCGCGTCCCCAGCCTTCAGTGCCTCGGTCATCGCGTTCGCCGAGCCGCCGAGCGCGCTGATCGACGCCGCCAGGACCTGCGAGCGCTGCGTGCCCTGTTCGTGGAGCCGATCGATCCGCGTCTCCACCTCGGCGAGCCCGGTGCCGAGCCCGGTGACGAGCTCGTCGCCCGCGATCCGATGACGGACGAGGCTGGCGGACACGCGTTCGATGACGTCGTCCACCGTCGCGATGCGCTGCGCAAGCGCGTCGGCGCTGTCGCGCGCGGTGCTTTCCAGCGTCGCCTGATGCGCGCCGATCATCGCGAGCATCGCGTCGCCCTGCGCGGCGATGCCCTTGCGCGCCTCGTCGACCGCGTCGGCGGTACGGCCGAGCAGCGCATCGACCGCAGTCGACATCTCGGCGGTGACCGATTCCAGCCGTGCACCCGCGGTCTCGCTGGTCGCCTCCATCCGCGTGATATGCGCGGCGAGCTTCTGCGCGGCGCCGCCAGCGACCGCATCGGCCTCGCGGCCGCGTTCCGCCAGCGCGACCAGCTGCGCGTCGAGCGCGGCGGCGTGTTCGCTGGCAGCAAGGCCGGTCGTCTCGAGCAGCTTGCCGACGTCGCGGGTTTCCGCCTGCGCGCGCGGCAGCGAGGCGAGCAGCACGCCCAGGCTGGCCTGCGCGCCCGCGGCGGCGTCGGCGAGGTTGAGGGCGTGGGCGTCGGCCTCGCCGATCTCCGCGGCAAGCCGCTGGCCGATGGTCGCGAGCCGATCGTTGGCGGTGTCGCCGATCGCGAGCAGCGTCGTCACCTGTTCGGCAAGCTGCCGACGATTGCCGTCGATCGTGCGCGAGAGGATCGCAACGGTGCGGTCGAGGCTCGCAGCCTCGGCCCGCATGGCGCGCGCGGTGGAAGCGAAACGGCGGGCCTCCGCGCGACTGGTACGCCGCGCGAGCAGCCAGATCACCCCGATGAACATCGGCACGATCGCCAGCGCGGCAAGATATTGAGCGAGCGACACCGGATCGAGCGTGGCGAGCGAGTCACGGGCGAGCCACAGCATCGCCGCCACCCACAAGGCCGCCGCAGCGATCGCGAGGCCCGGGAGCAGCCGGCCGCCATGCGGCGCGGCGAGCTCGTCGTCATGTTCGAGCTCGTACAGATCGGTGACCTCGACGATCGGCGCCTCGGCACCGTCGCTACCGATAGGGGGCGGGGGCGGCAGAGGCGGCAGAATGCCCTTGCCAGTGTCAGCCCGGAAATCGACGATCATAGAACCCCCCGTACAGGCCCGAAGTCTACCATGAATCCGACTCGGGCAAAGCGAATAGCGCAACCCTTCGTTAAGCACTCCGGGCTAAGCCGGTCCAATGGCTTATGACCCCGGTGCGATCGATGCTACTCTGGCTGCGGCCGTCGGTGACGAACCGGGGCTGATCGCCGAATTGCGGCTCGCTTTCGTCGAAAGTGCCGAGCGCGCGCATGCCGCGATGATCGCCGCGGAGACCGTCGAAGCGTGGAAGAATGCGGCATGGCGGCTGAAAGGCCTGGCGGCAAGCTTCGGCGCGATCCGGCTGATGGCATTGGCGAGCGAAGCCGTGACGGTAGCGCCCGGCGACGCGACGACCATCGCCAAATTGAAGCGCGCGATCGAACGACTGTAGTTTCCGGTGGGGCCGTGGGTCCCGGATCGAGTTCGGGCTGGCGTCGGGTCCGGTTGCCGCGCCGGGCTTTCGTCCCTAACAGCGCTGCGATGCTCGCAGGGCTTCTCCTCGCACTCCATGATGCCGACGACCGCCCGGGGGTGCTTACCGCAACCCTGCCGTTCGGCGGCCTGACGCTGATCGAGTTCCAGGCGCGGTTGCTGATTGCGGCCGGCGCCTCGCAGATCGTGGTCGTGGCGGCGCGGCTCACCCCGGAGCTGCTCGGGGCGCTGAGCCGGATCGGCCGGCGCGGGGTCGCGGTGGATACCGTCCGGTCGGCGAGCGAGGCTGCCGAGAAGATGCATCCGCTGTCCCGGATCGTCATGCTTGCCGACGGGCTGACCACCACCACCGCGACGATCGCGGCTGTCGCCGGGGATGCGCGCGACGCCTTGCTGGTGGTACGCGACGACGCGACAGCCCCCGGCTTCGAGCGGGTCGGCGGCGGCATGAGCTGGGCGGGGATCGCGCAGCTCGACCCCCGGCGGCTCGAGGAACTGGCGGCGATGCCGCGAGACTACGACGTCCAGTCGACGCTGTTGCGGCTCGCGTCGCAAGCCGGCGCGGTGCACGTGCCGCTCCCCGGCGACAGCCTGCGCCACGGACATGGCATCGAGCACCAGGCAGCGCTGATGGAGCAGCGCAGCCGCACGGTGCTGGCGGCGGTCGTCTCGACCCGGCGTGGCTGGTATGACCGCCTGATCGTGAACCCGCTTGCTCGTGTCGCGATCGTGCCGCTGGTGCGCCGCGCGGTGCCCGCCGCGGCGTTGCTGGGGGTCGCGCTCATGCTCGCGCTCTTGTCTCTCGCCGCACTGTGGACCGATCACACGGCGATCGGGCTCGCGACGATGATCGGGGCCGGGGTTGCGACTTCGGTCGCCGGGCTGCTGGCCGACCTTCGCGACGAACCGGGCATGGTGCGCGTCGCGAACTGGGTCGGGCGGATCGCCCCCGCACTGGCGGTGCTGGCCGCGGGCTGGCGCCAGACCGACGCGACGGCGGATCATGGCGCGATTGCGGTGGCGATCGCGCTGGTGACCGCAGGGGCGCTCGTCGAGCGCGCGGGAACGCAGGCCGCCGCCCCGTGGTGGGCAACCCCGCCGAGCTATTTGCTGGTCGTGCTGATCGGGGTCCTGCTCGGTGCACCCACGATCGGGCTGACTCTTGCAGCCGCCCATGCGGTGGCGACGCTCGTCGCGCAGCTCGAGCGGATCCGCGAACAGCCTTAGTGCGGCTTTAACGACGTGCGCGTTAGGGGACGTGGATGTCGAAGCCTGACCAAAGCCACGATCGGCTTGCCGAACCATCGGCGCTGCACGCAATGGCGGCGTTGCGGCGCGACGATGCGCGGTTGTCGGCGACGATCGACGATTTCTTCATGCCGGACGATGCGCGGCTCGACGATCGAACGCGGCTGACGCTGGCGCGCGTGCTCGGCGCGCTGATCGGTGCGATCGAGACGGATATCCGGCGTCATGCCGCCCGGGTGTTGACCGGCTGGGCCGAAGAAGGCGCCGCCGTTGCGCTCGTGGAGGCGCAGGGTGACGGCATGGAGCGGTTGCTGCGTGCCGGTGTGTTGCGCGATCGCGCCTTGATGGAAGAGCTGATCGCCCGCGTGCGGCAGGATCTGCTCGCCGACGCGTTGCCGATCGCGGTGCACGACGCGGAGCAGCCGAGCGTGCTGGTGCGGCTGACCGATGTCGGCGACAGCGTGGTCGCCGCCTCGGCCGCCGCGCTGCTCGCGGCGCAAAGCCGGCGCCGCTCGTCGAACGATCTCGGCGTCGCCGCCGACAGCGACCTCTCCGCCGAGAATCATCACCGGCTGGTCTGGTGGACGGCCGCCGCGGTCCGCCTCGGTGCCGGGGAAACGATGCTGGTCGATCGCGCGATCGAGGAAGCCGCGTTGCGCAGCCTTGCCGCGCACGACGAGGGCGAACGGCTCGAGGCGCTCGCCACCCGTCTCGCGATCGCGGTGGACGCGAGGCCGGTCGAACTGCCCCCCTTGCTCCTCGACATTCTTGGCGATCGCACGGTGGCATTGTTCATCGCGGTGCTCGCCCGCGCCACCGGGCTCGATTACGACCAGATGCGAAGCGTGCTGCTGGATCCGGCGGGCGAAGAGCTGTGGCTGGCGTTGCGGGCGGCCTCGCTCGATCGGACGACGATTGCCCGCATCGCGCTGTCGCTGGCCGACGCGGATCCGCGCCGCGACATCGAGGGCTTTGCCGACCGGCTCGACGAGATCGCCGCGGTCGCACCCGACGCGGCGCTCGCAGCGCTGGTGCCGCTCACGACCCACCCGGATTTCCGCCGCGCGCTCGGCGATCTTACCCGCGAGCGCACGGCGTGACGGTGACCGACCTGATCCGCGAACCGGTGGTCGCCGCCGCGATCGTCGACGCCGACGGCAAGCTGCTCAGCGCGGACCCGTCGATCGCCGCGCTCAACGCGCGCGCCGGCGGCCCGATCGGGGCCGCGATGGCGGTGCCGCAGCTCGCTACTGTCGCGCGGCTCGCCAAGCGCCTGGGGATCGTCGTATCGCGCGGGGTGGTCGTCGCCGACCGCGACGGCATGCTCGACCTGTGGGTGCGCGCGCAGCCCGCTGCCGGCGCGGTCCGGCTCGCGGTGACGGGCTGGCGCGCGCCGCAGCCGGCGACCGCGCCCGCGCCGGGCGACTTCGGCCTCCCCGACGAGGCTATCGCGTGGGAGACCGATGCCGCCTTGCGCGTGACGCACGTCACGGCGCGCGGTCTGCGGATCGACGCGGCCGACATACTCGGCAAGCCGCTCACGACCCTGTTCAGGCTAGACGAGGCCGCGGACGGCGCACTGCCAATCCTGGATGCGATCGCGTCGCGCCGGGCGTTCGACGACCAGCATGGCCGGATCCGCGCGTCGGGCGAGGCGGTGTTGCTGTCGGCAGCGCTGCGCCGCGGCGCCGATATCGGCTTTGCCGGCTTCAGCGGCATCGCCCGCCGGGTCGACCAGCCCGCGTCGGCCGCTCCCGAGCCGATGCCGGCGAGCTTCACCGCGGGCCTCGACAAGGCCTTGCGCGGACCATTGTCGCGGATCATCGCCAATGCCGACAGCATCAACGCCGCCGCAGATGGCCCGGTGCAGCAGGATTATGCGGACTATGCCGCCGATATCGCCAATGCGGGGCGACATCTGCTCGACCTCGTCGACGATCTCGTCGATCTGCAGGCGGTCGAACGCGCCGATTTCGTGCTGCCGCTCGAACCGATCGATCTCGCCGACGTGGCGCGCCGTGCCGCCGGGCTGCTCGCGGTGCGGGCGAGCAATGCCGATGTCGCGATCGCGCGGCCGACTCCGGATCTGGCAGTGCCCGCCAACGGGGATTTCCGGCGTGCGTTGCAGATCATGGTCAACCTGATCGGCAACGCGGTGCGCTATGCGCCGCGCGGCTCGGTGGTGACCGTGACCGCGCTCGCACAGGACGGACGCGTCTGCGCGATCGTCGACGACCAGGGCAAGGGGATCGCGGCGGAGGACCAGAGCCGGATCTTCGACAAGTTCGAGCGCGTCGATCCTACCGAACCCGGCGGCAACGGGCTCGGGCTCTACATCGCGCGCCGGCTGGCGCGCGCGATGGGCGGGGACCTGACCGTCGAGAGCGCGCCGGGGCAGGGCGCGCGGTTCACGCTCTCGTTACCGGCGTAGCCGGCGCGAGACCAGGATCAGCGCGAGGCCGAGCGCGGCGAGGATCGCGCCGCGATCCGCCCAGGGCCGCTGGTCGAGCATGAAGCTCGACGCCGGCCAATGGATATAGCCGAGCCCCTGGCCGATCCACAGCAGCCCCATCAGCGTCATCAGGACGCCGAGTGCGAGCAGGACCGGCCGAAGGCGGCGCATCAACGCTCGCCCACCGGCACGTAGGCGCGCTCGGTCGGGCCGTTATAAAGCTGGCGCGGACGACCGATCTTCTGGTCGGGATCGGTGATCATCTCGTTCCACTGCGCCACCCAGCCGACGGTGCGGGCAAGCGCGAACAACACCGTGAACATCGAGGTCGGGAAGCCGATCGCGGACAGGATCACGCCCGAGTAGAAATCGACGTTCGGGAACAGCTTCTTCTCGACGAAATACGGATCGCTGAGCGCCATTTCCTCGAGCTGGATCGCGACGTCGAACACCGGATCGCTGACGTTGAGCTCGCCGAGCACTTCGCGCACGGTCTGCTGCATCACCGTCGCGCGCGGGTCGTAGTTCTTGTAGACGCGGTGGCCGAAGCCCCTCAGGCGGAACGGGTCGTTCTTGTCCTTGGCGCGGGCGATGAATTCAGGGATGCGATCGGGGGTGCCGATCTCGCGCAGCATGTTGAGCGCTGCCTCGTTGGCGCCGCCGTGCGCCGGTCCCCACAGGCAGGCGATTCCCGCCGCGATGCACGCGAACGGGTTGGCGCCCGACGAGCCGGCGAGCCGCACCGTCGAGGTCGACGCATTCTGTTCGTGGTCGGCGTGGAGGATGAAGATCCGGTCCATCGCCTTTTCCACGATCGGGTTGACCACATAGGGCTCGGCAGGGACGCCGAAGGTCATCCGCAGGAAGTTGCCGGTGTAGCTCAGCGAATTGTCGGGGTAGAGGAAGGGCTGGCCGACGCTGTACTTGTACGCCATCGCCGCGATCGTCGGCATCTTGGCGATCAGGCGATGCGATGCGATCGTGCGCTGGACCGGATCGTGGATATCGGTCGAATCGTGATA
>DATLME010000131.1:0-2289 GCA_035537395.1 Sphingomonas sp. | reverse complement strand
CGCCGGGCCCATCGCCTCGACCGCGACGCGAACCGCGAGCGCGACACCGGCGACCTTCGGCGCGGAGGCGAAGAACGCGGTCACCGGCGTCGGCGCGCCTTCATAGACGTCGGGTGTCCACATGTGGAACGGCACTGCCGCGATCTTGAACGCGATCCCCGCGAACACGAACACCAGCCCGAACATCAACCCCAGCGAACGCGTGCCGGTATAGGCATCGGCGATGCCGTCGAACGTGGTGGTGCCGCTGAAACCATAGATCAGCGAGATGCCGTAGAGCAGGATGCCGCTCGCAAGCGCGCCAAGCACGAAATACTTCAGCCCCGCCTCCGCCGAGCGCGTATCGCGGCGCATGAAGCTCGCGAGCACATAGGCGGCAAGGCTCTGCAGCTCCAGTCCGACATACAGCGTCAGCATGTCGCTAGCGGAGACCATCATCCCCATTCCGCAGGTCGAAAGCAGGATCAGCACCGGGTATTCGGGGCGGAGGTCGTCGCCCGCAGTGCGCTCGAAGAAGCGTGGCGCGAGCACGATCGAGATCGCGGCGGCAATGAAGATCAGGACCTTGGAGAAGGTCGCAAAGGCGTCCGCACGATAAGCGCCGTCGAACGCGTCGCCTCCCGAAGAGGCCGGCCCGATCAGCGCGATCCCCGCGCCCGCGATAATCGCAACCGAGGCCCATGACACCGCGCGGGTCGAGGCCTGACCTCCCCATGCGCAGACCAGCATCAGCGCGATCGAGCCGAGCGCAAGCACCGCCTCGGGCAGTGTCATGGCGAGATTGGCGGCGTAGTCCATCAGTGCGCGCCTTCATGTGCGGCGGGAGTGTGCGCGGCTGCTTTGCCGGCGGTGGGAGCGCTGTCGCTCGGCGGCGTCGCGCGGTCGATCCGCGCGAGCAGGGTGCCGACGTCGTTGCGCATCGGTGCGAGGAAACTCTCGGGATAGACCCCCATCCACAGCACCACGGCTGCGATCGGCGCGAGCAGCCACAGTTCGCGGCTCGACATGTCGGGCATGGCGCGGACCTCGTCCGACTTGACCTCGCCGAACACGACGCGGCGATACAGGTACAGCATGTAGGCGGCCCCGAGGATGATCCCGGTGGTGCAGAGCAGCGCGATCCAGGTCGAGACCTGATAGGTGCCCATCAGCGACAGGAATTCGCCGACAAATCCGCTCGTCCCCGGCAACCCGATCGATGCCATCGTGAACAGCAGGAAGAAGATCGCATAGCGCGGCATCGTGATCGCCAGCCCGCCATAACGGCTGATCTCGCGGGTGTGGAGCCGGTCGTAGATCACGCCGACGCACAGGAACAACGCGCCCGACACCAGTCCGTGGCTGAGCATCACCAGCATCGCACCCTCGATGCCCTGGCGGTTGAACGCGAACAGCCCGATCGTGACGATCGCCATGTGCGCGACCGAGGAATAGGCGATCAGCTTCTTCATGTCGGACTGCACCAACGCGACCAGCGACGTGTAGATAACCGCCACTGCCGAGAGCCCGAGCACCAGCCAGGTCAGCTGCCCAGACGCGTCGGGGAACATCGGCAGGGAGAAGCGCAGGAAGCCATAACCGCCGAGCTTCAGCAAGACGCCCGCGAGGATCACCGAGCCGGCGGTCGGCGCCTGGACGTGCGCGTCGGGCAGCCAGGTATGGACCGGCCACATCGGCATCTTGACCGCGAATGACGCGAAGAACGCGAGCCACAGCCAGGTCTGGACCTCGGGCGGGAAATCATACGCCATCAGCGCGGGGATGCTGGTCGTGCCCGCCTTCTGGGCCATGTAGAGCATCGCGATGAACATCAGCAGCGAGCCGAGCAGCGTATACAGGAAGAACTTGTACGACGCGTAGATCCGGTTCGCCCCGCCCCAGATGCCGATGATCAGGTACATCGGGATCAGGCCGGCTTCGAAGAAGATGTAGAACAGGAACAGGTCCTGCGCCGCGAAGGTGCCGATCATCAGCACCTCGGTGAACAGGAACGCGGCCATATACTCCGGCACGCGCTCGGTGATCGACCGCCAACTGGCGCCGATGCAGATCGGCATCAGGAACACGCTGAGCATGATCAGCAGCAGCGCGAAGCCGTCGATGCCGAGTGACCAGCCGAACCGACCGAACAGCGGCAGATCGGCATGTTCGACGAACTGCCACTGCGCACCACCGACATCGAAGCTGGTCCACAGCACGATACCGAGCAGGAAATCGATCAGCGTCGCGCCGAGCGCTAGGCGCTTGGCCATGTCGCCGGAGACGAACAGGCATGCGACCGCGGCCAGT
>DATLME010000130.1:0-2516 GCA_035537395.1 Sphingomonas sp. | reverse complement strand
CCTCGGGCGACATGGCCAAGGCGCTGGCGGCGGGCGCGTCGACGGTGATGATCGGATCGCTGCTCGCGGGTACAGAGGAAGCGCCGGGCGAGACCTTCCTGTACCAGGGCCGGGCGTATAAATCCTATCGCGGCATGGGCTCGGTCGGGGCCATGGGGCGCGGCTCCGCCGACCGGTATTTCCAGGGCGACATCAAGGATCAGCTGAAGCTGGTCCCGGAGGGCATCGAGGGCCAGGTCGCCTTCAAGGGGCCCGCGCGCGACGTGATCCACCAGCTCGTCGGCGGGGTTAAGGCGGCGATGGGCTATACGGGATCGCGGACCATCCCCGATCTGCAGGAACGCGCGCGCTTCATCCAGATCACCGGGGCGGGCTTGCAGGAAAGCCATGTCCATGACGTGACGATCACCCGCGAGGCGCCGAACTACCCGACACGGTAGACGTCGTGTTCCTCCCGGATCGGAAGGCGTTCAGGCGGCTTCGCGTTCCGGTAGCCAGCCTGTATGGGACGGCGATGAACGATACCCTATCATGACTCCCGCAGCCCGCGCTCAGGCCGCGATCGACCTGCTCGACCAGATCATTCTCGCCGCTCGCGAAGGCGGCGCAGCCGCCGACACGCTGATCGCGCGCTACTTCTCGACGCGGCGCTATGCCGGTTCCAAGGACCGCCGCGCGGTGCGCGAGCTCGTCTATGCCGCCATCCGCGGCGCGGGCGACCTGCCTGCAACCGGTCGTGCCGCCCTGCTTCGGGTCGCCAGCGACGATCCCGCACTGACCGCCAGCTTCGACGGCTCACCCTATGGTCCGGCAATCATTGACCCCGACGAGCCGCGCGCGTCGCCCGGGATCGCGCCGAAATGGCTGGTCGACGCGTTGCTCAAATCGGGTCTGTCGCGCGCCCAGCTGCCGGCACTGATCGATCGGGCGCCGCTCGACGTCCGCGTCAACACGATGAAGGCGACGCGTGACGCCATCCTCGCGACGATCCCGGATGCGCAGCCGACTCCGCTTGCCGCGCACGGCATCCGGCTGCCGGCGGGCACCAACGTCGAGGCGCTTGCCGCCTATAACGAGGGCGCGATCGAAGTGCAGGACGAGGGCAGCCAGATCGTCGGTGCGGCGCTGGCCGCGGCACCCGGCCAGCGCATCGTCGATCTCTGCGCGGGTGCCGGCGGCAAGACGCTCGCGCTCGCCGCCGCCATGGCGGGCGATGGCGTGATCCTGGCGTGCGACACCGACCGGGGCCGGCTGTCGCGCCTGCCCGCGCGGGCGGAGCGCGCGGGCGTGTCGATCATCGAGACCCGGCTGCTCAATCCCGGCCGCGAAACCGACATGCTGGCCGACTGGCGCGCCGAGGCCGACGGCGTGTTGATCGACGCGCCCTGTTCGGGAACCGGGACGTGGCGCCGCAATCCCGAAGCGCGGTGGCGGCTGAGCCCAGATCGGCTCGCACGGTTGCGAGCTACCCAGGGCCATGTGCTCGATATCGGCGCTGCGATGGTCCGGCCCGGCGGCGTTCTCGTCTACATCGTCTGTTCGCTGCTCGACGGCGAAGGTCCGGATCAGGTCGCCTTGTTCCTCGATCGTCATCCGGGCTGGACCGGCATGCCGCTGTCCCTGTCGGCCGGAAAGCCGCACCGCAACGGCGTCCGCCTCGACCCCGCCACCGACGGCACCGACGGCTTTTTTGTCGCGAAGCTCTCGGCACCATGCTAGCCAACCACATTGTGCCAGTTTCGGAGACGATCATGCGGGTTTCGTCCGTCGCCCTTGCCACTGCGTTGACCCTCGTCTGCGTGTCGACGTCGCTGACCGCGCAGCGCCCGGACGACCAGATCGACGCGCGCTCGCTGCAGTTGCTCGCGCAAGGAAAGGCGGCCCGGGCGGCGGGCAACCTCGATGGCGCGACCGACCTGCTGGAAACCGCGGTTGCGGTCGATCCGCGCAACCGTGCGGCGTTCGTGACGCTGGGCGAGGTTGCTGGTGCTCGTGGGCTGCCCGGCAAGGCGATCCGCCTCTACCGCGAGGCGTTGCTGCTCGAGCCGAACGACGTCGCCGCGCTCAGCGGCCAGGGTCAGGCGATGGTGGCGAAAGGCGCGGTCGCGCGCGCGCGCGACAACCTCGTCAAGATCAAGACGCTGTGCAAGGCCACGTGCGCCGAGGCGACCCAGCTGGCTGCGGTGATCGCCAAGGGGCCGCCACCGGTAGCGACCGCGCAGGTTGCGGCGAACCCGGTGGTCGGCAAGGAATAGGGCCGCCGCCGCTGGGTCCGCTTAGCGGAACATAGCTCGCATCGTCTGCCGCGCCGGCTCCGGTGTCCCGGGCGTCAGCTAGCCCCGACTGCCTTGGCCAGCGCGACGAATTCGGCGACAGACACGGTTTCAGCTCGCCGCGTCGGTTCGATCCCGACCGTGTCGAGCGCAGCGAGTGCGCCGGGTACGCCCTTCAGGCTCTGCCGCAGCATCTTGCGGCGTTGGCCGAACGCGGCGCCGGTAATCCGCTCCAGCACGGCC
>DATLME010000129.1:0-27908 GCA_035537395.1 Sphingomonas sp. | reverse complement strand
GCGGTTTGGGCTGGCACGCGTGCCGTCGTGCGGCAGAGTGTTAGCGCTAACTTCGTGAGGGTTTGGGGATGAGGGGGTTTGGCTGGCTCGGCGCGCCGTTCGCGGCGATGCTGCTCGCAGGCGCGGTCGTCGCCCGCGATGCACCGCCGTCGCCGCCTGGAAAACCCGCCGCTGCTGCACCCGCCATTGCAGCGCCTGGCTCCGGCTGGATCGCAAGCTGGGGCTCTGCCCAGATGCCCGTAACCGGCGAAAACGCATTGCCCGACGTAAAAGGCGCGGGCGTTACGGTGCGGCAGTTCGTTCGGCTGTCGGCCGGGGGCACCCGGGTGCGGGTGCGGTTTTCCAACGCGTTCGGAAGCACGCCGCTGGCGATCGGCGCGGCGAACATCGCGCGTCCCGCGGGCGGCGCGGGCATCGTCCCCGGTTCGGCGCTGACCTTGCAGTTCGCCGGGCATGGCGCGGTCACGATCCCGCCGGGTGCCGAACTCTATTCCGATCCGGTCGAGATCGCGGCGGCCCCGGGATCCGACCTGGCGATCAGCCTGTATCTGCCCGCGATACCGGCCGACCTGACCGGCCACCCGGGCGCTCGCGCGACCAGCTTCGTCGCCGCCGGCCAGCAGGTCGGTGCGACCGCGCTGGCGAACGCCGGCACCGCGCCGCGCTGGTGGGTGATCGCCGATGTCGAGGTCGACGCCGCTGCCCCGGACGGCAAGGCGACGCTGGTCGCGATCGGCGATTCGATCACCGACGGCTATGGCGTGGCGCCGGATACGCATGCGCGCTGGACCGACACGCTCGCACGTCGGCTTCGCGCCGATCCCACGACCGCCGGAATCGGCGTCGTGAACGCAGGGATCGGCGGCAACCGTGTGCTGCTCGACGGTCTCGGCCCGAACCTGCTCGCGCGGTTCGACCGCGACGTCGTCGCGCGGAGCGGCGTGAAATGGGCGATCCTGCTCGAAGGCGTCAACGATCTCGGCGTTCTCACCCGCGAGGCGCCGGCCACGACCGAGGCGCATGCCGCGATCGTGACCTCGATCACCCAGGCCTATGCAGCGCTTGCCGATCGGGCGCATGCCCATGGCATCGCGCTGATCGCGGGGACGATCATGCCGTTTGCCGGCAACGACTATTACCACCCCGGCGCCGATACGGAGCGTGATCGCCAGGCGATCAACCGTTTCATCCGGACGAGCGGCAGGTTCGACGCGGTGATCGACTTCGATCGAGTGATGCGGGACCCAGCTCGTCCGGATCGGCTCGCGCCGGCCTATGATTCCGGCGATCACCTTCATCCGTCGCTGGCCGGGTACAAGGCAATGGGCGAAGCGATCCCGCTGGCGCTGTTTCGTGCGGGTACCGCCAGCACCGCCGCGGCCGCGCCCCGGCTGGCGCTGACCTTCGACGATCTGCCCGAACATGGGCCGTTGCCGACGGGGACGAGTTCCGCCGACGTCGTCGCCGATATCGTTGCGGCGCTGAAGGCCGCAGGGGTGAAGGCACCGCACGGCTTCGTCAACGCCGCGCGGGCGGCGACGCCCGACAATGCACAGGCGATCGCGGCCTGGCAGCGCGCCGGCTTTCCGCTGGGCAATCACGGCTTTGCGCATCGCGATCTCGCTACGATCGACGTCGCGACCTTCGAGCGCGAGCTTACCGCGAACGAGCCGGTGCTGCGGACCGCGATGCGCGCACGGGATTGGCACTGGTTCCGCTACCCCTTTCTCTCGGAAGGCGCGACTCCGATGCAGCGCGACGCCGCGCGCGCCGTGCTGCGGGCGCGGGGCTACCGGATCGCGGCCGTGACGATGGACTTCGGCGACTATGCCTGGAACGGTGCCTATGCGCGCTGCGTGGCGCGTGCGGACGGCGCTGCGATCGCGGAACTCGAGCGGAGCTATCTCGCGGCGGCGCGGGTCGCGGCGGCGCGCTCCCGGGCTGCCGCAGCCGCGGTGTACGGCCGCGACATCCCCTATGTTCTGTTGATGCATGTCGGCGCGTTCGACGCGCGGATGCTGCCGCGGCTGCTGGCGCTGTACCGCGAGCTGGGCTTCGCGTTCGTGCCGCTCGAGGAAGCGCAGTCGGACGCGGCGTATCGCGCGTCCACCGACCTGACGCTGCCGGGCCCGTCGATCCCCACCCCGCCGCCGATCGCGACCGCGCCGGCTGCAATCCCACTCCCCGATGCCACGATCTGCGCTTAGGATCCGCCGCGATGACCCTGCCCGCTTTCTCCGCCGACAATGCCTTGCCGATCGACTGGCGCGACGCGACCCTGCTCGGCCGGCTCGATTTCGGTGACGGGCCGAGCCCGGTGATCGTTGCCGGGGGAATGGTGTTCGACATGGCGCGGGTCGCGCCGACGGTGGCGGCGCTCGTCGCGGCGGAGGCGCTGGATCCTCGGCTCGGAGAAGCGCGCGGACCGCTCGGCGAGGCGATCGCGGCGGCGGCGGTGCTCAGCCCGGTCGATCTGCAATGCGTGAAGGCGGCGGGCGTCACCTTTGCGGTATCGGCGCTCGAGCGCGTGATCGAGGAACGCGCACGCGGCGACGCTTCGGCGGCCGCGGCGGTGCGCGAGCGGCTCGAAGCCCGGATCGGTGGCGATCTGCGCGCGGTGGTGCCCGGATCGACCGAAGCCGCCGCGCTCAAGGCCGCGCTGATCGAAGACGGCATGTGGTCGCAATATCTCGAGGTGGCGATCGGCCCCGACGCCGAGGTCTTCACCAAGGGGCCGCCATTGTCGTCGGTCGGCTGGGGCGCCGATGTCGGCGTGCGATCGGATTCGACGTGGAACAACCCCGAGCCCGAAGTCGCGCTGCTGATCTCGCCGACCGGCGCCGCAGTCGGCGCGATGCTGGGCAACGACGTCAACCTTCGTGATTTCGAGGGCCGCTCGGCCCTGCTGCTGGGCAAGGCCAAGGACAACAACGCGTCGTGCGCGCTGGGGCCGTTCGTGCGGCTGTTCGACGCCGGCTTCGGGATCGACGATGTCCGCGCCGCCGAGATCACGCTGCGCATCGACGGCGAGGACGGCTATGCGCTCGACGGTGCCAGCTCGATGCGCGAAATCAGCCGCGATCCGCTCGACCTCGTCGCCCAGGCGCTGAGCCAGCATCAATATCCGGACGGGTTCGTGCTGTTGCTGGGGACGCTGTTCGCGCCGACCCAGGATCGCGACGAGCCGGGCCGCGGCTTCACCCACAAGACCGGCGACCGGGTGACGATCGCGTCGCCACGGCTCGGCCGCCTCGTCAATCGCGTCGCGCCGTGCGATGTCGCCGCACCCTGGACCTTCGGCATCGTGGCGCTGATGCGCAATCTCGCCGGACGCGGGCTGCTATCTGCATGATTTCGGAGATTCTCTTGCCTCATTCCGACACCGCGCTTCGCCGCACCACCTATCCGAGCCTGGCGGGCAAACGCGTCATCGTCACCGGTGGCGGGTCCGGGATCGGCGAGGCGATCGTCGAGGCGTTCGTCGCGCAAGGTGCCGCCGTCGCGTTCGTCGACATCGCCGCCGAGGCGTCGCAGGCGCTGGTCGAGCGGCTACGCGACGAGGCCGCGGTCGCGCCGCGCTTCTACCCGCTCGACCTCACCGATCTCGAGGCGCTGCGGACGACCTTCGCTGCGATCGAAGCCGAGCTCGGCAGCGTCGACATCCTCATCAACAATGCCGCGAACGACGATCGCCACACGATCGACGAGGTGACCCCCGCCTATTGGGACGAGCGCATGGCAGTGAACCTGCGCCATCAGTTCTTCGCCGCGCAGGCGGTGGTGCCGTCGATGCGCCGCGCGGGTGGCGGCGCGATCGTCAATTTCGGATCGATCAGCTGGCACCTCGCGCTCGCCGACCTCGTCCTCTACCAGACCGCCAAAGCCGCGATCGAGGGGCTGACGCGCAGCCTGGCGCGCGATCTCGGCCGCGACGGCATCCGCGTCAACACGGTGGTGCCGGGCAACGTCGAAACCCCGCGGCAGGAACAATGGTACACCCCCGAGGGCGAGGCGGAGATCGTCGCGGCGCAATGCCTCGACGGGCGCATCCAGCCGGCCGACGTGGCGGCGCTGGTCCTGTTCCTCGCCTCGGACGACGCGCGGATGTGCACCGGGCACGATTATTTCGTCGACGCCGGCTGGCGTTGACGGCACCGATAACGACAACAAAAAGGGAGAGTAGCGTGGAGCGAGAGGAAAGCGGCGCCAATATGGGCTTCATCGCCGCCATCGTCGCGGTGGCGACGATCGGGGGGCTGTTGTTCGGCTATGACAGCGGCGCGGTGAACGGCACCCAGGACGGCTTGCGCCAGGCGTTCGACCTGAGCGACGGCGGGCTCGGCTTCACCGTCGGCTCGTTGCTGATCGGCTGTTTCATCGGCGCGTTCCTCGCGGGGCGCCTGGCCGACCAGCTCGGTCGGCGCCTGGTCATGATGCTCGCGGCCGTGCTGTTCCTGATCGGCGCGCTCGTCCAGGGCTTTGCGCATGTCCAGTGGCTGTTCGTGCTGGCGCGCATCGGCGGCGGCATGGCAGTGGGTGCGGCAAGCGTGCTGTCTCCCGCCTATATCTCCGAAGTCGCGCCTGCGAACGTGCGCGGGCGGATGACGACGATCCAGCAGATCATGATCATCACCGGCCTGACCACCGCGTTCGTGGTCAATTACTTCCTCGCCAAGTCGGCGGGGGTATCGACCAATCTGTTCTGGGGCGGGATCGAGGCCTGGCGCTGGATGTACCTGATGCAGGCCCTGCCCGCAGCGGTGTTCCTGCTCGCGCTGTTCTTCATCCCCGAAAGCCCGCGCTTCCTGGTTTCCAAGGGCCGCCACGATCATGCCTCGACCGTGCTGATCCGGCTGTTCGGCGAGGTGGTCGCGAAGGCCAAGCTCGAGGAGATCCGCGGCACCTTCGACGCCGATCACCGGCCGCGCCTGTCCGACGTCCGCGCTCCGGGCACCTTCTTCCGCCCGATCGTCTGGGCCGGACTGGTGCTCGCGGTGTTCCAGCAGCTCGTCGGCATCAACGTCATCTTCTACTACGGCGCGACATTGTGGCAGCTCGCGGGCTTCACCGAAGACCAGTCGCTGCTCATCAACATCGTCTCGGGCGCGGTCTCGATCGCGGCCTGTTTCCTGACGATCGCGCTGGTCGACAAGATCGGCCGCAAGCCGCTGCTGCTGATCGGCTCGGCGGGGATGACGGTGACGCTGTTCACGCTGGTCTATGTCTTCGCCAACGGTACGCTCGATCCCGCCGGCAAGCTCCAGCTGTCGTCGGAGCTCGGCACGGTCGCGCTCATCGCGGCCAATCTCTACGTGATCTTCTTCAACGTCAGCTGGGGACCGATCATGTGGGTCATGCTCGGCGAGATGTTCCCCAACCAGCTGCGCGGATCCGCGCTCGCAGTGTGCGGCTTCGCGCAATGGTTCTCCAACTACCTGATCGCGCAGACCTTCCCCATCATGGCGGCGGGGCTCGGCTTGGCGGTGAGCTACAGCTTCTACGGGGCATGCGCGCTGATCAGCTTCTTCCTGGTCCGCCGGTTCATCCACGAGACCAAGGGCGTCGAGCTGGAAGACATGCAAGGCTGAGGCATCGGGCGTCGCCGTTGGCGGCGCCCCTGCATCACGCCCCGAGAAAGCAGCGCGTCAGGCGCCGCGCGCGGGTGGACGCCGGCGCGGGGCAGCATCGGACTGACGCCGGGTCAGCGTGAAATCCATCACGTGCCGCGCGGGCGCACCGGTGCCCGCGCGGTTCTGGCGGATCGCGGCGACCAGAAGCTCGACCGCCATCCGCGACATGTCCGCGATCGGCTGGTGGATGGTAGTCAGTTCGGGCCAGATCGCGGTGGCGAGCGTGGTATCGTCGAACCCGCACACCGTGAGATCGCCGGGAACGTCGCAGCCGCGGCGATGCGCCACCGCAACCGTCGCTGCCGCCATGTCGTCGTTCGCCGCGAAGATCGCAGTCGGCGGGTCATCGGCGTCGAGCAGATGCTCGGCGGCATCGAGCCCGGAGCGGTAGGTGAACAGCCCTTCGGCGATCAGCGCCGGATCGACTGCGATCCCTGCTTCCTGCAGCGCGGCCTCATACCCTTCAAGGCGGCGCGCGCTTGCGGTCTGGTTCGGGTTGCCCGCGATGAACGCGATCCGGGTATGGCCGAGCGCGAGGATATGCTGGGTCATCGCCTGCGCCGCCGCGAAGTCGTCGATCGTGACCGCCAGCATGGCCTCTGGCGGGCGCCCGGTGGCGACCACCACCGTCGGCGTCCGCGCCTCCTGCAACACCGCGAGCACCGCCTCGGAATCGCACAAGGGCGGCGGCAGGATGATGCCGTCGATGCCGCCGTCGATCAAATGCCGTGCGACCTCGATCTCGTGATCGCCGATCTCGCATTTCTCGACGACCAGCTGGACGTCGCTGCGGCTGGCCTGATCGAGGCTGCCGACCAGGAACTCGCTGAGATAGGCCGCGCTCGGATTGCTGTAGAGCAGGCCGATGCGGATCTGCGCCGCGCCTGCCAGGCTGCGGGCCGCGCGGTTCGGCGAATAGTTGAGCGCGGCGATCGCCTCCTTCACCAGTTCGCGGGTGGCGGCGCGCACATTGCCCTCGCCGTTCATGACCCGGCTGACCGTCATTGGCGACACGCCGGCACGGCGCGCGACGTCGCTGATGGTGGGAAGTAGTTTCTGGCGGCGGGATTTCAGGGACAAGGCGCGATCGGCTCCCGCGGTGGTGAATGGGCCCACGCATTAGGCCAGCGGCCGCCGGGAAGCAAAGCCGCCCCGCGCGGATCAGTTGCCCGGCGCGTAGGGAAAGCTCTGTGCCTTGTACCAGGACAGATCATGCTGGGGTTCGGCGCTGCCCGGCGGCAACGGACGCCGGCTGATGCTGCTGAAATAGGCGACGCTCGCATCGCGCCACCAGCGCGCCTCGCGCTCCTGCACCACGAGGTTGTCCGCGGTGAGCTGCCAGCGTTCGGGATCGACATGGGCGCGCGCCGCATTCCATTGCGCGCGCATGCTCGCGACCTGCGCCACGCCGCGGTCGTAGCGGCGCACCAGCGTGTCCCACAGCGTCGTGCCATCGGTCATGCGGCGGTCCCACGGCACATGATGGAACCACAGGAGCAGGTCCTCGCCGGTCCGCGCGGGATCGGCGAACCGGCGTGCCACCGGCGGCGCATATTGCGCGACCGCGTTGCTGCCGGTGCGGGTCCGGTCGAAGCCGATGCCGTTCGCGTCGGCGCGGTGATAATAGGTCGGGTTCCATTCGGGACGCTGAAGATCGGCGATCCACGGCCCGGGACCGTAGTGATGGCCCGTCGCCATCAGGTGCGCGAGCCCGAGCGGGGTCATGTAATCGACCACCGCCTGGCGCGAGCCCATCATCATCGTCACGATCGGGGCGACGATCGCGGGATCGGTCGACCAGGTGAGACGCGCCCAGTCGTCCGCGATCTGGCGCGGGTCGCCCGCCGGATCCCAGGCGAGCCGGCCGAACGCATACCAATCCGCCTGGTTGAAGATCGACCCGGACCAGTTGCGGTCGGTGCCGATATTGGCGACCCCGGCAAGGCCGGTCAGCCGGTGGCGGTCGAGCGACCCGTCGATCACCTTGGCGACGGTCGAGCCCCGGCCCTTTGCGAAGGTGTCAGTCGCGAGCGTTTCGGCGAATAGCGGGCCGAGATAGGAAAGATGGGTGGAGAAGCCGAGATATTCCTTGGTGATCTGGAACTCGGCGATCAGCGGGGTCTTCGGCATCGCGCCGAACAGCGGGTGGAACGGCTCGCGCGGCTGAAAGTCGATCGCGCCGTTCTTGACCTGGACCAGCACATTGTCCGCGAACTTGCCGTCGAGCGGCTTGAACTCGGTATAGGCCTGTTTGGCGCGATCCTCGGGATCGGTCTCGGCATAGACGAACGCGCGCCACATCACGATGCCGCCATGCGGCGCGACCGCCGCGGCGAGCGCGTTGGCGCCATCGGCGTGGCTGCGGCGATAATCGCGCGGGCCGGGCTGCCCCTCGCTGTTCGCCTTGACCAGAAAACCGCCGAAATCGGGGATGAAGCGGTAGATCTCGTCGGCCTTGGCCTTCCACCACGCGCGTACCGCGGGATCGAGCGGGTCCGCGGTCTTCAATCCGCCAAGTTCGATCGGGGCGGAGAACCGCGCGGACAGATAGACCTTGATGCCCCAGGGCCGCAGCATGTCGGCAACCGCCGCCGCCTTCGCGATATAGGGCGCGGTGAGGCTGTCGGCCTTGGCGTTGACGTTGTTGAGGACGGTGCCGTTGATCCCGATCGACGCGTTCGCGCGGGCATAATCGATGTAGCGCGGGTCACGCGCATCGGGCAGCCGCCACCAGTCCCAGATCGACTGCCCGGCATAGCCACGCTCGACGTGCCGATCGAGATCGTCCCAATGATCGAGCATGCGCAGCCGCACCTTGGGGCGATCGGCGACGTCGAGGTCGCCGAGCGCTACACCGCCGCCGATCCGCCGCAGCAACGCGAAACTGCCGTAGAGCACGCCGGCCGGACGGTTGGCGGCGACGACGATCGCGGGCTTGCCGTCGACCGTCATGCTGCGCAGGAGGAAGCCTTCCTCGCCGAGGTCGGCGAGCTTGAGCCCGAGCCGCGCGATGCGGCGCGATCCCGGGGTTCCGATCAGGATCGAGCGACCGTCCGAGCGAGGCGAGCCGGCGCTCGCCGCACCCATGGCTCGCCGGATCTCGCCCGCGGCCGCACGGATCGTCGGATCGTCCTCCTCGGCAACGACGTCACCGGCAATGTCCGCCTGCTGCCACGCTTGGCGGAAATCGGCGGAGGAGTAGCGCAGCCAAAGATCATAGCCGTCCTCCGCTGCTGCGGGTGACGCGACCATGGTCAGCGCTGCGACCAGGATCCACAACAGGCTCAGCCGGCGCATACCCCTCCTCCGCCCGGCTTCGACGCGCCGTGGCTTGACAAGCTTTCGCCACGGCTATCATGGTAGCGCTATCAAAGACAAGCCGGCTCGAACGGCGGCTCAGGGGAGAAGCGGCGATGCAAGCGGAGAACCACGGGCGTTCGGGCCCTACGCGCCGTGCCCTGCTCGGCTGGGCGGGATCGGCTTCGGTGCTCGCGCTGTTCCCCGGCACCGCCCGCGCCCAGGCGCTCGTCTACAAGGATCAGCGCGCACCCATCGACCTGCGGGTTCGCGACCTGATCGGACGGATGACGCTCGAGGAGAAGGTCGCGCAGATCATCTCGCTGTGGGGCACCAAGTCCGAGGTGATGGTCACCGGCGGGCTCGACTTCGACCCCGCCAAGGCGAGTGCCGCCTATCCGAACGGCTTCGGGCAGATCACCCGCCCGTCGGACCGGCGCGGCGGACCCCAGGTCGCGGAAGTCGCAGGGGGAACGGGCGCGCGGTGGCGTGGATCCGAAGCGACGATCGCCTTCGTCAACGCGGTCCAACGCTGGGCGCGGACGAAGACCCGGCTGGGTATCCCGGTGCTGTTCCACGAGGAGTCGCTGCACGGCTATATGGCGCCCGACGCGACGATGTTCCCGCAGGCGATCGGACTGGCGGGCAGTTTCGACCGGGATCTCATGCGCGAGGTGCAGTCGGTGATCGGCGGCGAAGTGCGCGCGCATGGCAGCCATCTGGCATTGTCCCCGGTGGTCGACATCGCGCGCGATCCGCGCTGGGGCCGGATCGAGGAAACCTTCGGCGAGGATCCGTATCTCTGCGGCGAGATGGGTGTCGCCGCGGTGCAGGGGCTGCAAGGCGACGGTGTGACCCTCGCGCCGGGCAAGGTGTTCGCGACGCTCAAGCACATGACCGGGCACGGCCAGCCGCAGGCGGGCAACAATATCGGGCCTGCGCCGATCGCCGAGCGCGAGCTGCGCAGCCACTTCTTCCCGCCATTCCGTGCGGTGGTCGAGCGTACCGGAATCGCCGCGGTGATGCCCTCCTACAACGAGCTCGACGGGGTCCCGAGCCATGGCAATCGCTGGTTGCTGACCGACGTGCTGCGCGGCGAATGGGGCTTCGACGGTGCGATCGTCAGCGATTACGGCGCGGTGGAGGAACTCGCCACGATCCACCGGGTGACGCCCGATCGCGAGGCGAGCGCGCGCGCTGCGCTCGACGCAGGGGTCGATTGCGAACTGCCGGACGGCACCGCGTTCCGTACCCTGGTGGCGCAGGTCCGGGACGGCCGCGTCGCGCAGGCAGCGGTCGACGCCGCCTGCGGGCGGATGCTCACGCTCAAGTTCCGTGCCGGATTGTTCGAGCAACCCCTGGTCGACGCGCGCGTGGCGCAGCGGCTGACCGGCAACGCCGCGGCGCGCTCGCTCGCGCTGAAGGCGGCGCACCGCTCGCTGTGCCTGCTCACCAACGACGGCATCCTGCCGCTCGCCGCCGGGGCGCATAAGCGCGTGGCGGTGATCGGGCCCAATGCCGCGGTCGCGCGGCTCGGTGGCTATTCGGGCGCGCCGCGCCAGGCGGTGTCGCTGCTCGACGGGGTCCGCGCCAAGCTGCGCGGGCGTGCCGAGGTGGTCCATGCGCAAGGCGTCTTCATCACCCGCAGCGAGGATCGCTCGGCCGACGAGGTCCTGCTCGCCGATCCGGCCGAGAACCAGCGGCTGATCACCCAGGCGGTGGGCGTCGCGCGCGACGCCGATCTCGTCATCCTCGCGATCGGCGACACCGAACAGACCAGCCGCGAAGGTTTTGCCGCCACCCATCTCGGCGACCGCACCAGCCTCGACCTGGTCGGCGAGCAGAACGCGCTGTTCGACGCGCTCGCCGCACTCGGCAAGCCGGTGGTGGTCTGCGCGATCAACGGTCGGCCCCCGAGCTGGCCCAACGTGATCGCGCGCGCCAATGCGGTGCTCGGCTGCTGGTACCCCGGGCAGGAGGGCGGCACGGCGATGGCCGACGCGCTGTGGGGTGACATCAATCCCGGTGCCAAGCTCCCGGTGACCGTGGCGCGCAATGCCGGGCAGCTGCCGCTGTACTACGACAGCAAGCCGAGCGTGGGCCGTGGCTATCTCTTCGACACCACCAGCCCGCTGCTGCCGTTCGGACATGGACTCAGCTATACCCGCTTCGAGGTCGGCGCGCCGCAACTGTCGGCGCTGCGGATCGGGCTTGCCGGATCGGTCGAGGTGTCGGTGACGGTCCGGAACACCGGAACCCGCGCCGGTGACGAGGTGGTCCAGCTCTACCTGCGCGACGAGGTCGCGAGCGTGACCCAGCCGATCAAGAAGCTGGTGGGGTTCGAACGCGTCACCCTGGCGCCCGGCGAGAGCAGGACGGTGACGATGACGGTCGACCGGCGCGCCTTCGCCTTGTGGAACCGCGCGATGGAAGAGGTGGTCGAGCCCGGCCGGTTCACGATCATGGCGGGAGCCAATTCGGTCGATCTCAAGTCGGTGACGCTCGACGTCGGTGTCGGCTAACGGCTTGCGGGCAGCCCGCGACCTGCTATTGGTAGCGCTACCGTCACCAGCGCCGATCGCAGAGACGATCGCGCTTCAGGAGTAGGAACGACGTGGCAAAGCTTCACCTTACGATCGCGGCGATCGCGCTGCTCGCCCCCGCCGGCGCCTGTGCGCAGACCGAAAGCGCCGCGCCCGCGCCGCGCTTCCTGTCGCAGCCGCTGGTTCGCGAGATCTATACCGCGGATCCGTCCGCCCATGTCTTCAACGGCAAGATCTATGTCTATCCGAGCCACGACATCGACGCCAAGATCGGCGACGACGATCTCGGCAACCAATATGCGATGCGCGACTATCGCGTGTTGTCGATGGACAAGATCGGTGGCCCGGTAACGGTGCACGGCGTCGCGCTCGACGTGAAGGACGTGCCATGGGCATCGAAGCAGATGTGGGCACCGGACGCGGCTTACAAAGACGGCACCTATTTCCTGTACTTCCCGGCTCGCGACAAGACCGCGGACAAGCACGGCCTGGGTCAGTTCCGCATCGGCGTCGCCACGTCGAAGAGCCCGACCGGCCCGTTCAAGGCCGAGCCCAGCTTCATTCCCGGCAGCTTCTCGATGGATCCCGCGGTGTTCACCGACACCGACGGCACCAGCTACATGTATTTCGGCGGCATCTGGGGCGGCCAGCTCCAGCGCTGGAAGGACGGCAAGTTCGATCCCAACGGGTCGGATACCGATCTCCAGCAGGACGATCAGCCCGCGCTGAGCGGCAAGGTCGTGCGGATGGGCGCCGACATGAAGTCGTTCGCCGAGCCGGTCCGCGACGCGGTGATCCTCGACGAGCGCGGCGAGAAGGTGAAGGGCGGCGATCACGAACGCCGGTTCTTCGAGGGCACCTGGGTCTTCAAGCGCGGCGGCAAATATTACTACACCTACTCGACCGGCGACACGCACTTCCTGAACTACGCGACCGGCGACAGCCCTTACGGGCCGTTCACTTATCGTGGCCATATCCTCAAGCCCGTCCAGGGCTGGACCACGCATCACTCGATCATCGAGGCGGACGGCAAATGGTGGCTGTTCTACGCCGACACCCAATTGTCGGGTAAGAACCACCTGCGCAACGTGAAGGTCACCGAGCTGAAGTTCAACGCGGACGGTACGATCCCGACGATCGATCCGTTCGTCCGCTGATGTTCCTCGGGATCGACATCGGCACGTCGGGCGTGAAGGCGGTCGTGCTCGACGAGGCGGGCGCGGTCGTCGCGCAGAGCGTCGCGGCGCTGACGGTGCAGCGCCCGCACCCGCTGTGGTCCGAACAGGATCCCGAGGCCTGGTGGCAAGCGACCGACGCCGCGGTTCGCGCGATCGACCCCGCGGTCCGTCGTGCGGTGCGCGGGGTCGGGCTGGCGGGGCAGATGCATGGCGCGACGTTGCTCGGCGCGGACGACCGTCCGCTGCGTCCCGCGATCCTGTGGAACGACGGACGCTCCTTTGCCGAATGTGCCGAGCTGGAAGCGGCGGTGCCCGATCTGCGCGAGATCGCGGGCAACATCGCGATGCCGGGCTTCACCGCTCCCAAGCTTGCTTGGGTGGCCAAGCACGAGCCTGGGACCTTCGCGCAGATCGCGACGGTGCTGCTGCCGAAGGACTATGTCCGCCTGAAGATGACGGGCGACAAAGCGTCCGACCTTTCCGACTCGGCGGGCACATTGTGGCTCGACGTCGCCAAGCGCGACTGGAGCGACACCCTGCTGGCGGCATGCGGCCTCACTGCCGCGCAGATGCCGCGCCTCCACGAAGGCACCGAGGCGACCGGCACGCTCTCTGCCACGGTCGCCGAACGCTGGGGTATGCCCCGCGTACCCGTCGCGGCCGGCGGGGGCGACAATGCGGCGGGTGCGGCGGGCGTCGGGGTCGTCGGCGACGGCGATGCGCTTCTCTCGCTCGGCACCTCGGGCGTGATCTTCGTCGCGACCCGCGAGTTCCGGCCGAATCCGGCGCGCGCGGTTCACGCGTTCTGCCACTGCCTGCCGGGCCTGTGGCACCAGATGGCGGTCCACCTTTCCGCCGCCTCGTGCATCGACTGGGTCGCCCGCGCGACCGGGGCCGCGGGCGCGGCCGAGCTGTTCGAGCGCGCCGAACAGGTCGGCCCGGCGAGCGGGCCCGAGCTGTTCCTCCCCTATCTGTCGGGCGAACGCACCCCGCACAATGATCCGCAGGTCCGCGGCGCCTTCCTCGGCCTCGACAACGACAGCGATGCGCCGCGGCTCGCCCAGGCAGTGCTCGAGGGCGTCGCCTTCGCGCTTGCCGACGGCGTCGACGCACTCCGCGACGCCGGGACCACGGTCGATCGGCTGGCGGTGATCGGAGGCGGTGCGCGCTCGGGCTATTGGGGGCGGATCATCGCCGCCGCAATTGGTGCCGAGCTGATCTATCTCGAAGGCGGCGAGGTCGGCCCGGCACTCGGCGCCGCACGCCTCGCGCAGCTGGCAGTCGACGGTGGGGACCCCGCGAGCGTCTGCGCCGCACCACCGATCGCGCGCACCCTCACGCCCGAACCCGATCTCGTCGACCGGCTCGCCCCCAAGCTCGCCGCGTTTCGCGACGCCTATCCCCGTCTTACCAGCCACCAGATCTCCGGGAGCAGATGATGCCCAGCACCGATTACTTCGCCGACATTCCGCCGATTGCCTTCGAGGGCGCGGACACGGCAAACGAGCTCGCCTACCGCTATTACGACAAGAACCGGGTCGTCCTCGGCAAGACGATGGCGGAGCATCTCCGCTTCGCGGTGTGCATGTGGCACACCTTCTGCTGGGAAGGGTCCGACGTGTTCGGCCCCGGCACCTTCAACCGGCCTTGGCAGGCGCACGCGCACAGCGGCGAGGCGGCGGCGATGAAGCGCGAGATCGCGTTCGATTTCATCAAGCGCCTCGACGTGCCGTTCTACTGCTTCCACGATGTCGACGTGATGGAAGCGGCGCACAACGTCACCGACTATCACAAGCATTTCGCCACCGCGGTCGACCATCTGGAGAAGCTTCAGGGCGACAGCGGCGTCAAGCTGCTCTGGGGCACCGCGAACCTGTTCAGCGACCCGCGCTACATGGCCGGCGCGGCGACCAGCCCCTTCCCCGAAGTCTATGCCTGGGGCGCGATGCAGGTTCGCGCCGCGCTCGAAGCGACCCACCGGCTCGGCGGCGCCAACTATGTGCTGTGGGGCGGCCGCGAGGGCTATGAGACGCTCCACAACACCGATCTCAAGCGCGAGCTCGACAATTTCGGCCGCTTCCTCAGCCTGGTCGTCGAGCACAAGCACAAGATCGGCTTCACCGGCACGATCCTGATCGAACCCAAGCCTGCCGAGCCGACCAAGCATCAATATGATTTCGACACCGCGACGGTGTACGGCTTCCTCAAGCGCTACGGGCTCGAGAACGAGGTTTGCGTCAACATCGAGGCGAACCATGCGACGCTCGCAGGCCATACGTTCGAGCACGAGATCGCCACGGCAGCGGCGCTCGGCATCTTCGGCTCGATCGATGCCAATCGCGGCGATCCGCAAAATGGCTGGGACACCGACCAGTTTCCCAATTCGGTCGAGGAACTGACGCTGGCCAATCTCGAGATCATTCGCGCGGGCGGGTTCACCACCGGCGGGTTCAACTTCGATGCGAAGGTCCGCCGCCAGTCGACCGATGCCGTGGACCTGTTCCATGGCCATGTCGGCGCAATCGACCTCGTCGCGAAGGGCCTGCTCAACGCTGCCCGCCTGATCGAGGACGGCCGCATCGACCAGTGGAAGGCGGAGCGTTATGCCGGCTGGGAAACCGGCATCGGCCAGGAGATCGCGCAGCTCGACCTCGCGGGGATCGCCGACCTCGCGATCGAGCGCAACCTCGATCCCAAGGCGCGGTCGGGCGGCCAGGAGCGGTTCGAGAACCTGATCAACCGGCTCGCCTGAGCCACGTCGGATCGGCAAACACCGCGTCTCGCCTGACGATCAGTGCGACGACGCGGTGCTTGCGCCGATCCCGGTTTCGGCGCGGACCCGCTGCGCCAGATAGCCACCGCGATCTACCGCCGCCCGTCCGCTGCGATCCAGCGTCGACACCAGCCAGATCGCGACGAACGCCAGCGGCATCGAAAAGATCGCCGGCGACGAATAGGGGAAGATCGCGGCGGGATGGCCGAGGATCGTGACCCACACCGCGGGCGACAGGATCGTCAGCACCAGCGCCAGCGTCAGCCCGAGCGTGCCGCCGACCACCACGCCGCGGGTCGTGCACCCCTTCCAGAACAGCGACAGCAGCAGCACCGGGAAATTCCCGGAGGCCGCGATCGCGAACGCCAGGCTGACCATGAAGGCGACATTCTGTTTCTCGAACACGATGCCGAGCAGGATCGCGACCACGGCGAGCGCCAGCACCGTCCGTCGCGACACGCGCAGCTCGGCCGCGCTGTCGGCTTCGCCCCGCTTGAATACCGTCGCGTAGAGATCGTGGCTGACCGCCGACGCGCCCGACAGCGTCAGCCCCGCGACCACCGCCAGGATCGTCGCGAATGCCACCGCGGAGATGAAGCCGAGGAACAGATTGCCGCCGATCGCATGCGCGAGATGGATCGCGGCCATGTTGCCGCCGCCGATCAGCCCGCCCGCCGGATCGCGGTACCCCGGATCGGTCGCGACCAGCACGATCGCGCCGAAGCCGATGATGAAGGTCAGCAGGTAGAAATAACCGATCCAGCCGGTCGCCCAGAGCACCGACTTGCGCGCCTGCTTCGCGTCGGGGACGGTGAAGAAGCGCATCAGGATGTGCGGCAATCCCGCGGTGCCGAACATCAGCGCCATTCCGAACGAGATCGCCGAGATCGGATCCTTGATGAAATTGCCCGGGCCCATGATCGATCGCCCGCGCGCCGCCGCCTCCGCCGCGCTGCTGCCGTCCGCGGCGGCAAGGTCAGTCTTGACCGCCACCGCGCGCGCGAACAGCGCCTCGGGCGAGAAGCCGAACTGCGCCATCACCATGAACGCCATGAAGCTCGCGCTGCCGAGCAGCAGCACCGCCTTGATGATCTGCACCCAGGTCGTCGCGGTCATCCCGCCGAACAATACGTAGAGCATCATCAATATGCCGACGATGACGACCGCATATTCGTAGCGCAGCCCGAACAGCAGCTTGATCAGCTGGCCCGCCCCGACCATCTGCGCGATCAGGTAGAACAGCACCACGATCAGCGTGCTCACCGCCGCGAAGGTCCTGACCGGCGCCTGCGCGAAACGGAACGACGCGACGTCGGCAAAGGTGAAGCGCCCGAGATTGCGGAGGCGTTCTGCCATCAGGAACAGGATGATCGGCCAGCCGACCAAGAACCCGATCGAGTAGATCAGCCCGTCATAGCCGTCGCTGAAGATCTGCGCCGAAATGCCGAGGAACGACGCCGCCGACATATAGTCGCCCGCGATCGCCAGCCCGTTCTGAAAACCGGTGATGCCGCCGCCCGCGGTGTAGAAATCGGTCACGGTCCGCGTCCGCCGCGCCGCCCAGCGGGTGATGCCCAGCGTAAGCACCGCGAACGCCGCGAACATCGCGATCGCTGTCCAATTGGTCGGCTGTTGTGCGGTCTGTCCCGCGACGCCTTCCGCGAGCGCCAGTTGGGGCACGACCGCAACGGCGGCGACGAGGCCGATCGAGAAGCGCCTCATGCGTCCGGGCCGCGACGCAGCGCTTCGACCAGCGGATCGAATTCGGTGGCCGCGCGACGGACGTAGATTCCGGTGAGCAGGATCGCGAGCAGGATCACGCCGAACCCGACGACGATGCCGATCGACGTGACGCCGCCGGCGATCGGCCGCGCGAGGAACGCCTTGTCGAACGCGATCAGCAGGATGAACCCCAGATAGGCCGCGAGCATGATCGCAGCGAGCGTCCAGGTGAAGCGGCCACGCCGGCGAATCAACGACAGGTAGCGCGGATCACGAGCGATCCGCTCGACCTCTGGGTCTTCAAACATCCACTACTCCTCGCCCGCGGCGATCATGCCGCGCAGGCCGGGCTGCGCAACGACAAACTATGGGCATGGAGATCATCACCCTTTTCGGACGTTGGCGATCATGCCGGCGTGCTCATGTCGACCTTGGCATAGCGTGGATTGATCAGGCGCGTGACGAGCAGCGCGACGAGATAGGCCATGCCGCAGGCGATGAAGAAGGGCTCGTAGCTGCCGACCCGGTCCAGCAGCACCCCCAGCGACTTGGACGCGATGAACCCGCCCGCCGCGCCCGCGAAGCCGCCGAGTCCGATCAGCCGGCCCTGCGCATAGCGCGGGAACAGATCGCCCGGCAGCGCGAACAAGTTGGTCGAAAAACCCTGATGCGCGGCGCAGGCGAGCCCGATCAGTACCACCGCGATCCAGATATTGTCGGCCTGGACCGACAGCATCACCGGCAGCGCGAATAGCGCGCAGAAGAACATCGCGCGCGCCCGCGCCGCGCCGAGCCCGACGCCGCGTTTCAGCAGATGCGACGAATACCAGCCGCCCGCGATCGCGCCGACGTCCGCGAGCACATAGATCGCGACCAGCGGTGGTCCGAAGCTTTTCAGATCATAGCCATATTGCTTGTTGAAGAAATCGGGCAGCCAAAACAGGAAGGTCCACCACACCGGATCGATCAGGAAGCGCCCCGCCATATAGGCCCAGGCCTGGCGATGCCGCAGCACCTGCAGGAACCCCGTCCGCCCGACATCCTCCGCCGGTTCCGCCTCGATATAGCGACGCTCCTCCACCGAGAGCCGCGGGTGCTCGGACGGTTTGCGATAAAGGAAGTACCAGGCGGCCAGCCAGACGATGTTGAACGAGCCGGTCACGATGAACGCCCAGCGCCAGTCGAGCAGCAGCCCGGTGACCAGGAACGACACCAGCAATGGCGTGACGATCGCGCCGACATTGGCGCCGGCATTGAAGATCCCGATCGCGAGCGCGCGTTCCTGCTTGGGAAACCATTGCGACACCGCGGCCAGCGCCGACGGAAACGTCCCCGCCTCGCCCAGCGCCAGCGGGATTCGCGCGATCACGAAACCGGTCGTGCTGGTCACCAGCACCTGCGCGAAATGGCCGACGGTCCATACGCCCATCGCGAGCAGGTATCCGGTCCGCGCGCCGATCTTGTCGATCAGCCAGCCGAAGAACAGGAAGCCGAAGCCGTAGCAGATCTGGAAATAGCCGGTGACGTCGCCATAACCGCTGTTGGTCCAGCCATACATCGCGGCGAGCTGCGGCTTGAGGACGCCGAGCACGAGCCGGTCGATGTACGACAGCACGACCGCGGCAAACAGCAGCGCGCAGATGATCCAGCGGATCCGCCCGCGCGGCTTCGGCCCGGCGAAGCTGTTCGGCTCCGCGGACGGGCCGGTCTGCTCGATCGTGTCGCTCACCAGTCGTGCATCGTGCCGTCTTCGCGCCGGTTCACCGGCAGGAACGCGCGCTTATATTCGTATCCCGCGGCGAGTTGCTCGTCGATGTCGACGCCCAGCCCCGGCGCGTCGCCGGGATGCATCATGCCGTCGGCGAAGCTGTACGCATGCGGGAAGACCGCGTCGGTCTCGTCGGTGTGGCGCATATATTCCTGGACGCCGAAATTGGGCACCGACAGATCGAAATGCAGCGCTGCGGCCATGCACACCGGCGACAGGTCGGTCGCCCCATGGCAGCCGGTACGGATCTGGTAGAGATCCGCAAACGCCGCGATCCGGCGGAGATGCGTGATCCCCCCGGCGTGCACCACCGTGGCGCGGATATAGTCGATCAGCTGGTTCTGGATCAGGTCCTTGGCGTCCCAGATCGAATTGAAGATCTCGCCTACCGCGAGCGGCGCGGTGGTGTGCTGGCGGATCAGGCGGAACGCCTCCTGGTTTTCGGCGGGCGTCGCGTCCTCCAGCCAGAACGGGCGAAACGGCTCGAGATCCTTGCCGAGCCGCCCCGCCTCGATCGGGGTCAGCCGATGGTGGATGTCGTGGAGCAGGTGGACGTCCCAGCCGAGCGCCTCGCGCGCGGCAGCGAACAGCTCGGGCACCACGCGCAGATATTTGCTGGTGCTCCAGACATTTTCCGACGGCAGGTCGGCGTCGGCGGGTTCGTAGAAGTAGCGATCCTTGGAGACGCCGTAGGTCGAGGCCATGCCGGGGACGCCGCATTGCAGCCGGATCGCCTTGTAGCCCTGGCGCTGATAGTCGCGTGCCACCTCGACGGTGTCGGCGATCGTGGTGCCGTTGGCATGGCCATAGACCATCACCCCCTCGCGGCTGGCACCGCCGAGCAACTGATACACCGGCATCCCCGCCAGCTTGCCCTTGATGTCCCAGAGCGCGGTGTCGACCGCCGCGATCGCGGTCATCGTCACCGGACCGCGGCGCCAGTACGCGCCCTTGTAGAGATACTGCCACATGTCCTCGATCCGGTGCGCGTCGCGGCCGATCAGGCAGGGGATCACATGGTCGTTCAGATAGCTGGCGACCGACAGCTCGCGGCCATTGAGCGTGGCGTCGCCGACACCCGTGGTGCCGTCGTCGCACGTTATCTTGAGCGTGACGAAGTTGCGGCCCGGGCAGCAGATGATGACTCGCGCATCGACGATCTTGGGCATGTCAGTCCTTCGGGCGGTGGGCGGGGGTGAACTCCGCGGGCCGCACGAACGCGGCAGGGGTCGGCGGGGAACACCAGCCGGCGTCCGGCGGCACGGGGCAGGAAAAGCTGAGGTGCATCGACAGGTGGGCATTGTCGCCCCGGCGGCCCTTCATCCCATGCTCCTCGCTTTTGCCCGACATCCGCTCGCACGGCATCGATGTTAGCGGTAACATGCACAAGGCCGAACGCGGTTGTCAATGCGAGGATCGACGCGCCGTCGGCGCGTAGCAGCCGCCGCGATCGGCAAAGGCGGTAGGGAATGGTGCACCCGGCAGAATTCGAATCTGCGGCCTCTGCCTTCGGAGGGCAGCGCTCTATCCAGCTGAGCTACGGGTGCCTGCGGGCGAGCGCCTAGCAAAGCAGCGGCCGCGACGCCAGATGTTTCAGCGTGCGAGCGTCACCGGCTGGAACGGAGCGAGCCCGCAACTTGCCCCACGCTGCGGCCCGGTTTGATAGAGCACGGTGATGATGTCGGTCGAACAGAGCTGGCTCAACGAGGTCTGGTAGCTGAAACGCTGTTCGAAGCCGAGGCCCGGGCAGCCGTTGCGCAGCACCGTCCGATAGGTCTTGCGGCCGCTAAGGATCCAATCGATCGTGCGATCGTCGCGGACGAGAGTCTGCCTGATCCGGGTCAGCGGGATGCAGGCGACAGGCTCCCCGATCGCGGTCGCGACGGGCGGTGCGCGGCGATCGGCGGCGGTAGCCGTGGTGGCGAGCAGGGCGAGGGCGATCGGGACCAGACGCATGCGTGTCACTCCTCAACCGGCGGCGCGGTGGTCGCGGTGGCGATCGCGGGTGCCGGGGTCTTCGGGGTAAACGCGCAGAGATCGCGGACGATGCACCGCCAGCATTCCGGACGCCGCGCCTTGCAGACGTAACGACCGTGCAGGATCAGCCAATGATGCGCATGAAGGCGGAACGGCTGGGGCGTTGCCTTGTCGAGCGCCAGCTCGACCGCGAGCGGGGTCTTGCCGCGCGCCAGGCCGGTACGATTGCCGACCCGGAAGATGTGCGTGTCGACGGCAAAGGTTTCCGCGCCGAACGCGACGTTCATCACGACGTTGGCGGTCTTGCGCCCGACCCCGGGTAGCGCCTCCAGCGCGTCTCGATCCGCCGGGACCGCGCCGCCATGATCGTCGATCAGTCGCTGCGACAGCGCGATCACGTTCTTGGCCTTGGTGTTGAACAGCCCGATCGTCCGAATATGCGCCTTCAGCGCGGCCTCGCCGAGCGCGACCATCTGATCGGGGGTGGCGACCAGTTCGAACAGCGCACGGGTCGCCTTGTTGACGCCGATGTCGGTGGCCTGAGCCGAGAGCACCACCGCGACCAGCAACTGGTAGACATTGCCGGCTTCGAGCTCGGTCTCGGGGTGCGGGTTCTGCTCGGCGAGCCGGGCGTAGAAGGCGACGGCGTCGGCCTTTTTCACAGCCCGAGCACGTCGCCCATCCGGTAGCGCCCGGCCGGCTTGCCCGCGAGCCACATCGCTGCCTTCACCGCGCCCTTGGCGAAGATCGAACGGTCCTGGCCCAGATGATTGAGTTCGATCCGCTCTCCCTCGCTCGCGAAGATCACGCTGTGATCGCCGATGACGGTGCCGCCGCGCAGGCTGGCGAAGCCGATCGTTCCTTCCGCGCGTGCGCCGACCAGGCCGGCACGGCTGTCGACCCGGACCTCGCCGAGCGTCGTGCCCCGGCCGGCGGCCGCCGCTTCACCCAGCAGCAGCGCGGTACCCGAAGGCGCATCGACCTTGTGGCGGTGGTGCATTTCCATGATCTCGATATCCCAGTCGGCGCCGAGCCGCGCCGCCGCCTCGCGCACGAGGATGCCGAGCAAGGTCACGCCGAGCGAGGTGT
This sequence comes from Sphingomonas sp., assembly GCA_035537395.1. Classification (GTDB taxonomy): domain Bacteria; phylum Pseudomonadota; class Alphaproteobacteria; order Sphingomonadales; family Sphingomonadaceae; genus Sphingomonas. Next base: position 5,931 of record DATLME010000129.1, on the reverse strand, counting down.
TGCCGGTCTGCAGCACCGCGATGTGCCGGGCGGCCTCGTCGATCGCGAGATGCTGCGCCGCCGACAATCCGGTGGTGCCGATGACGATCGGGGTTCCCGCCGCGAGCGCCGCGGCGAGATGCGCGTCGACTGCCGTCGCGGTGGAGAAATCGACGACGACGTCGGCCGCGACGGCAAGCGCATCGGGGTCGTCGCCCGCGTCGACGCCGCCGGCATAGCTGCCGCCTTCGTTCTCGATCAGATCGGCGATCGCCCGGCCCATGCGGCCGTCGCTGCCATAGATACCGATAGCGGTCATGCCGGGTACGCCGGCGAGGACGAGGCGAACGCGATCGCGGCGGAAGCAGGAAGCTGGGTCACGCTTCGACTTTGGCACGAAGCGAGCGTCACCGACAGAGTGAACGAACGGGCCGACGATCGATCCCAAGGCGCGGCGGGGTGGATCGCGGATGCGAAGCCGTCGTACACCGGGCCATGGCCATCGAATCGATCATTGTCCTCACCGGCGCAGGCATTTCTGCGGAAAGCGGGATCGCCACCTTCCGCGGGCCCGGCGGACTTTGGGAGGGGCACCGGGTGGAGGATGTCTGCACGCCCGAGGCGCTCGCGCGCGATCCGGTGCTGGTCCACCGCTTCTACGACGCCCGCCGCGCGGCGCTGGACCAGGTCACGCCCAACCGGGCGCACGAAGCGCTGGCTCGGCTCGACGCCGCCTGGCCCGGCGACTTGCTGATCGTGACGCAGAATGTCGACGATCTCCACGAACGTGCGGGTGCGACACGGATGCTGCACATGCATGGCGAGTTGCGCTCCGCCCTGTGCGCGGCGTGCGGCGCGCGCAGCCGCTGGACCGCGCCGCTGCCACCGGCGTCCCCCTGTCGGGACTGCGGCTTGCCCGCACTGCGCCCCGATATCGTGTTCTTCGGCGAGATGCCGCATTCGATGGAGCGGATCGAGACCGCCTTGGCGCGTGCCGACCTGTTCGTGTCGATCGGCACCTCGGGCGCGGTCTATCCCGCGGCGGGCTTCGTGCAGACGGCGCGGCATTACGGCGCCAGGACGCTCGAGCTCAATCTCGAGCCGTCCGGGGGCAGCTTCTTCTTCGCCGAAACACGAATCGGCCCGGCGGGCAGGTTGGTGCCCGACTGGGTGGAGGAGATGTTGGGCTAGCTCCAGCCATAGTCCCGAGCGGCCGCGCCTGGGCGACGCTAGTCGACCCAGTCGAGCCCGAGATCGCGATAGGTTTCGCGGTCCTCGTCCCAGCCGGGCTTTACCTTCACGTGCAGGTACAGATGCACCGGCCGCCCCATGATCCCGGCCAGTTCGGCGCGGGCACGGGCGCCGATCTCCTTGATCCGCACCCCGCCCTTGCCGAGCACAATCGCCCGCTGGGTCGGGCGTTCGACGAGGATCTGCTGGTGGATCTCGACCGATCCGTCCTCGCGCTCCTCGTATTTCTCGGTCTCGATCGTGCTCGCATAGGGCAGCTCGGCGTGAAGCTGGAGATAGAGCTGCTCCCGGGTCACCTCGGAGGCGAGCGCGCGCTCGGACGCGTCCGAGACCTGATCCTCGGGAAAGTGCCAGGGCCCCTCGGGCATTGCGGTGGCGAACGCACGCTTGAGCTCGGGCACGCCATCACCGGTCTGCGCGCTGACGAACCAGGTTTCGTCGAACTGGGCCAGCGCGTTGAGCCGCTCGGCATGGAGCAGCAGCTTGGCCTTGTCGGCAAGATCGACCTTGTTGAGGACGAGATGCTTGGGTTCGCGCCGGTCCTTCAGCGACTCGACGATGTCGGTCACCTTGCTGCCGAGACCGCCCTTGGCGTCGACGACCAGCACCAGCAGGTCCGCGCCTTCGGCACCGCCCCACGCCGCCGCGACCATCGCGCGGTCGAGCCGGCGTTTCGGCTCGAAGATACCCGGCGTGTCGACGAGCAGCAGCTGGGTGTCGCCCTCGATCGCGACGCCCATCAGCCGCGTCCGCGTGGTCTGTGCCTTGGGACTGACGATCGCCACCTTTTGCCCGACAAGCGCATTGACGAGCGTGGACTTGCCCGCATTGGGCGCGCCGACGACGGCGACGAGGCCGCATTTCTGTGTGGTCATGCGACGCCTCTAGCGGCTGGGCGGGATGCGGCCAAGCTGCGCGCGACGCCGACTCGCGCGGGCATGACCCGGTTCGGCGCGGCGCCGCGTGGCAGGATCACGGATTCGCGATGCGGATCTCGAACAGGGTGGGCCACAATTTGCCCGTGACGAACAGCCGGTCACCCGCCGCGTCATAGGCGATGCCGTTGGCGACCGCCTCGACATCGGTCGCCCCGATCTCGGCGACCAGCGGCCGAAGATCGATCAGCGCGGTCACGCGGCCGGTAGCGGGATCGATCCGGACGAGAAAACCGGTGCGCCATACATTGGCGAGGACCGCGCCCCGGACGACCTCGAGTTCGTTGATCTGCGCGAGCGGCTTGCCGCGTAGCGTCACCGTGAGCAGCCGGCGATCGACCAGCGTCGTGGGATCCACGAAGCGCAGGCTGGCGCTGCCGTCGGAGCGGATCAGCCCTGCCGAGTCGCTTGCGAGACCCCAGCCCTCGCCCGCATAGCGATGCTGCGCCTTGCGCTTGAGCGTGCGCGCATCCCAGCGATGCGCGATGCCGTCGTGCCAGGTCAGCGTAACGATATCGTCGCGCCAGATCGCGAGACCCTCGCCGAACTGCGCGGGTTCGATGGTGGAGCGCGCCAGCACCTTGCCGTCGGCGAGACGGACGCGGCGGACGTCCGATTGTCCCTCGCGACCGACGCTTTCGTAGAGGGCGCCACGGTACCAGGCGAGGCCTTCGGTAAAGGCGCCCGGATCGTGCGGATAGCGCGCGACGATGGTGACCGGCAGGATCGGCACGACCGCTGCCGCCGGGAGCGGCGCTGGTGCGCGCGGCGGCACGGGAACAGGCCGTGGCGCGAGCTGCGCCTGAAACGACACGGCCGGCCCCGCCACGAAGGCGAGACCGGCCGCAATCACAATCCTCAATCCGGCCGTCATCCGACCGGGTCGCTGATCAGCTGGAGGTGGTGAGGTTCACCGCGGCGTACTTGCCGCGACGATCGACCTCGAGCTCGAACTCGAGCCGGTCACCCTCGTTGAGCGTCGCCATGCCGGCACGCTCGACCGCCGAGATGTGAACGAACGCATCGGGCTGCCCGTCATCGCGCTGAATGAAGCCGAAGCCCTTCATCGCGTTGAAGAACTTGACCGTACCCGTCGCCTTCTCGCCGGTCAGCTGACGCTGCGCGCCGCCTGCACCTGCACCGGCGCCGGCACCGGCGCCGCCGCGGGGCGCACCCGGGCCAGCGTCGCGGTCGCGCGGCGGACCGCGATCGGTGACCGGCATCGGCTCGCCATCGATCTTGAGCTCGGTCGCCGAGATGCGACCGCCACGATCGACCAGCGTGAAGCCGAGCGGCTGACCCTCGGCCAGACCGGCCATGCCGGCCTGCTCGACTGCGCTGATGTGAACGAACACGTCCTCGCCGCCGTCATCGCGAACGACGAAGCCGAAGCCCTTTTGCGCGTTGAAGAACTTTACGACACCGGTGCCCTCGCCGACGACCTGGGGGGGCATGCCGCGGCTACCGCCGCCGGCGCCACCGCCGCTGAAGCCACCACCGCCGCCGCCGCCACGGTATCCACCGCCGCCACCGCCGCCGCCGAAGCCGCCGCGATCACCGCCGCCGCCACCGTAGCTGCTGCCACCGCCGCCGCCGTAGCTGCTACCGCCGCCGCCACCGAAGCCGCCGCGATCGCCGCCGAAGCCGCCACCACCAAAGCTGCTGCCGCCGCCGAAATCGTCGCCGCCGCCAAAGCTGTCGCGCTTGTCGCGACCACGCCCGCCACGATTGCCGCGGCCACCTTTATCGAAACCCATAACCCTGTTCGTCTTCCCGACTTCGCCCGCGATCCATCCAGCCAAGGACCCGGGCGCCGGACGACGAACACGAGCCTTCGGGCGCGAAACCTTTTGCGCCCCGAGAACTGCCATAGCGCACAAAACAAGTCCCTGCATGCAAATTCGTCGCAAATCGGGTGCGTACGATGCCAATACTTGCCCCTACGTTGCCTAGACGGCACAGGTTCAAGGACGTGCGAACGCTGCCGAGCGGCATGCCGCCGCCGAGCCGGTCTCGGACCGGCCATGCGGCCGCCCGAGTCGGGCGGGGCGGACATCCAGCCCGCTGCGGCCGGCCGTCGATCAGCGGCATTGAGCGGCGGTCGATTGCAGCGTAGGGCGCGGGCATGACCGTATATTTCCACGAGGAAGACATCCCCGCGGGCGTCTTTGCCCCCGGTGCCTCGATCGCCGTCGACACCGAAACCATGGGGCTGATCACGCCGCGGGACCGGTTGTGCGTCGTCCAGCTGTCCGACGGCGGCCCCGACGAGCATCTCGTCCGGTTCAATCCCGGCAGCGACTATGCGGCGCCGAACCTCAAGACGCTGCTGGCGGATCCTGCCCGAATCAAGCTCTACCATTTCGGCCGTTTCGATATCGCCGCGCTCCAGCATTATCTCGGGATCGTCGCGGCACCGGTCTATTGCACCAAGATCGCATCGCGGCTGGTGCGGACCTACACCGATCGTCACGGGCTGAAGGAGCTGGTGCGGGAACTGCTGGGCCAGGACCTGTCCAAGCAGCAGCAATCGTCGGATTGGGGCGGGCCCGAGCTCAGCGACGCGCAGAAGGATTATGCCGCGTCCGACGTCCGCTTCCTGCATCGGCTCCAGGCCGAGCTCGACCGGCGACTAGCCCGCGAGGGCCGGACCGCGCTCGCGCAGGCGTGTTTCGATTTCCTGCCGCACCGGGCCGCGCTAGATCTCGCCGGCTGGCCCGAAGCCGACATCTTCGCGCATGTCTGACGTCGTCCGCCGCGGCCGCACCGCACGCCAGATCTGGGCGGCGCCGGGAAGCAGCCACGATCGGGTGGTGGGACTCGCCCGCATCGGTTTGCCGACCGCGATCGGCGTGCTGGCCGCGTTCCTGGTAATGGCGCCGCTGACCGCGGCGGGCGACGTCTCGTTCGTGCTCGACAAGAACAAGGTCGAGGTCGCCAAGGAACGGCTCAAGATCCAGGCCGCGCAATATCGTGGGCAGGATGCCAAGGGGCAGCCGTTCTCGCTCAACGCGGGGTCGGCGATCCAGAAGAGCTCGGCCGAAGCAGTGGTCGAGCTGAGCAAGCTCTCGGCGCGGCTCCAGCTCAGCGACGGCCCGGCGCAGATCGTCGCGGAGACCGGGCGCTACGACATGGATACCGAACAGGTGAAGCTCGACGGGCCGCTGAATTTCCGCGCCGCGAACGGCTATGATCTCAAGACCCGCGACGCGACGATCGACATGAAGGCGCGAACGCTGGTCAGCGGCGGTGCGGTGACGGGAACGGTGCCGCAGGGTAGCTTCAGTGCGAACAAGATGCGCGCGAACCTGGAGGAGCAGACGGTAACGCTCGACGGCAATGCGCGCTTGCGGATCGTGCCGCGAGGCACGAAATAGGCCTCGATGCGCTCGTCTCTTTTCCCCGTCGTCGCCGTGCTGGCGCTCGCCGCGTTTCCTGCGATCGCACAGCAGCGCCACGATTCGTCGGCGCCGATCAACTTCGGTGCGGATCATATCGAGCTGCAGGACAAGGCGAACCGCGCGGTGCTGGCGGGCAACGTTTCGGTCAAGCAGGCCGACATGACGCTCAATGCGGCCCGGATGACGGTCAGCTATACCGGCCAGGTGGTCGGCGGCAGCCCACAGGTCTCGCGGCTCGACGGGTCGGGCGGGGTGACGGTACGCCGTCCCGGCCAGACCGCGCGGAGCCAATATGCGATCTACGATCTCAATCGCCGGGTCGTCACGATGCTCGGTGCGGTCACGCTCACCCAGGGCGGCAACAC
>DATLME010000128.1:0-3556 GCA_035537395.1 Sphingomonas sp. | reverse complement strand
CCCGCTCTCCCCCGCCCCCCGGACTTGTTCCGGGGTCCACCGCGCCTCACCAGTGAGCCGTGTGGGCAGCGTGGATGCCGGAACAAGCCCGGCAAGACGTGGCGGGCAGGCGGTAGAGCGAGCCGGAGGCGCGAAGAGCGTCCCAGACAAGGCCTTGCACCTCGGCCTGCATCCGCGCGTGCCGGCTGTGAATGGCGTTCAAGACCCGGCCGGTCATGTTCACTCGTTCCGATGCGCGAGGACAGAATATACCGGGTCGGGGCTGGGCGTCTACCGCAGCCGCTTGACGAACGAGCGCCCGCCTTCGCGACGCTCGATCTGGAAGTTCGGGACCGCTTCCATCAGGTCGGACAAGCGGTTGTAGCCATAGTTGCGCGCGTCGAAGCTCGATCGGTTGGCGGCAAGCTGGCCCATCGCCGACAGGCTGACATAGCCGCGCTCGTCTCGCTTCGAGGCGTCATAGGCGTCGACCAGCAGTTTCAGCAGTTCGGGGCCGACCGGCGCCTTTGCCTTGTTCCTTACCGCCCCCGCGATCGCCGGCGGCAGGACCTGCTCGATCGGAATCTCGGCACTCACCGGTTCCGCCGCGATCGGGCTTGCGGTCAGCGCGCCCACGTCGATGAAGCGGGTGCACGCCTGCTTGAACGCCTCCGGCGTCTTGCTCGCGCCGAAGCCATAGACCGGCAGCCCGTCCTGCCGGATCCGCATCGCGAGCGGCATGAAGTCGCTATCCGACGACATGATCCCGAAACCCTCGACGCGCCCGCGGAACAGCAAGTCCATCGCGTCGATCGTCATCTTCATGTCGGTCGCGTTCTTGCCCTTGGTCAGGTCGAATTGCTGCTGCGGCTCGATCCCGTGCTTGATCGACATGTCCCGCCACGGCTTCAGCCCCGGTTTGGTCCAGTTGCCGTAGACCCGGCGGACGTTGACCGTGCCGAGCTCGGCCAGCACCGTCAGCACCGGGTCGAGCGTGGAGGCCGAGGCATTGTCGGCGTCGATCAGGAGGGCGATGTTGCGTGTCGGGGTCTGGTCGGTCATCGGCATACCCTTGTCTTCGCGCCGCGCCGGGTCAACCATAGGCGATCGCCAGCACCTCATATTCATGCTCGCCCGCGGGCAGCACGACCCGGCGCAGGTCCCCGACCGCGGCCCCGCGGAGCGCTCGGGCGATCGGCGCGCTCCAGCCGATCCGTCCTGCTGCCGCGTCGGTCTCGTCGTCGCCGACCAGCGTCAGCACGCGCTCGCGATCGTCGGCATCCGCGATCGTCACCGTCGCGCCGAACCACGCTCGGGTCCGGTCCTCCTGCTGTGCCGGATCCACGACCTTCGCTGCTTTCATCCGCCGTGACAGCCAGCCGAGCCGGCGGTCGATCTCGCGCAGCCGCTTCTTGCCGTAGATGTAATCGCCGTTTTCCGAGCGATCGCCATTTCCCGCCGCCCAGGAGATCGTCTCCACGAGGGCCGGCCGCTCGGTCGCGAACAGCTGCTCGTATTCGGCCCGCAGCGCAGCATAGCCCGCGGGCGTGATGTAGTTGGGTGCGTCCACCCGCTCAGCCCGGTCGCGACTTGCCCAGATACCAGCTCGCGCGCGCCGTTCCGGTGCTCTTCGCGCGGGCCGGGTTCATCAGGTCGTAGACCACCGCATTCTCGATCACGCGCTGAACATAGTTGCGCGTTTCCTGGAACGGGATCGCCTCGATCCAGTCGACCATGTCGACCGCGCCGGTGCGCGGATCGCCGTTCGCGCGCAGCCATTTGTTCACATTGCCGCCGCCTGCGTTGTACGCGGCGATCGCAAGCGGATAGCTGTTGTAGATCGCATAGATGCGCATGAAATAGCTCGATCCGAGCATGATCGAGAGGTTGGGATCGGCGGTGAGTGCAGCAGGCTCGTAGCTGATCCCGATCTTGCCCGATTGCTCGCGCGCGGTGCCGGGCATCAGCTGCATGAGCCCGCGGGCGCCCGCGCTGCTCACCGCGGTCTTGTCGAACTGGCTCTCCTGGCGCGCGATCGCGTGGATCATCGTCCAGTTGCTCTCATAGCCGGAGGGCACCGCGACCGTCGGGAAGCCTGCGGCCGAATAGTCGGTGAGCCCGTTCTGCATCGCGCTGCGCCCCACCATCACGCCGAGATCGGGCCGGCCGATCGTCCGCGACAGTTCCGCCGCGAGCAGGTGGTCGGTGGCCGAGGTCGCGTCCGCCGCGATCTGCCGGACGAAGGCGGTCTGGTCCTGCCAGTCCGCGATCTGGCCGAGGAACTTGACCGCGCGGACCGTCTCGCGGGCATCGAACGCGGCGCGGGCTGCCGGGTCGATCACCGGCGTCCCGATCGCGGGCGGCGCGACCAGCGGCTTGCCGGTCCGTTCGAGCGCAAGCTGGCCGTAGAACTGGTCGCGATAGCCGCCCGCACGTCCGTAGAAGCCCGCCGCCTCGGTCGCCTTGCCCGCGGCCTCGGCCGCACGCCCGGCCCAGTAGAAGCCCTTGGCGCGGGTCTGGGGCGACTGGCTGCCGCGCCCGTAGCGATCGAACATCGTCATCGCGTCGGCAGGCCGCGCCAGCTGCTTCAGCGCAACCGTACCGGCAAGCCAGACAAGGCTCGTATAGTCGTCGCGCTCGCCATAGGGCTTGGCCGACACGTCGGTACCCGGCGCATAGGCGTCGTCGACCTGGCGCGCGATGTCGTAGGCGGTCTGGTATTGCGCGTCGGCCGCAGCGGCGCGCGCATTGGTCAGCAGCACCTCGTACCATTTCTCGACATGCCCAGGCTGCCGCGCCAGCGGGCGCCGTTGCGCGAGCCAGGTCCGGGCGGTCGGCCCGGCGCCGGAATCGCGCAGCCATGACGCCCGGTCCGCGATATAGCCCGGATCGTCGGCGAACAGCGTCTGGGTCGTCATCGCGACCGTCGCCGCGTCGGCGGCGTTGGTGCGCAAGGCGAGCCGAGCCGCGAAGCCGGGGCGCCGCGCGGGGCTGGTATAGGCGAGATGGCGTGCCGCGGTGGTGGTCGAGCCCTGCCAGAGCAGCGCGTCCATCCGCGCATCGTGATCGTCCGGCGTCAGGTTGGCCATGAAGCCGGTCATCACCAGGCTCTCGTCGGCCTGTGCGAGCGTGCCGGTCCGCCATGCCGCGCGCGCCGCGGCGATCGCGTCGGCGGTCTGCCCGGATGCCTGGAGCGCGCGCGCATGCGCGACCATGCCGGTCGCCGATTGCGGCGGAAAGCGGCGGAAGAAGGCGAGCACCGAGCCCGGCGCGGCGGTCCCCGCCTTGCGTTCCGCGGCACGGCGATTGGCGGTTTCGCCGGGCCAGCCCGGATGCGCCATGACGAAGCCGGCATAGCTGTCGAACGGCAGTGCGTCGGTCTGCTGGAGCGCGCGCCAATGTGCGATCGCGGCCGCGATCGCGCCATCGGCCACACCCGGTGATGCCGCACCGTTTGCGAGCTGGGTACGATATCGGTCGAGCTGGTCCTGCGCGACGGTTGCTGTACCGCCCGCGAGCAGTGCGATGAGGATGCCGGTGCGGAGGCTCGATGCGTTCATGTGGACAGGATACGTAT
>DATLME010000127.1:0-2072 GCA_035537395.1 Sphingomonas sp. | reverse complement strand
TATGCGCCGGTCGGGGGGCATCGCGACCTGCTGGCCTATCTGGTCCGGCGGCTGCTGGAGAATGGGGCCAATTCGAGCTTCGTCCATCAGCTCGCGGATGCGCGGCTGAGCGAGGACGAGATCCTCGCGGACCCGGTCGCGAAGATCGCGGCGGTCGGCGGTGCGCGGCATCCGAGCATTCCGCTGCCGGTCGATCTGTTCGCGCCTGGGCACCGGAATTCGGCGGGGCTGGATCTCAGCGATCGGGCGACGTTGGTGCGGATGCGGGAGGTGGTTGCTACTCCCGTCCCGGTTGCGGGAGGGGCCGGCGAAGGGCCTGTCGCGCGTCCGGCGCCTGGGGACAGGCCCTCCCCTAACCCCTCCCACGGGCGGGAGGGGGATCTCGTGACCGCAGCCATCACGCGGGCACATGCGGCGTTTCCCGCCTGGCGCGCCAGGTCCGTCGACGAGCGCGCCGCGTGCCTCGATCGGCTTGCGGATCTGCTCGAGGCACATCGCGACGAGCTGATGGCGATCTGCGTGCAGGAGGCGTTCAAGACGATTCCCGATGCGATCGGCGAGGTCCGCGAAGCGGCGGATTTCTGTCGTTATTATGCCGGCGAGGCACGGCGCAACCTGCGTTCGATCGAGCTGCCCGGACCGACCGGCGAGCGCAACACGCTGCATATCGAAGGGCGCGGTGTGTGGGCGACGATCGCGCCGTGGAATTTCCCGCTGGCGATCTTTCTCGGCCAGACCGTCGCCGCGCTGGTTACCGGCAATAGTGTGGTCGCCAAGCCGGCGCCGCAGACACCGGCGATCGCTGCGCGCGCGGTGGCGCTGGCGCATGAGGCCGGGATCCCCGCAGACGTGCTGGTGCTGGTGACCGGGGGGCCGGAGGTCGGCGCGGTGCTGACCGCGGACCCGCGCATCATGGGCGTGGCGTTCACGGGATCGACTGCGACCGCGCGGACGATCGCGCGGGCGCTGCTCGAGGACGACACGCGCCCGATCGTGCCGCTGATCGCGGAGACCGGCGGGATCAATGCGATGATCGTCGATTCGACCGCACTGCCCGAACAGGTGGTGGCGGACGTGATCGCTTCCTCGTTCCGTTCGGCCGGACAGCGTTGTTCGGCGCTCCGGCTCCTGCTGGTGCAGGAAGATATCGCGGAGGGGCTGCTCGAGATGCTCTCCGGTGCGATGGACACGCTGCGGATCGGCGATCCCGGCGATCCCGCGACCGACGTCGGCCCGGTGATCGATCGCGGCGCCTATGACAGGCTGATGGCGTATCGGGAAACCGTGGCGAACCGCTGGGTGAAGACGCTGGCGGTGCCGGACGCGGGCTTGTTCGTGCCGCCGACGCTCATCCGGCTCGACGCGATCGAGGACCTGGATCGGGAATGGTTCGGGCCGTTGTTGCACGTCGCGACGTGGCGCGGCGGGGCACTGAGCGAGACGATCGCGCGGGTCAACGCCAAGGGCTATGGGCTCACCATGGGGCTACACAGCCGGATCGCCCGGGCCGGCGAGGTCGCCGAGGCCGAGGCCGCGGTGGGCAATCTCTACGTCAACCGCGCGATGATCGGGGCGGTCGTCGGGTCGCAGCCATTCGGGGGCGAGGGGCTGTCGGGGACCGGTCCCAAGGCCGGGGGACCGCGCTATCTGTACCGGTTCTGCGCGGAGCGCGCGGTGTCTGTGGATACGACGAGCGCGGGGGGCAATGCTTCGTTGCTGTCGCTGGACGAGGGCGGCATCTAAGGGGGGCCGCCTCGTTCGTGTCGTCGGCTGGGCGCGCGATTAGCGGGGGACACGCCTCCTTCGTCATGCCGGACTTGTCTCGGCATCCACCCGTCCGTGCGATCCTCGGCCGCCGGATCGCGGCGCGGTGGATGCCGGAACCAGTCCGGCATGACGGCGTGGGAGTTTCGCTCGTCCGCGCGATGCTCGGCCGGCCAGACGTCGCGCGGTGGGTGGCGGAACCAGTCCGGCATGACGGGGTGGTAAGTGCACCCGCCGGTGCGGCTCTCGACTGGCGGGTTGCCGCGCGGTGATGCCGGAACTGGTCCCGGGTGGAGCGCGACTGACCG
>DATLME010000126.1:0-3758 GCA_035537395.1 Sphingomonas sp. | reverse complement strand
CCCCGGTGCCCTGACCTGCGTCGCGGTCGACATCAACGGCGCCTCGGGGTGACCGTCGCCGCCGTTGACCGCCGGCAGCAGGATCTCGACCCGCGTCCCGGCGCCGACCACGCTGTCGATCCGGATCGCCCCGCCCGATTGTTGAACGAAGCCATAGACCATCGACAAGCCCAGCCCGGTACCCTTCCCGACCTCCGTGGTCGAATAGAACTGCTCCAGCACCTTTTCGAGATCCGCGGCGGCGATGCCGGTGCCCGTGTCCGCGACCGTGATCCGGACGTAGCGCCCCGGCGCCAGCCGCGGGTCGTCACCCCCTGCCACGATGGTTTCCGCCGCCGACACGGTGATGCTGCCGCCCTCGGGCATCGCGTCGCGGGCGTTGATGATCAGGTTCATGATCGCGAGTTGCAGCTGGCCCTGGTCCGCGAAGATCCGCCCCACCGCCGCGTCCGCCACCCAGTCGAGCTGGACCAGCCCGCCCAGCGTATGTTCGAGCAGGTCGCCGATCGAGGACCATAGCCCGGCGACCTCGATCGGGGTCGGCTCCAGCGTCTGCTGGCGCGCAAAGGCGAGCAGCCGGCGGACCAGGTCGGCGCCCTGTTCCGCGGCGTGACGGGTCATGCCGACGATCCGGCGCTGGTCGTCGTCAAGCGGGATGCGGCGCTCGATCAGCCCCAGCCCGCCCAGTACCGCGCCGAGCAGGTTGTTGAAATCATGCGCGATCCCGCCGGTGAGCTGCCCGATCGCGTCCATCTTGCGGGCATGCGCCAGTTCGACCTCGAGCTGCTTGCGCAGGCTGACGTCGAGCAACGTGCCGGCATATTCGATCGGCAGCCCGTCGGCGTCGCGCAGCAACACCGCCTGCTCGAGGAAGTGGCGGTAGATCCCGTCCGCGCCCAGCCACCGATATTCCACCGAGAGATCCGCTCCCGATGCCCGTTCCGCAAGCGCGGCCTGGACCCGTGCGCGATCGTCGGGATGGACCTGTTCCATCCACCGCGCCGGCTGGTCGCGGAACACCGCGGCGTCGAACCCGGTGACGCTCGCGAAATTGTTGGAAACGAACCGCGGCGCGCTCGGCTCGGCCCCGGGATCCGCCAGGTACAGCACGATCGGCAGCGATTCGATGATCGCGGCCTGGCGCTGCTCGACGAGGCGCAGTTCCTGCTCGGCGCGCAGCCGCTCGGCATTGGCGCGCAGGCTCGCGTCGAGCAGCAGCTGTTCGTGCTGCGCCTTGCGCTGGATCTCGCACCGCATCTGGTAGAGGTCGACGAACACCGCGACCTTCGACCGGAGGATCATCGGCTCGACGGGTTTGAAGACATAGTCGACCGCGCCCATCGAATAGCCGCGCATCAGGTGCTTGAGCTCCTTGTTCACCGCCGACAGGAACACGATCGGGATCCGCTTGGTCTGCTCGCGGCCGCGGATCAGCTGCGCGGTCTCGTAGCCGTCCATCCCGGGCATGTAGACGTCGAGCAGGATCACCGCGAAGTCGCCGCGCAGCAGCTGCCGCAGCGCTTCCTCGCCCGAGCGCGCGACGACCACGTCGGCGACGTCCTCGAGCACGGTACGGATCGCGATCAGGTTGCGGTCGTCGTCGTCGACGACGAGGACGCGGGCGCGCTCGTCGGCGATCGGCGGCGCGGCGTTCGTGATCGGTGCGGTCGTCATCGGGGCTATGACCATCTCGGTCTTGGTCATTTGCCGCCGCCGGGAACGAGCACCATCTCCACCGGGCGGACGTCGCGCGACCGTGCGATCCACACCCGCATCAGCGCGAGCAGCAATTCGATGTCGACCGGCTTGGCGATATAGTCGGACGCCCCCGCGTCGAGGCATTTCTGCCGGTCGCCCTTCATCGCCTTGGCGGTCACCGCGATCAGCGGCACGTCGGCGAGCGCCGGCCGCTGCCGGATCTGCTGCATGGTTTCGTACCCGTCCATTTCCGGCATCATGATGTCGATCAGCGCCACCGCGATGCCCGGGGTCTGTTCGAGGATGACGATGCCGTCGCGCCCGCGTTCGGCGTGGAGCACCTCGACGCCATAGCTTTCGAGCACGCTGGTCAGCGAATAGATGTTGCGGATGTCGTCGTCGACGATCAGCACCTTGGTGCCCGCAAGGTCCACCGGCTGCCGCGGCGCGATCGTCGCGTCGAGCTCCGCGACGAGCGGCGCGCGGGCCGCGTCATGCGCGCGGATCTTGGTCGCGAGGTCGTGGAACACCGCGGCGAGCACCGCGCGCTTGGCCGGTTTCGCGGTCACCCCGACCGCGCCCATGTCGAGCACCGAGGCGATCTTGTCAGCGCCCGAGATGACGTGGATCGGCAGGTCGCCGGTCTGCGGATCGTGCTTCAGCAGGTCGAGCAGCACGAAGCCGTCGATGTCCGACAAACCCAGGTCGAGCGTGATCGCATGCGGGCGCAGCTTGCGCGCGGTGGCGAGCGTCCCCGCCCCCGCGGTCGACACGACCCCCTTCAGCCCCGCCTCGCGCGCCAGATCGAGCAGGATCGACGCGAAGGTCGCATCGTCCTCGACGATCAGCACGAACGGGCTGCCGTCGAGCGCGTCGCGATCGTCGGAGATCTGGTACTCGGTCGGCAGCGCGGCGGGCACGATCGCGCCGGTATTGTCGTAGCGCGCGGTCGTCCCGCCGATCTGCACCTGGGTCGGCGCCACCGTCTGCATCGGCACGAACAGCGTGAAGGTCGAGCCCTCGCCCGGCTTCGAGCGCACCTGCAGCTCGCCGCCGAGCAGCCGCGCGATCTCGCGGCTGATCGAAAGCCCCAGCCCGGTACCGCCATATTTGCGGCTGGTGGTGCCGTCGGCCTGCTGGAACGCCTCGAAGATCAGCTTCTGCTTGTCCTCGGGGATGCCGATCCCGGTGTCGGTCACCGCGATCTCGATCGCCGTGTCCGCGCCGCGCAGCACCGGGTGGTTGGTGCTCCACCCGCTGCTCGCGCTGCGCACCGCGAGCGTGACCGACCCTTGCGCCGTGAACTTGAACGCGTTCGACAGCAGGTTGAGCACGATCTGCTGGAGCCGCTTCTCGTCGGTGCGGATCGCGGTCGGCAGCGCGCGGTCGAAGTCGACGTTGAAGCGCAGGCCCTTGTCGGCGGCGAGCTGGCGAAAGGTCCGCTCCATGGGGTGCTTCAGCGCGGTCATCGGCATGTCGCCGACCTCGATCGACACCGTCCCGGATTCGATCTTGGACAGGTCGAGAATGTCGTTGATCAGGCTGAGCAGGTCGGAGCCGGCGCCGTGGATCGTCCGCGCGAACTCGGTCTGCTTCTCGTTCAGATTCCCTTGCGGATTGTCCGCGAGCAGCTTTGACAGGATCAGCAGCGAATTGAGCGGGGTGCGCAGCTCGTGGCTCATATTCGCCAGGAACTCGGACTTGTACTTGGAGGTCAGCGACAGCTGCTCCGCCTTTTCCTCGACCGCGCGCCGCGCCATCTCGATCTCGAGATTCTTCGCCTCGACCTGGCGCTTCTCGTTCTCGAGCAGCTGGGCCTTTTCCTCCAGCTCCTCGTTGGTCGCGTGGAGTTCCTCAGCCTTGGTGGTCAGCTCGGTCTGGCGCGCCTGCAATTCCTGGGTCAGCAGCTGCGATTGTTCGAGCAGGCCCTCGGTGCGCATCGTCGCCGCGATCGTGTTGAGCACGATGCCGACCGATTCCATCAACTGGTCGAGGAAGCTCTGGTGGGTTTCGTTGAACTCGCTGAACGAGGCGAGTTCGATCACCGCCTTCACGTCGTC
>DATLME010000125.1:0-2605 GCA_035537395.1 Sphingomonas sp. | reverse complement strand
CGGCGTCTCGAGCCGTGCGCGTTCGAAAGCCTCGGTGCGACCGGCAGCGCGGAGCCGCGACGCGATCGGCAGGAAGACGAGGTTGCCGAGCAACGCGCCGTAAAGCGTGGCGAGCAGCGCGATCGCCATCGCGCCGCCGATCGCGGCGGGGTCGCCCATCGCCGCGAACATCCGCGCGAGTCCGATAAGCGTGCCGACCATGCCCATTGCGGGCGCGGCCTCGGCAGCGCTGGCCCAGACGTCGGCGGCGGCGACGTGCCGCTCGACCCGGGCGCGGCGGCGGTGGCGGACGAGCGCGGCGACATCCTCGCCGGGCATGCCGTCGACGATCGCGGCGATACCGGCGGCGAGATCGGGGTCGGTGATCACCGATTTGTCGAGCGAGACGATGCCGTGGCGCCTTGCGATGCGCGCCTGCGCGGCGAGCTGATCGAGCAGCGGCGTGGCGTCGAAGCGGCGGCGCACGAGCGTGGGAAGCGCCGCGATCGCGCGGGTGAGATCGCGCACGGGTGCGCGGAGGCCGACGGCAAGCGCGGTGCCACCCCCGACGATGGCAAGCGCTGCAGGATCGAGGAGGAAAGCGAAGGCGTCCATGCGCGTGGCGCTGCAAGGGGCGTGCCAGTGAGAGCGTCATGCCGGACTTGTTCCGGCATCCACGGTGCCGCGTGTGCCGCAACGGCGGATGCGCGGCGCCGTGGACCCCGGAACACGTCCGGGGTGACGGGGGGAGGCGGCATCATTGCCGGGGCGGCAGCTTCTTGCCGCCGGGGTTGCCGGTCGCTGCCGTTACGCCCGGCAAAGCGGCAAATCGGCCAACTGGCACGGCCATTGCTTAGTCTACCCTGCGCACTCAAGCGCTGGAGATACGGCGATGGCCGGAGACAGTCTGTTCGGGGTTCATGGCGCGGCGCTCGCGGTCCGCTCGCAGCGGATGGGCGTGCTGGCGTCGAACATCGCCAATGCCTCGACCCCGGGCTTCAAGGCGCGCGACATCGACTTCAAGGCGGCACTCGCCTCGGTCGAAAGCGACAGCGCCGCCGGCATCGACGCTGCGACCAAATATCGCGTGCCGCTGCAGACCTCGATGGACGGCAACACCGTCGAGCTCAGCCAGGAGCAGACCGCCTTCGCCGAAAACGCGGTCCAGTATCAGACGACCTTGTCGTTCCTCAACGGGCGGATCGGCCAGATCACCCGCGCGCTGAAGGGCGAATAGGATGGCCGACCCGCTCTCGATCTTCCAGGTCGCCGGCCGTGCGATGACCGCGCAGCTCGTGCGGATGAACACCACCGCATCCAACCTCGCCAATGTCGGCGGCGTCGCCGGCTCGGCAGAGGCTGCGTACAAGACGATGAAGCCGGTGTTCCGCTCCAGCTTCGACGCCGCATCGGGCATGTCCACCGTCGATGTCGAGAAGATCGTCGTCGCGGGGGAGGAGCCGACCAAGCGCTATGACCCGTCCAATCCGCTCGCCGACAAGGACGGCAACGTCTTCGCGGCCGCGGTCGACGAGACCCGCGAGCTGGTCGACATGATGGAGACCGCGCGCTCGTACCAGAACAATGTCGAGGTGATGCAGACCGCCAAGTCGCTGATCATCGATACCCTCAAGTTGGGCCGCTGATCATGGCAAGTTCGTTCGATACCACGCTGTCCAACCTCGGCATCGCACGCACCACGGGTGCCGGCGCGGTGCAGGCATCCGGCGCGAGCACGCTCAACCAGGGCGATTTCCTCAAGCTGATGACCGCGCAGATGAAGAACCAGGATCCGTTCGATCCGGTCGACAACACCCAGATGGTCGCGCAGATGGCACAATTCTCGTCGCTCGCCGGGATCTCCGAAATGTCGTCGACGCTGAAGGCGATCGCCGACAAGCTCGGCGGCACGAGCACCGCCGACGCGGTTTCGTACATCGGCAAGACCGTGCTCACCGCTGGCGACACCGCCTATGCGCGCAGCTCGGGCGGGATCTCCGGCGCGATCGAGATCGCCGACACCGCGTCGGACGTCCGCGTCACGATCACCGACCAGAATGGCGGCGTGCTCCGCACCGTGTCGCTCGGCGCGCAGCAGGCCGGCACCACCAGCTACGACTGGGACGGCACCACCGACACCGGCGAGGCCGCCGGACCGGGTCCCTACCGGGTCAGCGTCTCGGCGCAGAATGGCGGCAAGACCGTCGCGGCTAACAATCTCGTCTGGGCGCCAGTCGAGTCGGTTTCGACCGCGTCGGGTGCCGCGCTGCTCACCCTGCCCGGCATCGGCCAGATCCCCGTCACCGCCGTCCGTTCGATCGGCTGAACCAACCGCTTTCCAGGAGTAAACCCCCATGTCCTTCTACACGTCGCTTTCGGGCCTCCAGGCCTCGCAGTCCGAGATGTCCACGATCTCGCACAACCTCGCCAACGTCGCGACCAACGGCTTCAAGAAGAGCCGCACCGAATTCGCGGACGTGATCGCGTCGTCGGTGTCGCTCAATCCTGCGCAACAGGTCGGGTCGGGCACCGTGGTGAAGGCCAATCGCCAGCAATTCGGCCAGGGCAACCTGATCCAGTCGGCGAACACGCTCGACCTCGCGATTTCGGGCGACGGCTTCTTCGC
>DATLME010000124.1:0-3327 GCA_035537395.1 Sphingomonas sp. | reverse complement strand
CGGCGAGCTGAAGATCCGCGCGCTGCGGAGCAAGGCCGAGGACGCGCTCGGCACGCGTTTCGACCTGCGGCGCTTCAACGATGCGGTGCTTGCCCAGGGCAGCATTCCGCTGGACGTGCTCGAGACCGAGATCGATGCCTGGATCGCCGCCGAACGTCGCTGACGCTCGGCGGCTAGCTCGCCCTGCCCGAAGCGGCTTGCGCATTGGGCGCGACCGCGCCACCCTGCCCCGAACATTGCTCGAAAGGCCTCCGATGAAGCCCTATGCCAGCCTCCTGCTCCTGACCGCGCCGATGCTCGTCGCGGCCAGCACCCCCGCGGTTCCCGCGGCCATCGCGGCCGCGGTCGCGGCGCCGACCCGCACGCCCGCCAACGTCGCGCGCGATCGCTATCGCCATCCCGCCGAGACGCTGGCGTTCTTCGGGGTCAAGCCGACCGATACCGTGGTCGAGGTCTGGCCGGCGGGGGGCTGGTATACCGAGATACTGGCGCCGCTGACCGCAAAGCGCGGCGCCTATTATGCGGCGGGCCCGTGGGACAAGGGGCTGAACGGCGTGCGAGGCATGCAGGCCAAGGATGCGGCGACCTATGGCAAGGTCAAGCTGGCCGCACTGCCCGCGCAGGACGGCGCGCCCGGGGTGCCCGACGCCAGCGCGGACGTCGTGCTCACCTTTCGCAACGTCCATAATTGGCGCTTCGGTGGCGAGGATCGCGCGCGATCGATGTTCGCGGCGCTGTACCGGATGGTCAAGCCGGGCGGCACGCTGGGCGTCGTCGAGCATCGCCTGCCCGAGGCACGCGACGCGGCGGCGGAATCGACCAGCGGTTATATGAAGACCAGCACGGTGATCGCGCTTGCGACCGGCGCGGGCTTCAAGCTGGCGGCCCGATCCGAGATCAACGCCAACCCCAAGGACACGGCGGACTGGCCCGAGGGCGTATGGACGCTCCCGCCCGCCTTTCGCCTGAAGGACGTCGACCGCGCGAAATACGCGGCGATCGGCGAAAGCGACCGGATGACGCTGAAGTTCGTTAAGCCGAAGTAGCCGGAGGCGCCGGTCGGCTAGTCCCCGATCTGCGTGCGCAAGTCGTAGCCACCCGCGTCCGCAACCGGAAAAAACGCCTGTAGCAGTTCGCGCTCCGCATTCGACAGATACGGGTTCCAGACATCGAAGATCAGGATGGCACGGAGCTGGTCCGAGCGGTTCCACGCTTCATGCTCGATGGTGTCGTCGAACGCCCACGCCTTGCCGACCTGCCAAATGCGGGTCTCGCCACCCACCCGGAAGCTGCACCCTTCGGGTACGATCAGCGGCAGGTGGATGATCGCGCGAACGTTGCTGACCCCAGTGTGTGCGGGCAGGTGCGTGCCGGGCTGGAGCAGAGAGAAGAAGATCGTCGGCGCCCGCGCCGGCAGGGTAGCGAGCGGCAATGCCTCGATCGCCTCGGCAGTCTGCGGACACCGTGCGCACGCTTGATCGTCGCGCACCCCATTCTTCCACAGGTGGAACGCGCCCCAGTCGAGCTTGTGGTCTAGCGGCGACCATTTGTTCTCGGGCGTGCCCGGATCCATCGCGACATAGGGCCGCAACGCCGCGGCATCGGCCGCGAGCAGATTGACCAGTTCCTGTCGTATGACGTCGGTCTTGGCTTCGATCTGTGCGAGCCACGGGAAATGCTCGCGATCGAAGAATTCGTCGGCGGGGAGGAAGGGGACATGCAGCCCCGCGCAGTTGTTGGCATAGATCTGCCGCCGGCCGAGCATGTGATCGATGCACGCGTCGAACCGCCGCCGGTCGCGCACCGGTACGCCGGCGCGGGCTGTCTCGAGGCCGGCATCGACCGCGCGGGCAAGCCCTTCCTGCTGACGAGCAACGAACGCCCGGGCATGATCGAGCATCGTTTCCAGCGCGGGGCTGCGATCGTCGATCGCCACGGACATTGCCAGCACGCCGCTCCAGCGCTCGGCCGCCCGCGCGGCGTCACCCTGCCGCTCCAGTAGTTCCGCCATTCGTACCAAGGCCATGAAGTGGCGCTGGTCGATCGATAACGCGCCCTCCAGCGCAGCGCGCTCGCCGGCATCGTCGCCGATCGAACGGCGTGCACTCGCCAGGTTCATGTGCAGATCGGGCGACGCAGGATCTGCCGCTATCGCCCTGCGAAACATGTTACTCGCATCGTCGCCGTGCCTGCGCGCCAGCGCCTGCATGCCGAGCATGTTGAGCGCGAGCGGATGTTCCCCCACCTGCGCGAGCACCAGGCTGCACAATCTCGCGGCCTCCGGGTGATTGCCGGATCGCTGCGCCTGGCTCGCCGTCGCCAGTGTCGCGCGCACGTCTATCTGCTTCATTCCCACCTCTTGCCGGGGCATACCGCGATCATAGCGATGGACAAATACCGTTGTGGTCGCGCAGACCCTTGGCGATGACAGGGCCTGCCGCGATCCGAACCTCGCAACCTCCCTTCCCACCGGCAGCGATCCGCGACGCCGCGTGGCTCGCGCACCGCTACGATCCCGTCCATGATGCCATCCACTTCCTCGACGTGCCGCGTGCAGTACACCGTGGTGCGACCTTCATCACCGACGAGTATCTGCCGGAAGGCCTCGAACCGGTCGTCATCGCGCGGGATATCGCTGCAGCGTCGGCCGGCCTTGCGGCACCGATCCACTTCATCTTCCATTCCGCATTCTGCTGTTCGACGCTGCTCGCGCGCGCGTTCGATCGGCCGGGTTGGGCGATGGGGCTGAAGGAGCCCGTGATCCTCAACGACATTATCGGTTGGCGGCGCCGCGGCGGCGGCGGCCCCGACATGGCTTCGGTGCTGAACGATACGCTGACGCTGCTCTCGCGACCGTTCGCGGCCGGCGAGGCGGTGATCGTCAAACCGTCGAATGCGGTGCATGCGCTGGCGGCGCCAATGCTGGCGCTCCGCCCCGACGCGGGCGCGGTGCTGCTCCATGCCCCGCTGCGAACATATCTGGGATCGGTCGCGAAGAAGGGGCTGGACGGTCGGTTATGGGTAAGAACGCTGCTACTGGGCCTTACCGACGACAAGTTGGTCGACCTTGGCTTCACGGCGCGCGACTATCTCGGGCTGACCGACCTGCAGGTTGCCGCAGTCGGGTGGCTCGCGCAGCAAGCCTTGTTTGCCGACCTCGTTGCGCGGTTCGGCGCCAAGCGGGTCCGCACCCTCGACAGCGAGGTGCTCACGGCGCGGCCACGGGACACGATGGCACGCCTAGCATCGTTGTTCTCGATGAACCTTCCCGCTGCGGTACTGGACGACATCGTCGGCGGCGAGGCATTCACCCGGCATTCCAAGATG
>DATLME010000123.1:0-3406 GCA_035537395.1 Sphingomonas sp. | reverse complement strand
GCGCGGATCGATGCCGCGGTTGCCGGAGCAGCGCCACCGACGCGGGCCCGGCCGGCAGCGTTGCTCTATATCGCGGGGGACCTGGCCAGTGGCGGGGGGACGTTGCTCGACGAGATGATGACGCTTGCCGGCTTCGCCAACGCCGCGGCAGGCTATGGGCTGGCCTATACCGGCACCCTTCCGGCTGAATCGATCGTGGCCGCGCCGCCGCGGATCGTCATCGCGCCGGCCAGCGAGGGCCGCGCGGCGTCGCTGCGCCGGGCGTTGCTGAGGCGGACGCCCGAGGCGCGGTTCGATCGACGACTGATGAATTGCGGCGGGCCGACGATCCCGCCGGCGCTGGCTCGTCTGGCCGCGATCCGGCGGACGCTGTGACCCGCGGTACGAAGCTCGCGCTGCTGGCGCTGCTCGTGGTGGTGCTGTTCGTTGCGTCACTGTGTTGCGGCAAGGCGTGGGTGCCGGCGTCGGCCCTGTTCTCCGCTGATCCGCGTTGGTGGATCATCATCGAGTTGCGATTGCCGCGCGCGGTGCTCGGCGCGGCGCTTGGCGCGACACTGGGTCTGTCGGGGGCGGCGTTGCAGGGCTATCTGCGCAACCCGCTGGCGGATCCGGCGGTGGTCGGCGTGTCGTCTGCGGCGGCGCTTGGCGCCGTCGCGACGATCGTGGCGGGGGTAGCGACCGGACCGATCGTGTTCGCGGCGGCGATGACCGGCGCGGGCGGCGCGATGGCGCTGCTCGCCGCACTGACGTGGCGATCGGGGAGTGCGGTGGGCTTCGTGCTCGCGGGGACGGTGTTGGCGAGCCTGGCGGGGGCGCTGACCGCGTTCCTGATCTCGATCGCGCCCAACCCCTATGCGGTCGCCGAGGTGATCGACTGGATGATGGGCGCGCTGACCGATCGCGGCTGGAGCGACGTGCGGATGGCGCTGCCGCCGATGCTGGTGGGTGCGGTGCTCTTGTTGCGAACCGCGCCCGCGCTCGATGCGCTGTCGCTCGGCGAGGCGGCGGCGCGGACGCTCGGCGTCCGTCTCGGACGGGTGCGGTTGTTGGTCGTGCTCGGTACGGGGCTCGTCGTCGGTGCGGGAGTGGCGGTGACAGGGGTGATCGGGTTCGTCGGGCTGGTGGTACCGCACCTGCTGCGGCCGGTGTTCGGACACCGCCCCGGTGCCTTGCTGCTGCCGTCGGCGCTTGGCGGCGCGGCGCTGATCCTCGCCGCCGACAGTATCGTGCGGCTGGTGCCGGGCGCGGGCGAGGTTCGCCTCGGCGTCGCGATGGCGCTGATCGGCGCGCCATTCTTCCTCGTGCTGATGCTGAAGGAACGGGGTCGCGCATGGATCTGACGATCGATCACGTGACGGTAATGCTCGGCGGGCGGGCGGTGCTCACCGACGTTGCTGCGACCCTGCGACCGGGACGGGTGACCGCGATCCTCGGCCCCAACGGCGCGGGCAAGAGCACGCTGGTCAAGGCGCTCGCTGCCCTGGTCGTTCCCACCGCGGGGCACGTCAGGCTCGGCGATACCGACGTCAGCCGGATCGAGCCGCGACGACGGGCGCAGTTGATCGGCTACCTGCCGCAGGACGCGGTGGTGCACTGGAACATCGCGGCGCGCGACGTGGTCGCGCTCGGCCGTTTCGCGCACGATAGCGGGCCGGCGGGGGATGCCGCGGCAATCGAACGCGCGATGGCGGACACCGACACGCTCGACCTTGCCGCGCGACCGGTAGCCGAATTGTCGGGCGGCGAACGTGCTCGCGTGCTGCTCGCCCGGGTGCTTGCGGGGGAGCCGCGCTGGCTGCTCGCCGACGAGCCGCTGGCGAGCCTCGACCCCGCGCATCAGTTCGACCTGCTCGACCGCCTTGGCGCGGTGGCGGCGGCGGGGGCCGGCGTCGTCGTCGTGCTTCACGACCTCGCCCATGCCGCCAGGATCGCCGACGACATACTGGTGCTCGAGCACGGGCGGGTGGCGGCGCACGCGCTTACCCCGGCGGTCGCGGAGGCGGTGTTCGGGGTCGCCGTCGCCGAGATCGCCGACGCGGACGGTCGCCACCGGCTGGTCCCGGTCGGGCGAGTTGCGCGCGGCGATGCTTAGGGTTGCTTGCCAGCGGAGCCAGTGAGATAGACGCGCCAGCCCCGTACGTGGAGAGTAGAATGCGCATCATCGACCATCACATCGTGGGGCAATCCGGCGGCGGCGGCGGACGCACCGGCGAGGTGTTCGACCCGAACACCGGCAAGGTACAGGCGAACGTCACGCTCGGGACCCAGGCCGATCTCGACCGTGCGGTTGCGGCGGCGCTGAAGGCGCAGCCGGGCTGGGCGGCAACCAACCCGCAGCGCCGCGCGCGGGTGATGTTCAACTTCAAGGCGCTCGTCGAAGCCAATATGGACGAGCTGGCGCATCTGCTGAGTTCGGAACACGGGAAGGTGATCGCGGACAGCAAGGGCGATATCCAGCGCGGTCTCGAGGTGATCGAATTCTGCTGCGGTATCCCGCACGTCCTGAAGGGCGAATATACCCAGGGCGCAGGGCCGGGGATCGATGTCTATTCGATGCGCCAGCCGCTCGGGATCGGCGCGGGGATCACCCCGTTCAACTTCCCCGCGATGATCCCCTTGTGGATGTCGGGGGTCGCGATCGCGACCGGCAACGCGTTCCTGCTCAAGCCAAGCGAGCGCGACCCGTCGGTCCCGGTACGGCTCGCCGAGCTGTTCCGCGAGGCGGGGCTGCCCGAGGGAATCCTCCAGGTGGTGCACGGCGACAAGGAAATGGTCGACGCAATCCTCGATCACCCGGACATCGCGGCGGTGAGCTTCGTCGGCTCGTCGGACATCGCGCATTATGTCTACCGGCGCGGTGTCGCAGCGGGCAAGCGCGTCCAGGCAATGGGCGGCGCCAAGAACCACGGCATCGTCATGCCCGACGCCGATCTCGACCAGGTGGTCGCCGATCTGTCGGGCGCGGCGTTCGGCTCGGCGGGTGAGCGCTGCATGGCGCTGCCGGTGGTGGTGCCGGTCGGCGAGAAGACCGCGATCGCGCTGCGCGAAAAGCTGATCCCCGCGATCGCAGCGCTGCGGGTCGGGGTGTCGACCGACAATGACGCGCATTACGGGCCGGTGGTGAACGCCGCGCATCGGACGCGGATCGAGAACTGGATCCAGACCGGGGTCGACGAGGGCGCCGAGCTGGTCGTCGACGGTCGCGGCTTCGCGCTGCAGGGGCATGAAGAAGGCTTCTTCATCGGGCCCACGCTGTTCGACCACGTCACCACCGAGATGAGCGCGTACAAGGAGGAGATCTTCGGGCCGGTGCTCCAGATCGTCCGCGCGACCGACTTCGACCATGCGGTGCGACTGCCGAGCGAGCATCAGTACGGCAACGGCGTCGCGATCTTCACCCGCAACG